>NZ_JAMLIG010000004.1 GCF_023954305.1 Mesorhizobium sp. | reverse complement strand
TAGGTTCAATCCCTACATCGCCCACCATCCCCGTCCAGTCTCCCCGATCTGAAATCTCGCAGCTGCCGGAATCGTCATCCCTTCGCCGATGCGATCAGGCGGTCGGCCAATGCGATGGTCAGCTCGTCGAAGTGGGAAATCACCACGCTCGGCTCCAATTCGCGCACATGGCGATCGGTGTAGCCGAAATCCACGGCGACGACGGGAACTCCCGCCGCCTTGGCGGTATCGATGTCGGTGCGGGAATCGCCGACCATGACGGAGGTGTCCGGCGTTCCGCCGGCGATGCGGATGGTCTCGGTCAGGTGGCGCGGATCCGGCTTGCGGAAGGCGAAGGTGTCTTGTCCGCAGATGGCCTCGAAATAACCGCTGATCCCGAGCCCGACGAGCAGGCGCCTGGAGAATTCCTCCGTCTTGTTGGTGCAGACCGCAAGCAGGAAGCCGGCGGCGCTGAAGCGGTCCAGCGCTTCGACGACCCCCGGAAAAGGCTTCGACTGGCCCGGGATGTTGGCGCCATAGTGCTCCAGGAACAGCGCGAAGAGGCGGTCATGCTCGTCTACGGGAAGGGCCCGCCTTTGCGCCTGGTAGGCGCGCTCGATCAGGACGCGGGCGCCATGGCCGACGAACTGGCGGAAGCCGGCGACGTCGGTCGGCGGAGCGCCGCCGGCGTCCAGCGTGTGGTTCAGGCTGTCGAGCAGGTCGGGCGCGGTGTCGACCAGCGTGCCGTCGAGGTCGAATACGATGGTTGGCCTGTCCATGTCCGGTCCTGCTTGCCGGCTCCGCAGATGGAGCGCCTTGGCGGATAGCCCGTGCAGTGGCAGACCGCAATCCCCGAGACGGCGAGGCTTTGCCGGATGGTGCAAAGATGTTAGGAGCGCGCGACACCTGGGGCGGAACGATTGCAGATGGATGCGAAGGCGATGAAGATCGAGGCGGCGCGGGCCGCACTCGAACATGTGGCGTCCGGGATGCGGCTCGGCATCGGCACCGGATCCACCGCCGAGGAATTCGTGCGCCTGCTCGCCGTGAAGGTCGCCGGCGGTATGGAGATCATCGGCGTCCCGACCTCCGAGCGAACGGCGGCATTGTGTGCCGAACTCGGCGTGCCGCTGTCGACGCTGGACGAGACGCCCGAGCTCGACCTGACGATCGACGGCGCGGACGAGATCGACGCCCACTTGTCCCTGATCAAGGGCGGCGGCGGCGCGCTGCTGCGCGAGAAGATCGTCGCTTCGGCATCTGCAAGGATGATCGTGATTGCCGACGAATCCAAGATCGTGGCGACGCTGGGTCGATTTCCCCTGCCCATCGAAGTGAACCGCTTCGGCCTCAAGGCGACGGAAATCGCCGTCTCGAAGGCGGCCGCGTCGCTTGGCCTGTCCGGCCCGCTGACATTGCGGATGACGGGGGACCAACCATTTGTTACAGATGGCGGTCATTTGATCCTCGATGCATCTTTTGGCCGCATTCAGGACGCAAGAGCGCTGTCCGATGCGTTGCACGCCATCCCCGGCGTCGTCGAGCATGGTCTATTTCTGGGTCTTGCGGACCTGGCCGTCATCGCGGGTTCCAGCGGAATCCGGACGCTTGTTCCCGCCCGCTGAACAGGGAGTTCGAGGTTAACATGGTGCTATTCACCCATCCCCGTCGCGTCATTGCCGCACTGGCCACGGTGGCGGTGCTGGCCGGATCCTCCCTGGCTTCCGCTCAGGAGATCTCCGACAGCCACCTCAAGGCGGCGCGCGCGGCGATCACCTCGATCAAGGCGACTGACTCGATGGATTCGATCCTGCCGCAGGCCAACCAGATGCTGAAGGTCGAGCTGATCCAGAAGAATCCGAATCTCGAAGCCGACATCGTCCGCATCGTCGACGAGGAGACGCTGGCCATCGCGCCGCGCCGCGGCGATCTGGAGAAGGAAGTGGCGATCGCCTTCGCCAAGGCGTTCAGCGAGCAGGAACTCACCGAGATCGCGAACTTCCACAATTCCCCCACCGGCAAGAAGTTTCTCTCCGACAGCCCGATCGTCGGCCGCGAGGTGAGCAAGGCCGTCGACATCTGGCAGCTTGGTATCGCCCGTGACCTGTCCCAGGCGGTCGGCAAGAAGCTCGCGGAAATCGCGCCTGCGGCGCAGCAGCCGGCGCCCGTCGAGGCGCAGCCCGCGCAGGATCCCGCCGCGCCGAAGCTGAACCCGCCGGCCCAATAAGGCCACTATCCGTTTCGTGACGAGCCCGGGCCTGTCCCGGGCTTTTCTTTTCACGCCGCAAGGACTACCTGCCACGGGGCAATTGAAGGCGGCGCGAGGCATTCCATGACGGCATACGATTACGATCTCTTCGTCATCGGAGGCGGTTCGGGCGGCGTGCGCGCCGCGCGAGTTTCGGCAAGCCTCGGCAAGCGGGTCGGCATCGCCGAGGAATACCGCTTCGGCGGCACCTGCGTCATCCGCGGCTGCGTGCCCAAGAAGCTGTTCGTCTATGCCTCGCAATATCCCGAACATTTCGAGGATGCGGTCGGCTACGGCTGGAGCGTCGGCGAGACGTCGTTCGACTGGCCGACCCTGATCGCCAACAAGGATCGCGAGATCGCCCGGCTGGAAGGCCTCTACAGGGGCGGTATCGACCGTGCCGGCGGCGACACCTTCCACAGTCGTGCAACACTGGTCGATGCCCATACGGTGCGCATCGAGGCGGAGAAGCGCACGGTGACGGCCGAGCATATCCTTGTCGCCACCGGCGGACGTCCCAACCCGCACGCCTCGCTGCCGGGCCATGAGCATTGCATCCTGTCCGACGATGCATTCCATCTCGCCGAACTGCCGAAGTCGATCGTGATCGCCGGCGGCGGCTATATCGCGGTCGAATTCGCCAACATCTTCCACGGGCTCGGCGTCGAGACGACGCTCGTCTATCGCGGCAAGGAGATCCTTGGCCGTTTCGATCACGATCTGCGCCACATGCTGCACGAGACGATGGAGAAGAAGGGCATCCGCATTCTTTGCCAGACGATCTTCGAGCAGATCGAAAAGCGAACCGACGGCAAACTCGTCGCACACCTCAACGAAGGTGAGCCTATCGTCGCCGACCAGGTGATGCTGGCGCTGGGCCGCATGCCGAACACGGAGAACCTCGGGCTCGAAGCGGCCGGCGTGGCGTTGGGCAAGATCGGCGAGATCGTCGTCGACGACTATTCCCGCACCAGCGTGCCCAACATCTTCGCCGTCGGCGACGTCACCAACCGCGTGCAACTCACCCCCGTCGCGATCCACGAGGCGATGTGCTTCGTCGATACGGTGTTCCGCGGCAAGCCGACGCGGCCGGACCTTGAGGCGGTGGCGACGGCGGTCTTCTCGCAGCCCGAGATCGGCACGGTCGGACTCTCCGAAGAGGATGCGGGCAAGGAATATGACGAGGTGGAGGTCTACCGCGCCGTGTTCCGTCCGATGCGCAATATCCTGCCGGGCCGCCAGGAAAGGATGCTGACCAAGCTGGTTGTCGACGCGAAGACGCGGATCGTCGTGGGCGCCCACATCCTCGGCCCCGACGCCGGCGAAATGGCGCAACTGCTCGGCATCGTGATCAAGGGCCGGCTGACCAAGGACGTGGTCGACGCGACGATGGCGGTGCATCCGACCGCGGCCGAGGAACTCGTCACGATGTACCAGCCGAGCTATCGCCTGAAGGGCGGGGAGCGGGTGGACTGACTCGGGCCGGCCCGCCTCTCACCCGTGTGCGCGTGCAAAGCTTCGCGGCGGCTGGCCCACATGCCGGCTGAAGGCCGTGCTGAACGTGCTGGCTGAGCTGTAGCCGACGCGTTCGGCCACGTCCGCGATGGACATATGCTTCTGCCGCAGCAGGCCCCTTGCAACGGCCATGCGCCACGCGACGAGATACTCCATCGGCGACAGTCCGACCGCGCGCGTGAACTGATCGAAGAAAGCCGAACGGGAGAGGGCGCACGTCCGGGCCAGCTGGGCCACGGTCCACGGCCGTGCCGGTGCTTCGTGCATCTGCCGGATGGCGGCCGCCAGCCGCGTGTCGCCAAGTCCGCGCAGCAGACCGGGAGGCGCATCGTCACCGGGGGCCAACCGCAGTGCCTCGATCAGCAACACCTCCACCAGGCGCGTCAGCACGAGGTCGCGACCCGGTCGTGGCGCCCTTGTTTCCTCCGCCACGAGCCGCACCAGTGTGGCGAGGCGGTCGATGCCGCGCACATGCACCACTGCCGGCAGAAGCGACAACAGCAGCTCGGCATTTGGGGAGTCGAATTCGAAATAGCCGCCAAGGAGGCGCACGTCCGGATCTCCGTCCGGCGTGCCGTGGCGGACTTCGCCCGCCGGCACGGGCGTTGCCTTCGGGTCGATGAATTCGGGCGTGACGGGTTCGAAGCCCGAAATGGTGAACCCGGGCGTAGCAGGCAAGAGGACGAAATCGCCGGCGTTCAGCGTGATTACCTCTTTGCCGTCCACGGCGAGCAGGCAACTCCCCTCAAGCACCGTGCAGAAGCTTGGTTCGCCGAAATCCGAGTACCGGACCGCCCAGCGGCCGGCGCCGCTGATGCCTTTCGAGAACACGGCCCGCGGCTGGAGCAGCGAGATGATTTCGGAGAGAGGATCACTCATTTCTGGACGATAGCGAAAGAAATGCGGACTTTCAATCGTAGATCGTCCGGCCTTGAGCGACTAACAAGGCGATGTCAGACAACGAAAGGACATCGTCATGAAAACCGTGCTCATTACCGGAGCCTCGTCGGGTTATGGTCTGGAGACTGCCCGCCACTTCCATGCCCAGGGCTGGAACGTGATCGCCACCATGCGGACACCGCGTGAAAACATCCTGCCCCGCTCCGAGCGGATTCGCATCCTGCCGCTCGACGTGACCAGCCCTGCCAGTATCTCGGCCGCGGTCGAAGCTGCCGGCCCGATCGACGTCCTCGTCAACAATGCCGGCATTGGGGTCGTCGGCGTCTTAGAGGCGACGCCGATGGCGCATGTGCGCAAGGTCTTCGACACCAACACCTTCGGCGTCATGGCGATGACACAGGCCGTCATTCCGCAGATGCGGGAACGGCGGTCGGGCGTGATCGTCAACGTGACCTCGAGCGTCACCCTGGCGCCGATGCCGCTGGCGGCGGCCTACACTGCGAGCAAGATGGCAATCGAGGGATTCACCGGGTCGCTGGCGCACGAACTCGCGGCCTTTGGGCTTCGCGCCAAGCTCGTCGAACCGGGCTATGCGCCGACGACGCGTTTTTCGCACAACACAGAGCTGCACATCGAGGACCTGATTCCCGAGGCCTACGAGGCGTTCGCCCGGCCGATCTTCGCTGGATTCGCAAAGCCGGCCCTGGTGACGACGGAGACGGATGTCGCCGAGGCGGTCTGGCGCGCCGCCAACGACTCCTCCGGACAGCTGCGCTTCCCGGCCGGGCCCGATGCGGTGGCTCTCGCGCAGGCCGCGTGATCTGTCGGCCGGATCTGGCGCGTCAGGCGGGCCGGCCGAACCGCACCGGCCTGCCGTCGACCAGCCAGCCGATCAGGTCGGGCCAGAGCGTTACCGCGAAACGCGATCGGAAGAAGCCGAGATGGCCGATCGGCGAACCGCCTTCTTCGGGCGAGATCCAGCGCTCCTCGACCGGCGCATTCGAATAGTGCCGCATCAGGGCGGCGACCGCGCGGCGCGTGCCCCAATGGTCGTCGTCCATGCCGAGCGCCAGGATTGGCGTGCGCACGTCGGCGTAGCGCGCGGTCTCCGCAAAGGCCGGGTCGTCGAAGAAATAGTCGGGCTTCGAGCACCACCGAGCCCAGTCGCGGAACACCGTCCCCGGGATCGGTTCGCCGATGCCAAGCCATTTCGGCGTGTGGCCGAACGCCAGCGAGACGGGAACGCCGATCCCGAGCATCCGCCACTTCGCCGCGCGGTCGTTCAGCCCGCCGAAATAGCCGGACATCGTCGCCACCATTCCGTAGCGCTCGAATCGGTCGGAGATGCCGCTCAGGCCCAGCGCCTGGCCGCCATAGGATTGTCCGACGCCGACCATAGGGTGACCGGTCGCGACAGCGTCGAGCGCCCGGGCCGCCGCGGGGAAATCGAGCAGCGCCCAGTCCTTCATGCCGATTCTCATCCGCCAGCCGGCGGGCGCGGTCGACCCACCGGTGCCGCGATAGTCGTAGACCAGCGCGGCGCGTGCGCCGGCCGCGACCGCCGCGGAGGCGAAGCCCGCATAGAGACCGCGCGGAACCGCGGTCGCGGAGGAGATCAGGACCAGCGGACCGGCTCCGGTGCCTTCGAAAAGCGTGCCCTCAAGCACGAAACCGTCCGGAGCGTCGAAGCGGATGTCGCGCTTCGTCACCGTGTGTGACGGCGTGGGCGGCATGGCATGCGCGGTCATCGGCACCTCCCTATCAACAAACGGAAGCTACCATTGACGTTAACGTCAAAGTCAAGAAGATTGTTCTGACTTGAACAAACAGCCTTACTCGGCCGGCACCCGGATACTCTCCAGCCGCCGCCTGCGCGGGCGCTTGGCGGGGAAGGGGATGGTGCCCTCGGGCAGCACGGGGTCGATCTGCCGCTTGGAGGCCACGCCGTTCGCAACCGTGACGATCGAATCGTAGAAACTCTCGCCAGAGGCAGAGCGCGGCGGCACCGCTTCGTGCATCACGCTGATCACAGTAACGTTGGGACAATGGTCCTTGATCGCCTGGTGGAAGGCAATCTTCGACGGGCCGTCGAGTGCGGCCGTGGCTTCGTCTAGGAACAGGAGACCCGGCTTGTGCAGCAGGATGCGCGCGACGAACAGCTTCTGCCTCTGGCCGCCCGACAGCACCGTATCCCAGGGCTGGCCGTCTCGCGTCTCCTCATCGAGATAGGCGATAAAGGCTCCAAGGCCGGCATCATGCAATGCGGCCGCCACCTGCGCATCGCGAAATTCGTCGGGCGGGTCGGGAAGGCAGACAAGCCGCTTGAGGGTGATGGGCGGCAGCCTGATGTCCTGCGAGGCGTAGAAGGTGCGCACGCCCTCCGGCAGTGCGATACTGCCGGCCCCATAAGGCCACAACCCGTTGATCGCCTTGATCAGCGAGGTCTTGCCGGAGCCGGATTCGCCGGACACGAACGTCCATTCGCCGGGACGGAAGTTGAGGAGCGGCGCCGACAGGAACGGAGGCGTCTCTTTTCCCTGATGCGTCAGCTCCAGATTGCGGATGGTCAGACCGAAAGCGGCCTCTTGACGGTGGTGCAGGAATTCGCTGCGGCCGGTGCGGCGGTAATAGTCGGTCGGCGCCTGCACGTTTTCGATCGCCTCGGCAAGATCGATGATGCGGCGAGAATTGGCCTTGAGCGTTGCGATGGCCGGCATCACATGGATGAACCACGAGCACTGCTGGATCATCGAATTGATCAGTTCCGCGCCCGTGACGTAGCTCTTCAGACTGACCTGCTGGTTCATGTATGGCAGCAATCCCGGTCCGTAGGCGACAATGCGGGCGGCAACGAAATTATAGATCAGCTCGAACGACATGTAGCCGGCATGCACCTTGTTGAGGCTGCCCCAGGTGCCGTCGATGTCGCGGTAGATCCGGCGGTGGATGTCTTTCTGGACGCCTTCGCCACCGGCCGCCGCGACGTGGAAACTGCGTCGCAACAGCGTATTCAGAGCGCCGCGATAGCTGCCCTCGGCCTGTTGCATCCGGATCGTCAGGCGTTCGAGCAGTCCGCCGAGCTTCAACGCGATCCAGGTATTGATCGGCACGTAGACTAGCACGGCGCAGAAGGCGAGCGCTGCGCTGCCATATTCGCCGAGGAAGTCGAGCCCGGTGACCGACGTCGAGGTCTCGATCAGCTTCTGGCCGACGAAGAACACCGACATCAGCACGCCGACGACGCCCATCGCCAGTCCGATCGCGCCGCCGGTCATCCCCTTGACCGCCTCCTGCACGCGCTGATCGACATTGTCGAGCGCGGTCCCGGCGTCGCCGTTCTGCAGGTGATAGTGCGTGTGGTTGACGTCGAGCAGAGCGTCGTTGAAGCGCCGGTCGAGCCAGGCGCGCCATTTGCGATGCAGCGTGGTCGAGAACAGGTGTCTGACCCCGGTGAAGCCGGCATCCTTCAGGATGACCAGGAAGACCAGCGTGCCGGCCGCCATCAGCAGAGACCGCAAAGGGGTGATGTTGTCGTCGCTATGGAAGAAGGCGATGGAGTTGATCAGTTCGCCGGAGGCCTCGGCCATCCACACGCTGGCCTTGCTGGAAAGCCCCGTCAGGATGGCGATGACGAGGGTGAACCCCCACGCTTCCTTCCAGGATTCCGAGAACCAGTAGGCTCTGAGCAAGCCCCAGAAGCTGCGCATCGCCGATACGGGTGTCCGATGCGGAGATGCGTCACTGTCGACGCCGAACCACCGCAGTGATGCCGACACCCATCGTGGCCCGAAGACCCGATTCACCTCATCCCCACCCTTGTTCCCGTCCCAAAGACTGATTTGCTTTTTCTTTTGAGGCTAACATGGTTCGCCTATTGTCCTAATGAAATATTCCCGTCGCGTTTACGCCATCGCGCCAAGGTGGCGGATCGGCCACACTGACGTTAGGACAGACCGGCCGGGCGAATGGCTCTGGAAGAAAAGCCCTGTGTCCTGTATAGGACCGCCTTCCCGGAAAGCCGGGGTTCTGGCGCGGGCTGCCGTCCCGCAGCGTGATTGGGTGCGAAAATGGCGAAATGGTCTCCGAATTCCTGGCGCGGCAAGCCGATCCAGCAGGTCCCGTCCTATCCGGACCTCACGGCTCTCGAAGCGGTGGAAAAGAGCCTCGCAAGCTATCCGCCCCTCGTTTTTGCAGGTGAGGCGCGCAAGCTGAAGAAGCAGTTGGCCGAGGTCGCCGAGGGCAGGGGCTTTCTGCTGCAGGGCGGCGATTGCGCCGAGAGCTTCGCCGAGCATGGCGCCGACAACATCCGCGACTTCTTCCGCGTCTTCCTGCAGATGTCGGTGGTGCTGACCTTCGCCGGCTCGCAGCCGGTGGTGAAAGTCGGCCGCATCGCCGGCCAGTTCGCCAAGCCGCGCTCTTCCGACGTGGAGAAGAAGGGCGAAGTCGTGCTGCCGTCCTACCGCGGCGACATCATAAACGGCATCGACTTCGACGAGAAATCGCGCATCCCCGACCCGGCGCGCCAGGAGATGGCCTACCGCCAGTCTGCCGCGACGCTCAACCTTCTGCGCGCCTTCGCGCAGGGCGGCTATGCCTCGCTCGAGAACGTGCACCGCTGGATGCTGGGCTTCGTCTCCGACAGCCCGCAGTCGGAAAAATATGAGGCGCTCGCCAACCGCATCACCGAGACGATGGACTTCATGCGCGCCGTCGGCATCACCTCGGAGACCAACTACGCGCTGCGCGAGACCGATTTCTACACCAGCCACGAGGCGCTGCTCCTCGGCTATGAGGAGGCGCTGACCCGCGTCGACTCCACGTCGGGCGACTGGTACGCGACGTCGGGCCACATGATCTGGATTGGCGACCGTACCCGCCAGCCCGACCATGCGCATGTCGAATACTGCCGCGGCATCAAGAATCCGCTGGGGTTGAAGTGCGGTCCCTCGCTGACGCCGGACGGCCTGATCCAACTCATCGACCTGCTCAATCCGGAAAATGAGCCCGGCCGCCTGACCCTGATCGCCCGCTTCGGCTACGACAAGGTCGGCGAACACCTGCCCAAGCTCGTCCGTGCCGTCGAGAAGGAAGGCCGCAAGGTCGTCTGGTCCTGCGACCCGATGCACGGCAACACGATCACCGCCGCAGGCTACAAGACGCGGCCCTTCGACCGCATTCTGAAGGAGGTGCAGACCTTCTTCGAGGTGCACCACGCCGAAGGCACGCATCCGGGCGGTATCCATGTCGAGATGACCGGCAAGAACGTCACCGAATGCACCGGCGGCGCACGCGCCGTCCGCGACGAGGACCTGCAGGACCGCTATCACACCCATTGCGATCCGCGCCTCAATGCCGATCAGGCCGTGGAATTGGCTTTCCTGGTCAGCGAATTGCTCAAGAAGGGCAAACAGGCGCCTGCGAAGAAGGCCGCGAACGGCTGAGCGGTTCGGTCGCGATACGTCAACGGGCGCCTTCGGGCGCCCTTTGTCGTTCACGGTGCCGCGCGTGGCGCGAAGACGGCGATTGCTTTGGGCAGGACTTTGAAATGCGCCGGCGTCGACGTGACGATCTCGCCGTCGGCATTGACGGCCATCTCCTTGTCGGTCTCGACGTCGAATTCGATGCAGCGGGCGGTGCGGACCTCGCGCCAGGCGCCATGGGTGCCGGCCCGAAACGAGCGCAGCATCAAGGCCAGCTTCCAGACGTTTCTCATTTCTAGACTGTAGAGGTCGAGGTGCCCGTCATCGATCGAGGCCGAGGCCTCGACGACGTTACCGCCGCCATAGTGGCGGCCATTGCCGATGGCGATTTGGTAGGTCGAAGCCTCGATACGCAACCCTTTCTCGGTGATGCGCGCCCGGAACCTGTCCGCCTTGGACAGCACCCTTGATGCCGCCAGCACATAGCCGAAACGGCCGAAACGCCGCTTCAGACTGGGGTCGAGGCCGCGGGCGAGTTCGGTCGAGAGCCCGATGCTGGCGACGTTGAAGAAAGCGTGGCCGTTCACCGTCCCGACATCGATGCGGCGCGTATGCCCGGCCGCGATCACGTCGGCCGCCTTGCCGAGGTCTGCGGGGACGCCCAGTGTGCGGGCGAGGTCGTTGGCGGTGCCCATCGGAATAATCCCAAGCGGCAGCCGGCTCTCGAGCGCCGCCATCGCCGCCGACGAGACGGACCCGTCGCCGCCACATACGATCACCAGGTCCGCCGTGTCGCGCAGCCGCACGATGTCGCGGGAGATTTCAGGCAGCGCGTCGAAAGGCTCGATGGTCGCGGCGACGCCACCGGCCTTGAGGCGCTCGACCAGCGGCGCGATCGCCTCGCCGCCGCGACGCGCCTTTGGGTTCACGAGCAGCAGCCCGCGTCGGTTCTCTGGGGGCATGTCGAATCCGGATTGTTGTGGCCACGCAGATAGGACGCTGGCCGCCCGATTGCGACGCGCGCTGCCACCCAGACCGGTTAAATCTTGGTAATGTGGCTGCTTATAGGTACCATTCGTATTCGCGCCGCGAGATCGCGCTCATGAAGGCTGCGAACTCCGCCTCCTTCACGCTGGCATAGATCGCCGGATAGTCCTCGCCCAGCCAGCGCGGCAGGATTTTCGCCGCACGCAGGGCCTTCAGCGAATCCCACGGCGTCAGCGGCAACTCCGGGTCGATCTCCGCACCCGCATTGCCGCTATGCATCGGGCCAGGGTCGAGCCTGTTTTCGATGCCGTGATGCATGCCCGCAAGTACCGCGGCGATCACCAGATAGGGGTTCGCCTCCGCGCCGGACGCGCGATGCTCGATACGGCGCGCCGCGCCCGAGGACACCGGCACGCGGAAAGCGACGGAGCGGTTGTTCTCGCCCCAGTCTCGCGTCACCGGGGTGAAATTGTTGGCGGCAAAGCGGCGGAAGACGTTGAGGTTCGGCGCGAATATCGCCATGCCCTCGGCCATTGTCGCCTGCAGACCGGCGACCGCATGGCCGAGCATGGCTTGGCCCTCTGGCCTGCGGTCGTCGAACAGGTTCTGTCCGTCCGGTCCGAGAACGCTGGCATGGATGTGCAATCCGCTGCCGGCCATGTCCGGAAACGGTTTCGACATGAAGGTCGCTTCCATGCCGAACTGCCGCGCGACGGACTGGATGACTCGTCGCAGCAGGCAGGCGTCGTCAGCGGCGCGGACCGGATCGTCGCGATGCTCGAGGTTCACCTCGAACTGGCCGGCACCATATTCGCTGATGATGGTGGAGGAGGGGATGGCCTGCGCCGCACAGGCGGCTTCGACGCCTGAGAGGAACGGCTGGTACTCGTCGAGCTTGGCCAGCGACAGCACCCGGCCTGCGGCCTCGGGTATCCCGGTCTTCGGCGACCTTGCGGGCAGGGGAGAGCCGTGCTCGGCCCGGGCAGAGTCGATCAGGTAGAATTCAAGTTCCGCCGCCACGACCGGGCGCAGGCCAGCCGCGTGCAGGATCGAGACGGTGCGTGAAAGAACCGTGCGCGGATCGTACCAGAACGCCTCGCCGGTGGACGCATTTGCCGGCTGGCACAGGACCTGGGCGATGCCGGGGTTCCATGGCACCGGCGCAAGCGTTCCGGCGACGGGCATTGCCGTCGCATCCGGATCGCCGTCGGAAAAGCCGTAGCCCATCGGATCGGCCGTGTTGCCCTGGACATCGACCAGCGACATTGCCGCGCAGATCGACGAGCCGGTCTCGAAGAATTTCTCCATATGCGCGCGCGGCATACGCTTGCCGTACGCATTGCCGCACAGGTCGAACAATACCGCGTCGAGATGTGTTGTTTCAGGATGCGCTCCGAAGAAGCGCGAGAGTTCGTCCTGCAATGCCGTCCCCCTTGTTTTCTCGAGGGTAGCCTTCCGAATCGCGTCCGTCATCGCCCGGCGGCGAGTTTGTCGACGGAGGGCACGAAGCAGCGGTCGATTTGCCACGTTCTCGCGCGTTTGCGTCTTTGAATGATGTACGAATATCCGAAACGCGTTCGACAATCCTGAACGCTCAGTCGAAGGGGTGCGCTCTCCCGGTCCCATGCGCGATGGCGTATCTAGGATGCAAGGAGATTTCCCATGTCGACCATGCCTTCGCTCTTCGTCTCGCACGGCGGTCCCAACATCGTCATGTCGGACACGGCCGCCCGCCATTTCCTAGAAACGCTTTCGTCTTACGTGCCACGGCCGAAGGCGATCGTCCTTGTCTCTGCGCATTTCGAGACCGACGGCGTCGTTGTCGTCACCGATCCGTCACCGGAAATGATCTATGATTTCAGGGGATTCGCGCCGGAACTTTACAAGATGGTATATCCGGCGCCGGGGGAGCCGGCTCTCGCGGCGAGGGTCGTGTCTCTGCTCGATGATGCCGGTCTCTCGCCCTGCACCATCGGCAAGCGCGGGTACGACCACGGTGCCTGGACACCCATGATGCTGGCCTTTCCGAAAGCCGACATCCCGATCGTCCAGGTCTCGATCGATCCCAACCGCGACGCCAGGTGGCACTATCGGCTGGGCCAGGCACTCAGCCGGCTGCGCGAGGAGGGCGTGCTTCTCGTCGGCTCTGGCCATATCACGCACAATCTGCGGGCGTTCTTCCCGGTCATGCGCGAGGGCAGGGCGCCGGATCCGGAACTCGTGCGCAAGGTCGATGCATTCACCACATGGTTTGCCGAGAGGATCGACGCGGGCGACATCGACGCGCTGCTCGACTGGAAGAGCCGCGCGCCGTTCCCGGCCGAGAACCACCCGACCGACGAGCATCTGATGCCGATCTTCTTCGCGCTCGGGGCTGCGGGCAAAGCCGCGCGTGGCGAGCGCGTGCATGCGTCCAAGGAACTCGGCTTCTTCGCCTACGACTCCTATCTCTTCCATTGAGACAGAAATCGGCTAAACGGTCCCCGCCCGGCTGGTCGGGCGGAGATCGCCGATGCAACGCCTCGTCAATGCATTCCGGAACTCGCTGCGCGCTTTCGGCCGGCTGATCCGCTCCGAGAAGGCCTTTCAGCAGGAAGTCTTCCTGCTGCTTGCCGCGCTGCCGGTCGCCTGGTTCCTGGCCGAAGGCTGGCGCGGTTTCGCGCTGCTCATTGGTGCGCTCCTGCTTCTGATCATCGTCGAGGTGCTGAACACCGGCATCGAGGCGGCTTGCGATGCCTTCAGCCGCGAATTCAACACCGATATTCAGCTCGCCAAGGACTGCGGCTCTCTCGCGGTGCTCATCTCCATCGTCATCGCCGGCGGCGTCTGGCTGCTCGCGGTCGCGGAAAGGATCGCGGGGACAGCGTTCTAGCCGCTCAGCGGCGGCTCCGAGCGTGGCCGAGGCATGGGCCGAACCCAGCAATCACGACCGTCGACGCGATCACTGGTCGCCGGTCCAGCCAAGGCGGGCGTCGATGCGCTTCAGATGTGCGGAGAGTTCGGCGATGTCGGTCTGCAGGCTGACGATCTCGCGCCGGCGCAACTCGTCCAGCTTTTCATGCAGCGCCAGGATCTCGATTTCGGCCTTCAAGTTCACCTCGTAGTCATGCGCCGCATCGAGTCGGTCGCGGGCGGCCTGCCGGTTCTGTGACATCATGATGATCGGTGCCTGCAGAGCCGCCAGCATCGACAGGACGAGATTCAAGAAGATGAACGGGTAAGGGTCGAAAGCCTCGCGGCTCAGAAGGTAGGCATTGCCCGTCGTCCACAGCAGAAGGAACAGCAGGAAGGCGATGATGAAGGTCCAGGAGCCGCCGACGCGCGCAATGGCGTCGGCGATCCGTTCGCCGAGGCTTGCCTGCCCTGCCAGATCCTCGTTCACGTCGCGCGAGATGGGCCGACGGTCGAGAGCGCTCTGCAGCACGCGCAGTTCTTCCTCGCTCAGGCTATCGAGGTTGCGCTTGAGCCAGCGGGTGGACAGCTCATCGATCGTCCTGCTCATGTAGACCTCCTCGCGCAGCGGCCTTGGCAAGGATCGCGCGATTGGCGAAAATATGGGCGGCGCCGCCACAAAGCGCCGTTTGGGAGAGAAATCAATGGAGAGTTTTGCCGCGATCCGCGCCCGCGCCGCCCTGCGCAAGGGCGGCGAAGAGGTGCTTTCGCGCCTGCTCGGCACTCCGCCTGACAATGCCGGGCTCGCCTCGCTGACGGATGATCGCATTCTCTCGCAGATGGCGGTGAGAATCTTCTCGGCGGGTTTCGTCTGGCGCGTGATCGAAGCCAAGTGGCCGGGCTTCGAGGCAGCCTTTCTCGGCTTCGAGCCGAAGGCTCTGCTGTTCCAGCCGGACGAGTTCTGGCACGATCTCGCCGCCGATAAGCGTATCGTGCGCAACCCGCAGAAGATCAGGTCGGTGCGCGACAATGCCGCCTTCGTCGACCAAGTGTCGCGCGAACACGGCGGCTTCGGTCGCTTCCTCGCCGAATGGCCTGCCGACGATCAGATCGGGCTCACCGCCTATCTGGCCAAACACGGTTCGCGGCTCGGCGGCAATACCGGCCAGTATTTCCTGCGCTTCATCGGCTGGGACGCCTTCATCATCTCGCGCGACATGGCGGCGGCGTTGCGCGAGGCCGGCCTCCAGATCGCCGAGCAGCCGGTTTCAAAGGGTGATCTTGCCCGAATACAATGGCAGGTGAACGAATGGGCCGGGGAAACCGGCCTCAGCCGAACGCACATCTCGCGCGTCCTCGCCATGTCGACTGGCATCAATCACCGCCCAGAGGAAATCGCGGCCTATATGAGTGAGTGACGGCGGCCGGCTTCGGCAATCGTCGCTGCCTGTCTCCGTCCCGTTGCGCGCTTCGGTCGAGCACTCAGTCTGGCGGGTGCGGGAAGATGGCGACGACGCGCTCAATCCGCTCCCTGAGGTCCCGGTCCAGCGTTTCGCGGTCGACATCGAGGATCAGCGCCCGGAGATGCAACTGGCCGAGCGTAGCGCCGAGAACCATGTCGGCCATCAGTCTCGCCTGGGCGACCGCGGTTCCGTCCGGCATGACCGAACGCAAACGCTCGCCCGCCATCTGCTGCGCCTTGTCGATGCATTCGCGGTAGAAGAACCTGGCCAGATCCGGGGATTTGCGCGCTTCCGAGATGACGAGCCGCGTCAGGGTCAACTGCCGCGGCGACAGCACATACGAGACCAGACCGAGCAGGGTCTCGCGAAAGTCCGAATGAGGTCCGTCCGCGCCGGCAGGCTGGGTCCACGCCTCGACGACGTCGTGGCTGTGGACCAGCGCCCTGAACAGCGCCGCCTTGTCGGGAAAATGCTTGTAGATCGTCTTCTTCGCCATTCCGCATGCCCGGGCGACTTCTTCCATGGTCGCGTCGCCATATCCCATTTCGGCGAATACCTGTTCGGCGGCCTTGAGGATAAGCAGCCTGCGTTCGGCATCCTCCAGCACCGGCGGTCGCCCTGGTGTGGACGGTGTGTTTGACATCGAGCTCCTCCATTCCTTGTTGACAAATGGAAACGAATGCGTTTCCTACCTGGATTAAGGAAACGACACCGTTTCTTATATCAGCTCTTGCGTTCACGGAATACTCTTATGGACAAAGGCATCTCCCGGCTCGGTATCCCGCTCGGAATCCTGTGCGGCGTCGGACCAATGGCAACCGACATGTATCTCGGCGCGATGCCCAGCATCGCGGCATCGCTCGACGGATCGGCCGCGAGCGTCCAGCTCAGCGTCATGGCTTTCTTCCTCGGCTTCACCGTAGGGCAGCTGTTCTACGGGCCGGTTTCCGACCGCACCGGCCGCAAGCCAATGATCTATCTTGCTCTCGCGATCTTTGTCGTCGCTTCGCTCGGCTGCATGGTCGCGGGCGACGTCCGGCAGCTGCTCGCATGGCGCCTGCTGCAGGGGATCGGCGGGTCGATCGGCATGGTGATGGCCTCGGCCGTCATCCGCGATCTCTACACCGGTGCCAAGGCGGCGCGGCTGATGTCGCTGGTCGTGCTCGTAAACGGCGTGGCGCCGATCGTCGCGCCCCTGATCGGCAGCCTGATGCTCGGCTTCGGCTCCTGGCGCCTGATCTTCCTGACGCTCATGGTGCTCGGCGTGGTTGCCGCGGTGCTGGCGTGGTCGGTGCTGCCCGAGACGCGGATGGACGAATTGCGCCAGGTGAGCCGGCCGCACCATGCCTTCAAATGGTACGGCCATCTGCTCGGGCGCCGCGACTTCATCCCTTATGCCGGGACGCTGGCTTTGGCGCAGGGCGGATTCTTCGTCTATATCGCGGGCTCGTCCTTCATCTTCATCGACCTCTACGGCCTGAGCCCGATCGCCTATTCGCTGCTGTTCAGCGTAAACGCCATCGGGCTGGGGATCGGGACTCAGGTTGCCGCGCGCCGGGTTCCCCGCTTTGGCCTGAGGGCTGTCGCCCGGGTTTCGACCGCGATCTACGGTATCGCCGCGCTGCTGCTGCTGGCCATCCAGCTGGCGGGCGCAGGCGGGGTGATGCCGACCGCCGTCCTGCTCTTCGTCATGGTCTCGTCGCTGGGCGGCATCATGCCCACCTGCAGCGTGCTCAGCCTCGAAGGACACGGCGCCATCTCCGGCGTCGCTGCCGCCTTGATGGGAGCTCTCGGCTTCGGCGCCGGCGCGCTGACGAGCTTTCTCCTCGGGCTGCTGGAGGACGGAACGGCGACGCCGATGATCGCTATCATTGCGCTATGCGCCGTGGCGGCTGCCGTCGCCAGCCATCTGACCTTCCCGCGCGGCGGCGGGCCGGTCCAGATGGCGCATGCCTGAGATGAGCCAGCGGCGCCGCCCCCACGCCGCTCGCCATTGCCGCGCCTCCTGCCGCACGCTAAACCGACGGCATGAGCCAGTCTGCCCCGTCCGTCCTCCGTATAGCCGTAGCCCAGCTTAACCCGACCGTGGGCGACATCGCCGGCAACCTCGCCAAGGCGCGGCACGCACGCGACGAGGCGGCGCGCCACGGCGCCGACCTTGTCCTCTATACGGAATTGTTCCTCGCGGGCTATCCGCCGGAAGATCTGGTGCTGAAGCCTGCTTTTCTTGCGGCATGCGAGAAGGCCGCGCAGGATTTCGCCGCCGATACCGCCGACGGCGGCCCCGGCATCGTCATCGGCACGCCCTTGAAGCGCAAGAGCGGCATCCACAACGCGATCATCGTCGCCGATGGCGGCCGGATCCTCGCCGAACGCTTCAAGGTCGACCTGCCGAACTACGGCGAGTTCGACGAGAAGCGCGTCTTCCAGTCCGGACCGGATATGCCCGGACCGGTCAACTTCCGCGGCATCCGTCTCGGCATCCCGATCTGCGAGGATATCTGGGGCGCGTTGGGCGTCTGCGAGACGCTGGCTGAGAGCGGGGCGGAGATTCTGCTCGTCCCGAACGGTTCGCCTTACTATCGCGGCAAGATCGACGTTCGCCAGCAGGTCGTCATCAGGCAGGTCATCGAGACCGGCCTGCCGATGCTATACGCCAATCAGATGGGCGGGCAGGACGAACTGATATTCGACGGCGCCTCCTTCGCCATCAATGCCGACAAGTCGCTCGCCTTCCAGATGAGTCAGTTTGAGGAAACGGTCGTCGTCACAACGTGGAAGCGCGGTAACGAAGAGGGCGAACCGGACGGCTGGCGCTGCACCGACGGCCCCGCGTCCCGCATTCCGGAGACGGAGGAGGCCGACTATCGCGCCTGCATGCTGGGCCTGCGCGACTACGTCAACAAGAATGGCTTCAAGGATGTCGTTCTGGGGCTCTCCGGCGGTATCGACTCGGCGATCTGTGCCGCACTCGCGGTCGATGCGCTCGGCGAAGAGCGGCTTCGCGCTGTGATGATGCCATACCGCTACACGTCGAAGGATTCGCTGACCGACGCCGAGGCCTGCGCGCGTGCGCTCGGCTGCCGCTACGACATCGTGCCGATCTTCGAGCCGGTCGAGGGCTTCGGCCATGCGCTGACGCAGATCTTCGAGGGCACCAAGGAAGGCATCACCGAGGAGAACCTGCAGAGCCGCGCTCGCGGTACGATCCTGATGGCGATCTCCAACAAGTTCGGCTCGATGGTGGTGACGACGGGCAACAAGAGCGAGATGTCGGTGGGCTACGCCACGC
The DNA here is from genome assembly GCF_023954305.1 of Mesorhizobium sp. Lineage (NCBI taxonomy): Bacteria > Pseudomonadati > Pseudomonadota > Alphaproteobacteria > Hyphomicrobiales > Phyllobacteriaceae > Mesorhizobium > Mesorhizobium sp. The sequence goes on along the minus strand of NZ_JAMLIG010000004.1, from coordinate 286,205 downwards.
TCTACGGCGACATGAACGGCGGCTTCAACCCGATCAAGGACCTTTACAAGATGCAGGTCTACGCGCTGGCCCGATGGCGCAATGGCACCGTGCCGCCGGGCGCGCTGGGGCCCTCGGGCGAAGTGATTCCGCAGAACATCATCGACAAGGCGCCATCGGCCGAACTGCGGCCCAACCAGACCGACCAGGATTCACTGCCGCCCTATCCGGTGCTCGACGACATCCTCGAATGCCTGGTCGAGAACGAGATGGGTGTCGACGACATCGTCGCGCGCGGCCACGACCGCGAGACGGTCCACCGCGTTGAGCACCTGCTCTACGTCGCCGAATACAAGCGTCGGCAGGCGGCGCCCGGTGTGAAGATCACCAGGAAGAATTTCGGCCGCGACCGGCGCTATCCGATCACCAACCGGTTCAGGGATCGGGGGTAGGGGCTCTGGACCCAGCTTCTGTCGACTTGGCGCATTGCCTCTGAACGGCTTTCGGTCTACCGGCAGCAAACCGGTCCGACCATGCCCTTCCTGACCTTCCTCCGCGACAATGCCCGCTGGATCGCAGCGGCTTTCGTGCTGACCTTTTTCTCGACCGTCGGCCAGACCTCGTTCATCGGCGGTTCCGCCGGACATATCCGCTCGGAGTACGGCCTCGGCAATGGCGAGTGGGGCCTGGTCTACATGGTCGGCACACTGGCCAGCGCGCTGACTCTGCCATATCTCGGCGCGATCGTGGACCGGTTGACGGTCCGCAAGGTCTTGCGGATCGTCGCCCCCGGCCTGGCGGTCGCCGCCGCCCTGATGGCGCTGTCGCCACATGTGGTCGGCCTGGTGTTCGCCATCTTCCTGCTGCGGCTCTTTGGGCAGGGAATGTTTCCGCATACGGCCTATACGGCGACGGCGCGCTGGTTCACGGCTCAGCGCGGCAAGGCATTGTCCTTGGTCATCCTCGGCCACAATGCCGGCGAAGCCGTGCTGATCTCCGGCTTCGTCGCCCTGTCGGCGATGATCGGCTGGCGGATGGGCTGGCTTGTTCTCGCGGCCCTGGTTCTGGTCGTGGCGCTGCCTCTGGTGTGGTGGCTCGCCCGGGTCGAGCGCGTGCCACGCGCGAGCGAGGTCAATCCGCGCGTTGTCGACGCACGCGACTGGACCCGCGCCGAAGTCCTGCGCGACCCGATCTTCTATCTGTCCATGCTGGGCTTCATGGCGCCGGGTTTCATCGTCACCGTGATCTTCTTCCACCAGGTCTACCTGGTCGAGCTGCGCGGTTGGTCGCTCGGCGTTTTCGCCTCGGCATTCATCGTGTGGGCGGTGGTCAACAGCATGTTCACGATCCTGTCCGGCTTGGTGCTGCTGCCTTTTGTGCTGCTGCCGCTGGGCGCCGCCTGCTTCGTCCTCGGCGTGATCGAGGCGTGGTGGGCGCCTTTCCTCTTCATGGCGATGGTCGGCATGTCGAACGGTCTTTCGACCACGCTGTTTGGCGCCGTCTGGCCGGAAATCTATGGGTTGAAGCACCTTGGCTCCATCCGCGCGATCGGCGTCTCGGCCGGCGTTCTGGCCTCGGCCGCAGGGCCGGGGCTGACGGGCTACCTGATCGACGCGGGTGTCCCCTATCCGCACCAGCTCGTCGCCATGGGCCTCTATTGCGGCGTCGCCTCGGGGGTGCTCGGTTATGTCTCGAGCCGGGTGCGGCGGCGCACCGCGCTGGACAGGTTGGCGGATCCGACCTAGCGCCGCTTGCGCAAGCGGCCGCAGGACGGCATAGCTCGCGCCCATGACCGTCACCGTCCGCTTCGCGCCGTCGCCCACCGGCAACATCCATATCGGCAATGCCCGCACGGCCCTGTTCAACTGGCTGTTCGCGCTGAACAACGGCGGACGCTTCATCCAGCGCTTCGACGACACCGACGTCGAACGCTCGAAGCAGGAATATGCCGACAACATTCTGACCGATATCGCCTGGCTCGGCATCGAGCCGGCGGCGGTCGAATACCAGTCGAAACGCTTCGCGATCTACCAGGCGGCCGTCGCCAGGCTCAAGGCGGCGGGTTTGCTTTACCCGTGCTACGAGACGGCCGAAGAGCTCGACCTCAAGCGCAAGATTCGTCTGACGCGCCGTCTGCCGCCCGTCTACGGCCGCGAGGCGCTGAAGCTCACGGCCGAAGAGCGGGAAAAGCTGGAAGCCGAGGGCCGCCGGCCGCACTGGCGCTTTCTCCTGCCGAATTTCGATACCGATCCGTTCTCGCCCCGGCGCACGGAGATCACCTGGCGCGACCTCGTGCGCGGCGGGGAGACCGTCGATCTCGCTTCGCTGTCCGACCCGGTGCTGGTGCGCGAAGACGGCACCTACCTTTACACGCTGCCGTCGGTTGCCGACGACATCGACCTCGGCATCACGCACGTCATCCGCGGCGACGACCATGTCACCAATACCGGCGTACAGATCGCGCTGTTTCGCGCACTCGGCGCCGAGCCGCCCGCCTTCGGCCACCACAACCTCCTCACCGCCGCGACCGGCGAGGGGCTTTCGAAGCGCACGGGTGCCCTGTCGATCGCCAGCCTGCGCGCCGACGGCATCGAGCCGATGGCGGTCGCCTCGCTCGCCGTGCTCACCGGGACCTCGGAAAACGTCGTCGCCGCGCGCGACATGAGCGATCTTGCGGGCCGCTTCGATCTTTCCGCGACCTCGCGTTCGGCTTCGAAGTTCGATCCGGCCGATCTAGTCGTGCTCAACCGGACGCTTTTGCACGGCATGGAATTCGCGGACGTCGCTGACCGCCTGGCCGCGCTCGGCATCGTCAGCGCCAGAGCGGAACCGTTCTGGCTGGCCGTGCGCGGCAATCTCGACCGTTTCAGAGACGCGGCGCCCTGGTGGCGGATCGTCACCGAAGGCCTGTCCGAAAGCCCCGACCTGTCGGACGAGGATCGCGACTTCGTCCGTGGCGCGTTCGACCTGCTCCCGCCGGCACCCTGGGACGGGACGACCTTCAAGACGTGGATGGATCAGGTGAAGACGGCGACGGGCCGCAAGGGCAGGGCGCTGTTCATGCCGATCCGGCTGGCGCTCACTGGATTGCCGTCCGGGCCGGAGCTCGCAGATCTATTGCCCCTTCTGGGTCCGGAAGGTACGCAGGCCCGACGACCCTGACCTTGCGCTCGGCGACGGCGCCCGTCGCCGCCGGCTTGTCGTCTTCCGGTTGCGCGATCTCGTCTGTTGCCGGATCGGGCTCAGCCGCCGTGGCCGTCTCGGCCGCCGCAGCCGTGTTGGCGTCCGCGGGCGTGCTCATCGCGCCTTCGCCGGCGACCACCGTGAAATTCTTCTTCGCCGGCGTGCAAGTGCAGCCCTGCGGTCGCGAGAAATTCACGTCGCGGTATTTGAACGCCGTCGTCAGGTCCGTGTAGGGGCTTCCGAATCCATCGACCATGTTCTCGGATTCCTCGTCGGGAACCCGGTGAGAATAGAGCTTCACCTCGGTGCCGGGACACATGGTCTGGCAGTTCTGCTCGTCGCGCTGGAAATCCGACCGCGACGAAGAATACGAGATCGGCCAGTAGTAGCCGTCGCAGGTGCGCACGCACAGCGTCCGGTAGCTGCCGCCGCCGCCAGGCGGAACCTGGTAGATGCCGCTCTCTCCGCCGATGATCGTCCGGATCCTCGCCGATCCGTCATAGGCCTGGAATTCCTCCTCTTCGCGCGGCTCGACGCGACGAATGCCGCCGCCGAACAACTGGTCGAAGAGATTGCCACGCTGCTGCCGGGAGGCGACCTGGGGCGGACTAGCCTCCCGCCGGATGGAGCGGCAGTCATTGGCGTCGAGCGAGGCGAGTATCCTGGCGCGTTCCCGCCGCGGATCGCCTCCGCGCCCGCCCATTCGCGCCCGCGTGCGTTCGAGTTGGGCGAGGTTGCGCTCCATCCGGTCGAGACTGCGGCCGATGGCCTCGCACGAGCCGCCGCCGCCGTCTCGCCAGAACAGCCCGCCGCCGCATCCGGCGCGGCGAAACTGGCGCTCGCCCTTGCGCAGATTTGCCCGCTGCTTCTCGATCGCCTGGTCGTATTTGCGGGCCTGAGCAGACCTTCCCGAGGCGCCGGACGAGACGCTCGCGAGCTGCGCTTCCAGCTGGCGGCAGATGCGCGACTGAGCATGAGTCTCGGTCGCGGAAACGGCGATGCCGGCCAGCAAACCGACCGCGGGCGCGAGCAGCCGCAGGGCGCTCCTCCAATTCGCCTTCTGGTTTTCGCCAGACATCATTTCGGCCGCCATCCCGACATGGGTTCTTGCCTCGACATCCAAGCGCCCCGAACATGAATGCCGTCTGAACGAAGAAATATCACCCGATCGGGCTCGCGGATACTGGTTAACCGGACCTTGCCCGGGCTCAGTCGCCCGCGATCAGCGTCGGCGCCTCCTGCGAGGCCTCGACGACGGCCAGCGCCGTCATGTTGACGATGCCGCGCGAGGTAACCGACGGTGTCAGGATATGCGCCGGCAGCCGCGTGCCGAGCAGGATCGGGCCGACATGCAGCGCGTCCATCATCGTCTTGATCGTGGTCAGCGCGATATTGGCCGAATCGAGGTTCGGGAAGACGAGCAAGTTGGCTTGGTCCTTCAACACCGAGTGCGGGTAGACTCGCCGGCGCAGTTCCTCCGACAGCGCCGAATCGCCGTGCATCTCGCCGTCGCTCTCGAGATCGGGCGCGACGCGCTTCAGCGCCGCCGCTGCCTCGCGCATCTTCAGTGCGCTGGCGCTGTCGCGCGAGCCGAAATTCGAATGCGAGAGAAGTGCGGCCTTTGGCACGATGCCGAAGCGGCTGATCGCCTCGGCGGCGAGCAGCGTCATCTCGACGATCTCGTCGGCGCTGGGGTCAACCGTGACATAGGTGTCGGTCAGGAACGTCACGCCGCGCTGCGAAATCAGCATGGAGAGTGCCGACAGGTCGCGGTATTTCACGTCCGGCCGCGCGCCGATGATCAGGCTGACATTGCGCAGATGCCGCTCGAAACGGCCTTCGAGCCCGCAGATCATGGCATCCGCGTCGCCGCGATGCAGCGCGAGTGCGGCGATCACGGTCCCATCGGTGCGCACCATGGTGCGCGCTGCCTCCTGGGTCACGCCTCTTCGTCCGCCGAGCCGGATGAGCAGGTCGACATAATCGCGATAGCGCGGATCGTCCTCGGGATTGACGAGGGCGAAATCGGTGCCCGGCCGGATCCTCAAGCCGTAGCGCTTGAGCCGTATGTCGATGACGTGCGGGCGTCCGATCAGCGTCGGTTCGGCGATGCCTTCTTCCAGCACGACCTGTGCGGCGCGCAGTACCCGCTCGTCCTCGCCGTCGGCGAAAATGACGCGCTTCTTCGTCGCCGTACGCGCCGCGGCGAAGACAGGCTTCATCACCAGGCCGGAGCGGAAGACGAAGCGGTTCAACCGGTCGACATAGGCGTCCATGTCGGCGACGGGTCGTGTCGCCACGCCGCTGTCCATCGCCGCCTTAGCCACCGCGGGCGCGATGCGCAGGATCAGTCGCGGGTCGAAGGGTGAGGGGATCAGGTAGTCCGGTCCGAAAGTCGGCGTTTCGCCCGAATAAGCCCGCGCCGCCACATCCGACGGCTCCTCGCGGGCCAACGCCGCGATCGCGCGCACCGCGGCCATCTTCATCTCTTCGTTGATCGCTGTGGCGCCGGCGTCCAGCGCGCCACGGAAGATGTAAGGAAAGCACAGCACATTGTTGACCTGGTTCGGGAAATCGGAGCGCCCCGTACAGATCATCGCGTCGGGACGTGCGGCCCGGGCCAGCTCCGGCATGATCTCAGGCGTCGGGTTGGCGAGCGCCATGATCAGCGGCTTCTCTGCCATCTCCCTGAGAAGTTCGGGCTTGAGCACGCCGGCTGCCGACAGGCCGAGGAACACGTCGGCCCCGCCGATGACGTCGGCAAGCGTGCGTGCGTTCGTGTCCTTGACGTAGGGATCTTTCCACCGGTCCATCTCGTCCGTCCGGCCGGTGTAGGCGACGCCGAAACGGTCGGTGACCCAGATGTTTTCTCGCTTGGCGCCGAGCGAGACGAGGAGGTTGAGGCAGGCGAGTGCGGCGGCGCCTGCGCCGGAGGTAACGATCTTGACCTCGGAGAGCGTGTTGCCGGCGACTTCCAGCCCGTTAAGGACGGCCGCCGCGACGATGATCGCGGTTCCGTGCTGGTCGTCGTGGAACACCGGGATGCCCATCCGCGCCTTCAGCCGCTCCTCGACCTCGAAGCACTCCGGCGCCTTGATGTCCTCCAGATTGATCCCGCCGAACGTGGGTTCGAGGGCGGAGATCGCCTCGACCATTCGGTCGATCTCCGGCGCGTCGATCTCGATGTCGAACACGTCGATCCCGGCGAACTTCTTGAACAGGACCGCCTTGCCTTCCATCACCGGCTTCGAGGCCAACGGCCCGATATTGCCGAGGCCGAGCACGGCGGATCCGTTCGAGACGACTCCGACGAGATTGGCGCGGCCGGTGTAGAGTGCCGCAGCGCCCGGATCGTCCTTGATTGCGAGGCAGGGCGCGGCGACGCCCGGCGAATAGGCGAGCGCCAGATCGCGCTGGTTGCCGAGGGGCTTGGTGGCCTGGATCTCGAGCTTGCCGGGCGCCGGATAGCGGTGGAAGAACAACGCCGCCTCGTCGAGATCGGACAGGCGCGGTTTTTCGGCTTCGCTGGTCATGGGGCCCCCACTGGCTTGATGCGAAACGATTAGCATGGGCGACCGCCTTTCGGTCGCGAAAAGCGCAAACGCAGTCGCGCCTCTTGCCGGCCTACCGTGCGACGACCCGCTGTCGTTGTTCCCCCAGCCCGGCGATCCCCAGATGCATTTCGTCGCCATCCTTCAGGAACATCGGCGGCTTCATGCCCAGCCCGACGCCGGGTGGCGTGCCGGTGGTGATCACGTCACCGGGTTCGAGGATCATGAATTGAGACAGATAGGAGACGATCTGCCGGACCGTGAAGATCATCGTCGCCGTGTTGCCGGTCTGGGCGCGCTTGCCGTTCACGTCGAGGAACATATCGAGGTTTTGCGGATCCGCGATTTCGTCGGTCGTGACGATCCAGGGACCGAGCGGGCCGAAGGTCGGTGCGCTCTTGCCCTTGATCCACTGGCCCCCGCGTTCGGCCTGGTATTCGCGCTCCGACACGTCGTTGCAGAGCGCGTAGCCGAAAACGTGGTCGAGCGCGTCCTTCTCCTCGACATAGTCGCAGCGCTTGCCGATCACGACGGCGAGTTCGACTTCCCAGTCCGACTTCGCCGAGCCCTTCGGCAACATCACTTCGTCATTCGGGCCGGACAGGCAGCTCGGCGCCTTCGAAAAAACGATCGGCTCGTTCGGGATTGGCGCTCCCGTCTCCGCCGCGTGGTCCGCATAGTTGAGGCCGATCGCGATGAAATGGCCAATGCGCGACACCGGCGCGCCGATGCGCACGTCCGCCGGCACGGCTGGAAGGGTGGCCGGATCGACGTTTTCGATGATGGACAGCAGCTCGAGGGAGATGGTCTCGGGCGAATAGTCGGTCACCAGCGAGGAGGCGTCGCGGATCACGCCGTCCTTGTCCACAATGCCCGGCCTCTCCAGGCCCAACTCGCCGAAGCGCAGCAGTTTCATGGTGCTTTCCTCCCGAATTCAGGTCTTGGGCGAGCGGTCATGGGGATGCGGATTCAAAATGCGCTGGGGTAGAGACCGCCGTCAATGCGCAGGTTCTGGCCGGTGATGTAGCCCGCATGCGCCGAGCAGAGGAAGGCGCATGCCGCGCCGAACTCCTCCGTGGTTCCCAGCCGGCCGGCGGGAATCTCCTTCGCCTGCCGGGCGGCATAGTCCTCGACGGATATCCCCGCCTTCTCGGCGCCGAACTTCGTCGTCGTGCGGATCCGGTCGGTGTCGAGCTTGCCGGGCAGCAGGTTGTTGATGGTGACGTTGCGGGCGGCGAAGGTTCGGCCGACGCCGGCGAGGAAGGACGTCAGGCCGGCGCGTGCGCCCGACGACAGATCGAGCCCGGGGATCGAGATATACACCGACAGCGAAGTGATGTTGACGATCCGGCCGAAGCCGCGTTCGGCCATGCCGTCGATGACGCCCTGGATCAGCTCGATCGGGGTCACCATGTTCTGCGTCACGCCGTCGAGCATCGCCTGGCGGTCGAGTTTCCGGAAATCGCGCGGCGGCGGGCCGCCATTGTTGTTGACGAGAATGTCCGGGTCCGGACAGGCCGACAGCAGCGTCCGCTGGACCTCCGGCAAGGATACGTCGCCGACGACTTCCCTCACGTGGACGCCGTAAGCCGCCCGGATGTCCTCCGCGGCAGCCGACAGCGCGACGGGATCGCGGCCGTTGAGCACCAGGTCGACCCCGGCTTGAGCCAGCGCGACGGCGCAGCCGCGCCCGAGACCACGGCTCGAGGCACAGACGATCGCCTTGCGGCCTTTGATCCCCAGATCCATCTTTCGACCCTTCTTTGCGCGCCGACAGAGGTATCCGCAGCGATGCGAAACCACAACCGTCATATGGCTGTGACATGAATCGTGTCAGGCCATTGCGCGAAGGAAAAGTCTGGTAATCGCAATGTCCGACGTCGAAACCCGAACCTTTCGCACCCTGTTCATCTCCGACATCCATCTCGGGTCGAAGCCGGCGAAGGCCGAGTTCCTCATCGATTTCCTGCGTCACCATCATGCCGATACGATCTACCTGGTCGGCGACATCGTCGACGGCTGGCGGCTGCGTCGTTCCTGGCATTGGCCGCAGGCCCACAACGACGTCGTCCAGAAGCTCCTGCGCAAGGCGCGCAAGGGCGTGAAGGTCATCTACATCGCAGGCAATCACGACGAATTCCTGCGCTCCTTCCAGGGCGAACATTTCGGCGGCGTGGTCGTCGCCGACCGCGCCATCCACCAAGGCCATGACGGGCGGCGCTACCTGGTCATTCATGGCGACCAGTTCGACGGGATCGTCAACAATATCCGCTGGCTCGCCTATCTGGGCGACAAGGCCTACGACACCGCGATCGTCGTCAACCGCGTCGTCGCCTTCGTGCGGCATCGCCTCGGCATGTCCTATTGGTCCTTCTCCTCCTGGGCGAAGGTCAAGGTCAAGCGCGCGGTCAATTTCATCAGTGCCTTCCAGGACATCGTCGCGGAGGAGGCGCGGCTGCACGAGGTCGACGGCATCATCTGCGGTCACATTCACCACGCGGCAATCGAGACCATCAACGGCGTCCGCTACATCAATACCGGCGACTGGGTGGAGAGTTGCACCGCGATCGCCGAGCATCACGACGGGCGCTTCGAGATACTCACCTGGGCAAAGGTGATGTCTGCCGGCCACCAGGACGCCAGGACGGCGCAATTGCGGCTCCCGGCCGAGGCCGCCTGAGAATTGGCGCAATGGCTGCCGGCCTCTGGTTGGTGGTCCTGTGTAGGCGGGGATCGAGGGACATGATAGGGCGGAGCAACGTCACTCGCGCCCGCCCGTCCGAATGCTTCCGCCGCTCTCTCCGGAACAGAAGATCAAACCGCGCTTTTTCGAGCTGCGGATGTCGATCCTTTATGCCTGCCTGTTCCTGCCGAACGGCATCCACCTGCCGTATTTCCCGTTGTGGCTTAAGCTGCACGAGTTCTCGCCGTCGGAGATCGCCACGATCATCGCGGCCCCCTATTTCGTGCGCATCTTCGCCGGCCCCGTGGTCTCGGCCTATGCCGACCGCGCGGCGGACCGTATGCCGGTGCTGCTCGCCTGCGCTGTGCTCTCGGTCATCGCCTGCGCCGGCTATTTCCTGCCGCCGACCTACGCGACCGTGCTGGCCGTCTCGATCCTGCTAGCCATCGCCTGGGCGCCGCACACCCCGTTGTCCGATTCGATTGCTCTCTCTGGCGTGCGCCGCTACGGCGTCGATTACGCCTCGATGCGTATCTGGGGCTCGATCTCCTTCCTGGCAATCAACGTCGCCGGCGGCTACATTCTCGCCGCGACCGGGGCCGGAGCGGTGCCCTGGCTGATGCTCGCCGGCCTGTCAACGATCGTCGTGGCGTCGCTCTTCCTGCCGCGCCTCGGCAAGCCGCGCATCGCTGCGCCCACGCCGGCCCAGTCGCTGCCGCAGGCGGCCTTCGCACTGCGCAATACCTACTTCCTGCTGATCATCACGGCCTGGGCGCTCGCCCAGTCGAGCCACGCCTTCGCCTATGCCTTCTCCTCGATCTACTGGAAGACGCTCGGCATCGGCGACGGCACGATCGGTCTGCTATGGGCGTTTTCGGTTCTCGCCGAGGTGCTGATGTTCATCGTCTTCCGCCACCTTTTCGCGCGCACGCGGCCCGGCTCGCTTCTGGCGATCGGCACCGGCATAGGCGTCCTGCGCTGGGTGCTCTTTCCGCTCGTCTGGCCGGCCGGGCTGGGGGTGCCGGGCTTCTTTTTCGTCCAGGGATTGCACGCCTTCTCCTTCTCGCTCGCTTTCCTCGGCGGGCAGAAGATGTTCTCGGAAACCGTTCCCGAGGAGCGCATGGGCGCGGCGCAGGGCGCCGCGTTCTTCCTCGTCATGGGAACGCTCGCCCTGTTCACGCTGGCAAGCGGACCGCTCTACGAGGCGTTCGGCGTCGACGGATTCTATGCGATGGCGCTGGTCGCGGCGGCGGGAACCCTGCTGGCGCTGCGTGCTCTCGCCTATCCCCACAGCGCCGGTTCGGGCGGGTAGACGAGCGAGCCGTCGTAGCGCAGCGCCGGCTCGCGGTCGCGCGCGAGCAGCAGCGGGCCGTCGAGATCGACGAAATCGGCGCCTTGCGCTAGAAGCACGGCCGGCGCCATGGCAAGCGACGTGCCGACCATGCAGCCGACCATGATGCGGAAGCCGAGCTTCTGAGCTTCCTCCTTCAGCAGGATCGCCTCCGACAGCCCGCCCGTCTTGTCCAGCTTGATGTTGATCGCGTCGTAGCGGCTGCGCAGGGGGGAGAGGTCCGCGCGCGTGTGCAGGCTCTCGTCGGCGCAGACGGGTACGTTCCGGCGCACCACCGACAATGCCGCATCGGCGCCTGCCGGCAGGGGCTGCTCGACGAGCGCGACGCGACAACGCGCCGACAGGTCGAGCATGTCCTGCAGGTTGCTTTCGCTCCAGCCTTCATTGGCATCGAGAATGAACCGGCTGTTCGGCGCCGCGGCCGTGACCGCCTCTATCCGCTCGGCATCGCCCGGTTGGCCGACTTTCACCTTCAGCAGCGGGCGATGCGAATTCGAGGCGGCTTGGGCCGCCATGACCTCGGGCGATCCGAGCGACAGGGTGTAGGCGGTAATGAGGGGGGAGGGTGCTGCGGCGCCCATCCTTGCCCAGGCGGGTACTCGCGTCGACTTGGCATCGAGGTCCCACAGGGCGCAATCCACCGCGTTGCGGGCTGCCCCTGCCGGCATGAGCGAGGCGAGGTCGCCGACGCCGGCGCCGGCCTCCAGTTCCGGCCTGATCGCCTCGATCTGCCCGACAACACGTTCGATGGTTTCGCCATAGCGCGCGTAGGGTACGCACTCGCCGCGTCCAATATGCCCGCCGTCGCGGATCGTGCAGGTCACAACGAGCGCGTCGGTCTTCGATCCGCGCGAGATGGTGAAGCTGCCGGCGATGGGGAAGGTTTCGGCTTTGATCGAAAGGGCACGCGGCATTCATGCTCCGGGTTAATTGACGGTGGTCCAAGTGACAGGGCCGGCTCGTCGGGCTAAGACGGTTCCATGTTGACGAAAGCTCCTTCCGACGCAAGCGGGGCGCGTGCGAACGCGCCGCGCGTCGAGGCGCAGGTCGAGGGCGCGCGCCTCGACTGCCGCCTCGCCGGAGACTGGAACACTCAGACGGTGGCGCAGGTCGACCGGGAGATGCGGGAGTTGGGGAACTCGCCTGCCGTCCGCGAAGCCGCGATCGACCTGTCGGGAATCAGCGCGATGGACACGGCCGGCGCCTGGCTCGTCAAACGCCTGGCGACGGTCCTGGAAAGGCAGGGCGCGCGGGTTGAGATGAGGGGCACCTCGCCTGCCACCGACACGCTGCTGGTCGCGGTCGACGATGCCGCCCGCCAGGAGATTCCGGAACCCGGACCTGGCCGCCCGACCGGCCTGATCGGCCTGTTCGACAGCTTCGGCCGCGGCGTCTTCAATTTCCGTGACGATGTCCTGATGAGCATGCACATTCTGGGCGCCACCATCCGCGGCGCGCAGATGAAGCTCGGGCGCGGCCACGCCGTCAATCCGGCCTCCATCGTCAGCCAGATGGACAAGATGGGCATCGGCGCCATCCCGGTCGTGTTGCTGATGTCGTCGATCATCGGCGCGATCATCGCCCAGCAGGGCGCCTTCCAGCTGCGCTATTTCGGCGCCGAGATCTTCGTCGTCGATCTGGTCGGCATCCTTGTCCTGCGCGAGATCGGCGTGCTTCTCACTGCCATCATGATCGCCGGCCGCTCGGGCAGCGCCATCACTGCCGAGATCGGCTCGATGAAGATGCGCGAGGAGATCGATGCCCTGACGGTCATCGGCCTCAATCCGGTCGGCGTCCTGGTCTTTCCGAGGCTGGTCGCCCTGGTAATCGTTCTACCGTGCCTTACCATCGCGGCCAACTTCGCCGCGATCGGCGGCGCGATCTTCGTCAGCCAGGTCTACTCCGGCATCTCGCCGACCACCTTCATCGACCGCCTGAACGACGCCATCGACCTCACGACCATTTTCGCCGGGCTGATCAAGGCGCCGTTCATGGCCATGATCATCGGCATCATCGCCTCGGTCGAGGGGCTGAAAGTCGGCGGCAGCGCCGAGTCGCTCGGCGCGCATGTCACGTCTTCGGTGGTGAAGTCGATCTTCGTTGTCATCGTCGTCGACGGCCTCTTCGCCATGTTCTACGCGGCGATCGACTTCTGATGCAGACCAACGGCCAGTCCCATCCTGACGGTTCCGCAGGCGAGGACCAGCCGGAGATCGTCATCTCGGCCGAGAACGTGACCGTCGCCTTCGGCGACAACGTCGTCCTCGATAAGCTTTCGCTGGACGTCAGGCGCGGCGAGATCCTTGGCTTCGTCGGCGCCTCCGGCGCCGGCAAATCGGTGCTTTTGCGCACCATTCTCGGCCTCACCCGCAAGCGCTCCGGCACGATCAAGCTGTTCGGCGTCGACATCGACAAGGTGGACGAGCGGCAGAAAATGGCGATCGACATGCGGCTCGGCGTGCTCTTCCAGCACGGGGCGCTGTTTTCTTCGCTGACGGTGATGGAGAACGTGCAGGTGCCGATGCGCGAATATCTCGATCTGCCTAAGCCGCTGATGGACGAACTCGCCAGGCTCAAGATCGAGCTCGTCGGTCTGCCGGCAGACGCGGCGACGAAATTCCCCTCGGAACTGTCGGGCGGCATGATCAAACGCGCGGCACTCGCGCGCGCACTGGCGCTCGATCCCGACATCGTTTTCCTCGACGAGCCGACGTCGGGCCTCGACCCGATCGGCGCCGCAGCCTTCGATGAACTCGTCGTGCAACTGCGCGACACGATGGGGCTGACGGTCTACATGGTGACCCACGATCTCGACAGCCTGTTCTCCGTCTGCGACCGGATCGCCGTGCTGGGGGAGAAGAAAGTCATGATCCAGGGAACCGTCGAGGACATGCTCGCCAGCGAGAACGCCTGGGTTAAGTCATATTTCCGCGGCAAACGGGCGCGACAGCTCGATCTGACGACGCGGCAGGAATACGGAGCCTGACGGCATGGAGACCAAGGCCAACTACGTCGCGGTAGGCGTCTTCACCATGGTGATGCTGCTTGCCGCGTTCGGCTTCGTCTACTGGACGGCGGGAACCGGCGGCGGCGACTTCGCCACGCTGCGCGTGCGCATCCCGGGTTCGGCCTCGGGACTCGGACGCGGCAGCGCCGTCCTTTTCAACGGCGTCAAGGTCGGCGATGTCACCCGTATCTTCATCGACGTGAACGATCCGACCGTGGCGCTCGCCGACACCAAGATCGACCGCCTGACCCCGATCAGCAAGTCGACCACCGCAGATGTCGGTCTCGCCGGCCTCACCGGCCAGGCGAGCATCGAACTCAAGGGCGGCGTGGTCGGCGAGGAGAGCCTTCTGGCGATTGCCGAGGCGAACGGCACCGTGGCTGAGATCACCGCCAATCCCTCGGCCCTGGGCAACATCCTCCAGCTGGCCCAGAATTTTCTCACCCGCGCCGACGCCGTGCTGACGGGCGTCGAGGGCTTCGTCAACGACGTCAAGCCGCCGCTGGTCGCGACCGCCGAGAATGCTCAGAAATTCTCCGAGGCGCTCGGCCGCAACGCCGACAATATAGACCAGTTTCTGGCGAGCGTCGGAGACCTCTCCAAGACCTTCAGCGCGGTCTCCGGCAGGCTCGACAGCACGCTGGCAACGGTCGAGGACCTGCTCAAGGCCGTCGACCGGGAAAAGATCAAGACAATCGTCAGCAATGTCGAGACGGTCACCAGCGATCTGAAGGGCGTATCGAAGAACATCGAATCGACCATGGCCGGCGTGGACAAGGCCGTGTCGTCAATCACCACCCTGTCGCAGAACGCAACCGGAACGATCTCGAAGGTTGACGAGATCGTCGCCAGCGTCGATCCGGCGGCTGTCCGCTCCGCCATCGACGGCATCAAGCAGACCACCGAGACGGCGCGAAAAGCCGCCGACGACATCGCCAAGGTGACGACGAAGTTCGGCAACCGCGCGGAAGAGATCGACAAGATGATCAGCGACGCGAGCCAGCTTGCCGAGCGCCTCAACGCCGCGTCGGTTCGTGTCGATGGTGTCCTGGCGAAAATCGATTCGCTTCTCGGATCCGACGATGCCGAGGGTCTGATGGCCCAGGCGAGCGAGACGCTGAAAGCCTACCGCGAGGTCGCCAACACGTTGAATGCGCGCATGGGCACGATCATGGACGGTCTGGGACGGTTCAGCGGACAGGGCCTGCGCGATGTCGAGGCGCTTGTCCGCGACAGCCGCCGCTCGATCAACCGGATCGAGCAGGTGATCTCCGATCTGGGGCGCAATCCGCAACGCATCATCGCCGGCGGCGAGGGCGAGGTGCGCCAATACGACGGCCGCGTGCGGCGTTGACTTTGGTCGCCCGGCGCCTCACACAGGTTGTGCTATTCACGAATTCGACGCTTCCGCGCGTGGGGCGTCCGCCGGAGAGGTGGGTTTGAAATCTGGGCGGCTGCTGATCGCGGGTGCTGTCTTATGCTTGGTCCTGCCGGGCTGCGCCGTGCTGGGCGGCGGTTCCTCGCCTCTCGACACCTATGAACTTTCCGCCGCCGACACGTCCGAATCGGGGCCGCGCCGGTCGCGTGCGCAGATTCTGATTGCCGAGCCTTCGGCGCTGAAATCGCTGGACGGGCAGAACATCGTCATCAAGCCGGGTCGCGGCGAGATCCAGTACCTCAAAGGCGCCCAGTGGGCCGATCGTCTGCCGAAGGTCGTGCAGGCGAAGCTCGCTGAGGCGTTCCAGTCGACAGGCCGCGTCGGCGGCGTCGGCAAGCCGGGCGAGGGGCTGGCGATCGACTATCAGGTGATTACCGAGGTCCGCGCGTTCGAGATCAGGCTGGACGGCGGCGACCATGCCTATGTCGAACTGTTCGTTCGCATTCTCAACGATCGCAACGGCACGGTGCGCGCCTCGCGCGGCTTCACCGCCCAGTCACCTGTCAACGGGACCGGCAATCCGGCTTACGCAGCCGCGCTGGACAAAGCCTTCCAAGCTGCCACCGACGAGATCGTCGAGTGGTCGCTGGGGAGGATCTGAAATGCTCCGCGTCCAGAGGGTCAAGGTCGATTCGATCTACGTTCCGACCGAGCGCCGCAAGACGCTGCACCCCGAGACTGCGCGCGTTCTGGCCGAGGACATTCTCGAAAACGGGATGAAGGTGCCGATCCAGGTGCGCTTCGACGGCAAGCGGCATGTGCTGATCGAAGGGCTGCACAGGCTGGAGGCGGCCAAATTCCTCGGAGAGACCGAGATCGACGCCTATCTGGTGCAGGCGCGCAAACACTGACAAGTCAATAAGTCGGGTCGGCCGTCAGGTCTTGCGTCGGCGGCAGCGCCAGTTCCAGTCGCGCTCCGGCCCCACGTCGACGTGCACGGAGTTCGTGTGGCAATAGGTGCCGACGCCGCCGCGGCCCGGCATCGCGCGGACATAGTTGGCGAGGTCCCATTTGCTGACGCCCTCGAGCTGGATGTCTGCGGCGGCGCAGTACATGTGCATCGAACGGCGCGCGCCGCGCACGCGCTTGTTGTATTCGGGGCTGCGGTAGCCGGAGGTCACAACGACGCGGCGGCCGAAGCGGCGCTCGATCTGCTTGAGCATGCGCACGAGCGACGGCTTGAGGCAGGCCACGTCGACGCTTTCGCGCTGCTTCAAAAGGCCGTTCGGCGCCAGACGCGCCAGACCCGCGGCCGACGCGTACTGCACCGGCAATTCCTCGTCCTCGTGCACGTCGACATCGCTGTCGTCGTCGAGGCTGTCGCGCCGCTTGATCTCGAACAGCGAAGACTGGCGCACGCCAGGTAGAGCGTCCATGCGCTCGACGCCGAGAGACGCCTTCACCGGAGCGCTTTCCTCCGGGTCGACTGCCGCCAGTTGGATCACGGGCTTCGGTTTCTGCGGGGCAGGCGTCGACATCACCGGCGCGGCCTGCGGCGTCTGCGAGAAGAACCCGGCCAGGAAGCCTTTCTTCTTGGGCTCGGGCGCCGCGGCGAAGCTGTTCACTGGCGCGGTGGGTTGTGGGGCCGCGGCCTCGGCGGTTTCGCGTGGTGCCGACTCCGGAACAACTTCCGGTGCCGCCTCTGGCTGGGCGACCTCGTCCGGCGGCGCTGCCGGCTTGGAAGCGAGATCGATCAGCGGCTTGGCAGCCGGCTCGGCGGCAGCCTGCTGATCGGCTGCGGGAACCGGGTTGTCCGCGGGCTTGGCCGCCGGAACGAAGCTGGCAGCCTCGATGTCCTTTTCCTGCTCTACCGTCAGCGGCGTCACGCCGGGCTCTGCGGCCACATCCGCACTTTCCGCCGTCGCGGGCGATGCAAAGGAGGGATTGGTGACTTCGAGGCTTTCGAGGCCGCCGGCCGTACAGCCGGCAAGCACAAGCGCAAGGGCTGCCGCGCCCGCGGCGAGGATGTTTCTGATCGCGGGGCGCGATACGTCAGATTTCAACACAGTCCCCTTGTCCCGTCGCGCCCCCCAAGGCGAAACCTTGGACCATCCGGCAAATCATCTGCTCGGGCGTGGCCGAAAAGACGCGATAGCCGAAAAAAATGCAAGCCCACCCCTCAGGCGGCTACCGATCAATTGGGGCGACAACATGGTTACCGGTCGCCGCGACCAGGCATCGAGCCATGAAACGGTCTAGGCCTTTACTCTGACATAGTCTCCGGGTGCGTCGGCAAGCGGCTTGAGCTTCTTCGCAGCTTTTCGTGCGGGCACGCGCTGGTTGTCGAGACGCTCGATCCAGCGCTGCCAGTGCGGCCACCAGGAGCCCGGGGTCTCGGTCGCTTTCGCCACCCAGGCATCGAAGTCGCCGACCGGTTTGCCGTCGGTCCAGTGTTGGTATTTGTTGGACGTTGGCGGGTTGACCACCCCGGCGATATGTCCAGATCCCGACATGACATATTCGACGTCGCCGCCGAAATAGGCGCATCCCGTGAACACCGAGCGTGCTGGCGCGATATGGTCTTCCTTGGCCGCAAGATTGTAGATCGGGATCTTGATGTCGGAAAGCGAGACCTTGTAGCCGTCGAGGTCCATCCGGCCGGTCGCCAGCGAGTTCTCCAGATAGCAGTTGCGCAGATAGTAGGAGTGGTTGGCCGCGCTCATCCGGGTCGAATCGGCATTCCAGTAGAGCAGGTCGAACGGCATCGGATCCTTGCCGCGCATGTAGTTGTTGACGACATAGGGCCAGATCAGATCGCCTGAGCGCAGCATGTTGAAGGCGGTCGCCATGCGGTTGCCCTCGAGATAGCCCTTCTCCCCCATCGAACGTTCGAGAGCCGAAATCTGCTCCTCGTCGACGAAGACCTTGAGATCGCCCGCATAGGTGAAGTCGACCTGGGTGGTGAACAGCGTCGCGGAACGGATGCGGTTGTCGCCTTTCTTTGCCATCAGCGCGAGCGCGGCTGCCAGCAACGTGCCGCCGACGCAGTAGCCGATCGCATTGACCGTCGTTTCGCCCGTTTCCTTGGCGACCGTGTCGAGGCCGAATTCAAGACCGTCGCGGATATAGTCTCCCCACGACATCCGCGCGTGCCGTTCGTCCGGATTGACCCAGGAGATGACGAAGACCGTATGGCCCTGCGCCACCGCCCAGCGGATGAACGATTTTTCCGGGTTGAGATCGAGGATGTAGAACTTGTTGATCCAGGGCGGGCAGATGAGGAGCGGCCGCTTGAGCACCTGGTCCGTCGAAGGCTCGTACTGGATGATCTCCGCGACCGCGCTGCGTGCGACCACCTTGCCCGGCGTCGTCGCGATGTTGCGGCCGATCTCGAACACCGAATAGTCTGCCTGCCTGAGCTTCAGTTCGCCGCGGCCGGCGGCGATATCCTCGGCCAGCATTTTCATCCCGCGCACCAGGTTTTCGCCGTTCGTGGCGACCGTCTCGCGAAACAGTTCCGGATTGGTGAGCACGAAATTGGACGGCGAGATCGCGTTGATGACCTGCTTGACGTAGAAATTGGCCTTGTGGCGCGTATGCGGATCAAGCCCCTCCGCGTGGGTGACGAGGTCGGCCGCCCATTTCGAAGTGACGATGTAGACCTGCTTCAGGAAGTCGAAGAAGGCGTTCTTCGCCCATTCCGGATCCTGAAAGCGCTTGTCTCCCTTGTCGGGCCGGACGGCCTCCGCGACCGGTTCCTCGTTCGCAAGCTTGCGGATCGAATTCGACCAGATGTTCATGTAGCCGGAGAACAGCCGCGTCTGAGCCTCGAGCGCCCGGGACGGATCGGACAGCCAGTATTCGGTGACCTTCGAGAAGGTCTTGACGATGTCGGCCATCGGCTCGCCGATCGTATCCTTGACCTCGCCGCGCTCGCGCGGAGCCGTCCACGCCGCCGCCGCCTGTCCGGCGGCCTCGACCATGCGGGCGAGGTTGAGCGCGAACTTGTCGGCGTCCTTGACGAGATACTGCGCAACGTCCGGCATATCCTGCACGGTTTCGCCGTTGCTCTGCTTTTCGGCCATAACCTGCTGCCTCCCAAGGCCTTTTGTTGACACATTATCATGCCACGCGCATCGGGGTCCAACTGCGATGCGCCGCGACGGCTTGCCATTCGTCTAGCGCGGTGTCAGGGGAGGAATATGACCGGATCGTCCGCCGCGCGTTTTTTCCTGGCTGCGACTTTAGTCGGTGCCGCGCTGGCGTTGTCGGCCTGCCAGACGGCGAGCCTGCAGGACATCGCTCCGCTGCCCGGCGTGCGCAACACGGGAACGACGCCCGATCTGAACGTTCCGCAACAGGCCGAGACGGCGCAGTTCACCGAGGCCCACAAGAACGCCAAGATCGCCGAACTCAAGGCCGCGCAGTCGAATCAGGGCTTGAAGGGGCAGCAGGGCGCCGCCCCCACCGTGTCGTCGCAACTCAAGAAGGCGGGGCAGGCACAGGCCGAGACGCTGAAGGAAATCGAGGGCGAATAGCCGCCCGCCGCTCTATTCCCCGCCACGGCGAATGCGTGTATATCGCCGCCCAATCTTCTCCCTACCGCCGGACATCGCCATGGAAGACTTCCACAAGACCCGCAGGCTTCCCCCTTACGTCTTCGAACAGGTCAACCGGCTGAAGGCCTCCGCCCGCTCGCGCGGCGCCGACATCATCGACCTCGGCATGGGCAACCCGGACCTGCCGACGCCGAAGGCGATCGTCGACAAGCTGGTCGAGGTGGTGCGCGACCCGCGCACCCATCGCTATTCTTCGTCGCGCGGCATTCCCGGCCTGCGCCGCGCCCAGGCCGCCTATTACGCCCGCCGCTTTGGCGTGAAGCTCGATCCGGAAACGCAGGTGGTCGCCACGCTGGGCTCCAAGGAGGGCTTCGCCAACATGGCGCAGGCGATCACCGCGCCCGGAGACGTGGTGATCTGTCCCAATCCGACCTATCCGATCCATGCCTTCGGCTTCATCATGTCCGGCGGCGTCATCCGCTCGATCCAGGTCGAGCCGGACAACGGCTTCATTCCGGCGCTGGAACGCGCCATCCGACATTCCATTCCCAAACCGCTGGCACTGATCCTCAACTATCCGTCGAACCCGACCGCCTATGTCGCGACGCTCGACTTCTACAAGGACGTCGTCGCCTTCGCGCGCAAGCACGAGATCATCATCCTCTCGGACCTCGCCTATTCGGAGATCTATTTCGACGGCAACCCGCCGCCTTCGGTGCTGCAGGTTCCGGGGGCGCTGGACGTGACCGTCGAGTTCACCTCGATGTCCAAGACCTTCTCCATGCCTGGCTGGCGCATGGGTTTCGCCGTCGGCAACGAGCGGCTGATTTCGGCCCTGACCCGGGTCAAATCCTATCTCGACTACGGCGCGTTCACGCCGATCCAGGTCGCGGCGACCGCCGCGCTCAACGGCGACGGCTCCGACATCGCCGAGGTGCGCGAGATTTACCATCGCCGCCGCGACGTGATGGTCGACGCCTTCGGGAAGGCGGGCTGGAACATTCCGGCGCCGGCGGCGACCATGTTCGCCTGGGCGCCGATTCCGGAGCCGTTCAGGCATCTGGGTTCGCTCGAGTTCTCCAAGCTCCTGGTCGAGAAGGCGGACGTCGCCGTTGCGCCCGGCATCGGTTTCGGCGAGCATGGCGACGACTACGTTCGCCTGGCGCTGGTGGAGAACGAGCACCGCATCCGCCAGGCCGCGCGCTCGATCAAGCGTTTCCTGGCGGCCAGCGGCGCGCCGGCCGACAACGTGATACCGCTCAGCGCCCGCCGCTGAGCCCATTTCCCATCCGAAGGACCTGAGGGGCGCGGGGACGATGGCCGAAGCTTTGCGTATTGGAATTGCCGGTCTCGGCACGGTCGGCGCGTCCGTTGCGCGCGTCATCGAGACCAAGGCTGGTGAGTTGACTCGCCAGTGCGGTCGCGATCTGGTCGTTACCGCCGTCTCGGCGCGCGACCGCTCGCGCGACCGCGGGGTCGATCTTTCGGGCGCGACCTGGTTCGACGATCCGGTAGCGTTGGCGAAGTCGGACGATATCGACGTGTTCGTCGAGCTGATCGGCGGCGACGAAGGCCCGGCGCGGGCTTCCGTCAAAGTCGCGCTGGAGGCGGGCCATCACGTCGTCACCGCCAACAAGGCGCTTCTGTCCAAGCACGGCATATCGCTGGCCGAGATCGCCGAGAAGAAGGGCGTGCTGCTCAACTACGAGGCGGCGGTCGCTGGCGGCATCCCGGTGATCAAGACGCTGCGCGAATCGCTCGCCGGCAACTCGGTCAGCCGCGTCTTCGGCATTCTGAACGGCACCTGCAACTACATCCTCACCCGCATGGAAGCCGAGGGCATCTCCTTCGTGGCGTGCCTGAAGGATGCTCAGCGGCTCGGCTACGCCGAGGCCGACCCGACCTTCGACATCGAGGGCAACGACACCGCGCACAAGCTGTCGATCCTGACCAGCCTCGCCTTCGGCACGCGCATCGCTCCCAACGACATCTATCTCGAGGGCATTTCCAACATCACCCAGGCGGACATTCGCGCCGCCGCGGAACTCGGCTACCGGATCAAGCTGCTCGGCGTTGCCCAGAAGACCGACAGCGGCATCGAGCAGCGCGTGCATCCGACTATGGTGCCGACGGCCTCGGTCATCGCCCAGGTCCACGGCGTCACCAATGCGGTGGCGATCGAGACGGACATCCTCGGGGAACTGCTGCTCTCCGGTCCGGGCGCCGGGGGCAATGCGACGGCGTCGGCCGTGATCGGCGACATCGCCGATATTGCCAAGAGCCGGCCGGGCTTCCAGCATGGACCTGTCTTCGGCCGCCCGGTCAGGGAGCTGAAGCCGTACAAGAAGGCGCAAATGCGCAGCCATGCCGGCGGCTATTTCATTCGGCTGACCGTGCACGACCGTACCGGCGTCTTTGCCGGCGTCGCCAAACGCATGGCCGACAACGACATCTCGCTCGAATCGATCGTCCAGCGCTCGGCCGGCAGCGAGAGCGAGAAGACGGTCATCCTCGTTACGCACGAAACGACGGAAGCCGCCGTGCGCAAGGCCGTCGACGGCATCACCCGCGACGGATTGCTCACCGACAAGCCGCAGGTCATCCGCATCGAGCGCGCGGACTGAGAAACCCGCGGAATTCAATCGATTCTTTCTCGGGAGACCCGGCGATTAGCGTCCGGCGGGTCTTGCCGTTGTCATGCCGGTTTGACAAAAGGGGCCGCCGGAAGCGCCCGGCCTGTCACTGTTTTTCAGCCGTTTGCCGAGGGAATTCCCGCCAATGTCGACTAGCCAATCGTCCGGTCTCGACCGTATCCTCACGCTCGAGCTGGTGCGCGTGTCCGAACGTGCCGCCGTGGCGGCCGCGAGGCTGCGCGGCCGCGGAGACGAGAAGGCCGCCGACCAGGTCGCGGTCGACGCCATGCGTTCGGAACTGAACCGCCTGCCGATCAAGGGCACGGTCGTCATCGGCGAGGGCGAGCGCGATGAGGCGCCGATGCTCTATATCGGCGAGGAGGTGGGCACCGGGGAGGGGCCCGTCGTCGACATCGCGCTCGACCCGCTCGAAGGCACCACGATCTGCGCCAAGAACCTGCCCAATTCGCTTGCCGTCATCGCCATTGCCGAAACCGGCACCCTGCTCAACGCCCCCGACGTCTATATGGATAAGATCGCGATCGGGCCGGGCTATCCGGACGGCACGATCAACATCGATCTGTCACCGTCGGACAACATTGCCCGCGTCGCCAAGGCCAAGGGCGTGCCGGTCAGCGAGGTTACCGCCTGCATCCTCGATCGTCCCCGCCATCAGAAGCTGATCGACGAGGTCCGCGCCACCGGTGCTGCGATCCGCCTGATCGGCGACGGCGATGTCGCAGCGGTCATCCACACCACCGACCCGGAAGAGACTGGCATCGACATCTATCTGGGCACGGGCGGTGCGCCCGAAGGCGTTCTGGCCGCGGCCGCGCTGCGCTGCACCGGTGGGCAGATGCAGGGCCGCCTCATTCTGGATACCCCCGAAAAGGTCGCCCGCGCGGCCAAGATGGGCGTGAGCGATCCGAAGCGCGTCTACAGCGTCTACGACATGGCGAGCGGCGACGTTCTGTTCGCGGCGACCGGCGTCACCGACGGCAATATGCTTGCCGGCGTCAAGTTCACCCGCAATTACATCGAAACGCAAACCATCGTCATGCGCTCTTCGTCCCGCACCGTGCGCGAGATCATTGCTCGGCACCAGGATCTCGACAAATTCTGATCCGTTCACTGTATTTCGTCGCGGCGTCGACTATCTTCGCGCCATGAGCGCGAATATCGTCACATGAGTTCGGATCGTCGGCTGTTCCTTGGCATCCGCGCCTCCGCCAATGGCTGTGCCTGGGAATACCGCCTGAGCGAACGCAAGGAGAACGTCGCGCTCGCCATCGCGCAGGGGCACGGGATCTCGGACATCGTCGCGCGCGTTTTGGCCGGGCGCGATGTCGGCCCGGACACGGCGGCGCGCTTCATGGACCCGGCCATACGCGACCTGATGCCGGATCCGCTGACGATGACGGACATGGGCAAGGCAGGCGAGCGTATCGCGCAGGCGATCCGGCGCCGCGAGCGGGTCGCGATCTTCGGCGACTATGACGTCGACGGCGCCTGTTCATCGGCCCTGCTGAAACGCTATCTCGACCATTTCGGCGTCCCGTCCGAGATCTACATCCCCGACCGCATCTTCGAAGGCTACGGCCCGAATCCGGAGGCGATGCGAGAATTGGTCGCGCGCGGCGCAACCCTGATCGTAACGGTCGATTGCGGCACCAACAGCGCCCCGTCGATCGAGGCGGCGAATGCGCTCGGCGCCGACGTCGTGGTGCTGGATCATCATCAGGTCGGCGGCGCGCTTCCGCCGGCCTGCGCGGTCGTCAACCCGAACCGCGAGGACGATCTCTCCGCGTTGGGATACCTATGCGCGGCAGGCGTGGTATTCATGACCCTGGTGCACATATCGCGCCTGCTGCGCGAAGCCGGCGGTCCGCCTCCGCCGGACCTGCTTGCCATGCTCGACCTCGTCGCGCTGGCGACGGTCTGCGACGTGGTGCCGCTCGTCGGCCTCAACCGCGCCTTTGTTGTGAAGGGACTGGTTGCGGCACGGCGGATGACCAATCCGGGGATTGCGACCCTGGCGCGCGCCTCGCGCATCGGAGAGCCGCTCAACCCCTACCATTTCGGCTATATGATCGGTCCCCGCATCAATGCCGGTGGCCGCATCGGCGACGCCGCGCTTGGCAGCCGGTTGCTGACACTGGACGACCCTGTGGAAGCAGCGAAGATCGCCGAGACGCTCGATCGGCTGAACTCCGAACGCCAGGCTATGGAGCAGGCAATGCTCGCCGAGGCGAAGGCGGAAGCCGATACGGAGCTTCTGGGAGGGCAAGGGCCTGCCGTGCTCGTCACGGCGAGCGACAAGTGGCATCCGGGTATCGTCGGGCTTCTTGCGTCGCGGCTGAAGGACCACGCGCGCCGTCCCGCGTTCGCCATCGCCTTCAACTCGACCGATATTGGCTCCGGCTCCGGGCGCTCGATCGCCGGCTTCGATCTTGGACGCATGGTGCGCGAAGCGGTCGACCGCGGCCTGCTGAGAAAAGGCGGCGGCCACGCCATGGCGGCAGGCATCACGGTCGAGCGAGCTCGGCTCGGCGAACTGCGCGCCTTTTTCGAGGAATATGCCGGCGAGACCGTGTTCGAGCTGCGCGACGCCGAGAGCCTCAAGATCGACGCTGCCGTCTCGGCGGACGGGGCGACGCTGACGCTGGCGGAGGAACTCGAGCGGGCCGGCCCATTCGGTCCCGGCCACCCGCAGCCGATCCTGGCCCTCCCTCGCCACCGCGTCGCCGACGTGCGGGCGGTGGGCAACGGTGGGCATCTGCGCGTCGAATTGCGCTCCGAGGCTGGGGGGCGTATCGCGGCGATGGCTTTTCGGGCGGCCGGGACCGATCTGGGTGCCTTCCTGGTCGCCAGCCGCGGCCAACTGGTGCATGTCGCCGGCACCTTGTCGATCAACTATTGGAATGGCAGTTCCAGCCCGCAACTGCGGATCATCGACGCCGCCCGGACCGAATAGGGCCTAGCCGCGGGCGTCAGCCCAGCACGCCCTGCAGACGATCTAATTCCCTGACCTGCGCGCGCGTCGCCTCGTAGCCGAGGCGTATCAGCTCATCCGCGCGATGGAATTCGGTCAGGCCGATATGGCCGAGCTTCGGTTGCAGCGATAGGTCGGGTGGGTCGCCGGCGAGCCGGGCACGGGATATGCGGTCCTGGATGATGTTGAACGCCTCGACCATCACCCCGGTGATGCCCATGCGGCTCTCTCGTTCGCTCGCCATCCCCTCCATTGCGGCCAGCACCGGCTCGTCGATGGCGCTGTGCTTCACCACAGCCGCGCGGCCGAACAGGTCGTAGTGCAGGTTGACGGCTACGACGAGCGGCTGTTCGTGCGCCCGGCAGACCGACACGGGAACCGGGTTGACCAGTGCCCCATCCACCAGGGTCCTGCGATTGCAGGTGATCGGCTCGAACACGCCCGGCAATGCGTAAGAGGCGCGCATTGCGGTGATGAGAGTCCCGCTCGACAGCCAGATCTCGTGTCCCGTCTTGATTTCGGTCGCGACACAGACGAAGGGCCGGTCGAGATCCTCGAACGTCAGACCGTTCATGTGCTGCTGCATGCGCGCGGTCAGCTTCATGCCGCCCAGCAGTCCGTTGCCGCCCAGATGGAAGTCCATCAGACCGAAGACACGGCGCTTCGTCAGGCTACGCGCGAATTCTTCCAGTTCGTCCAGCTTGCCGGCGAGGTAGCATCCGCCGACCAACGCGCCGATCGACGTGCCTGCGATCATGTTGATCCGGATGCCGGCCTCATCGAGCGCTCGCAGAACCCCGATATGAGCCCAGCCGCGTGCCGCTCCGCCGCCGAGAGCGAGCGCGATGCCCGACTTCCTGAGCGGCTTGGTCAGTTCGTCCGGCAAGGGCGGCAACTGGTCCGTTGCGCTGCCTCGCCCACGTAGGGATGCCCAGTCGAGCATCGACATGTCACTCTCCCTCTCCCGCTCGCCTTATACGCCACGGGATGTTTCGGAAGCGTGAATCGCCTCGCACAGGCACGAAAATGACCGAGGCGCCCTCGGCACCGGTCACGACTTCGCTTTGTAGGTGTGCTCCGCGTCGAACAACGCCTCGCTTCCGTCATGACTCAAATGGGCGGAAGAGCCTTTGGTTTCAATCAGGCGATAAAAGCAGGAGCGTCGGCCGGTGTGGCAGGTTGCGTCATGTCCGGAAACCAGAACTTTGAGCCAGATCGCGTCCTGATCGCAATCGGTGCGGATCTCCTTTACGTGCTGGAGATTGCCCGAGGTCTCGCCCTTCTTCCAGAGCGCCTTGCGCGAGCGCGACCAGTAATGGGCGATGCCGGTCTGAAGCGTCAGCGCCAGCGCCTCGGCATTCATGTGCGCGACCATGAGCAGCGCACCATCGCCGGCGTCGGTGACGACCACCGTCAGTAGCCCGTTCGCGTCGAAGCGCGGCGTGAACGCCGATCCTTCCTCGAGCTCGGCCTTGTCGGCGGGGGCGGGGGCGAAAGTGATGGTTTGTGGCGTCATGGCCGGTCCTATCGCACGGGGCCGGCCGGATTGTCAGCCCCGGAAATCACCTCGCACGGCAGCACCGCGCACCATCGTCACGAAACGCACCTGCTCCTCCGGACTGTCCTTGAACGAGCCGGTGAAGGTCGAGGTCATCGTGGTGGAACCCTGCTTGCGGATGCCCCGCATCGCCATGCACATGTGCTCGGCCTCGATGATCACTGCCACGCCGCGCGGGTTGAGCACGTCCTGGATGACGCCCGCGATCTGTGCGGTCATCGCCTCCTGCGTCTGCAGCCGGTGGGCGAAGATGTCGACGACGCGGGCGATCTTGGACAGTCCCACGACCTTGCCGTCCGGCAGGTAGCCGACATGGGCGCGGCCGATGATCGGCACCATGTGGTGTTCGCAATGCGAGTGGAACTGGATGTCCCGCACGATCACCAGATCGTCGTAACCTGCGACTTCCTCGAAGGTGCGGCCGAGTTCCTCGGACGGCGACAGGTCGTAGCCGTTGAACATCTCGCGATAGGCCTTCATGACCCGGCGCGGGGTGTCGATCAGACCTTCTCGGTCGGGATTGTCACCGGTCCAGCGCAGCAGCACGCGCACCGCCGCCTCGACCTCGGCCTCGCTCGGGCGGCCCGGAAGCTCGAGCTCATTGACGGCGTCCGGCAGCAACTTCTTGATCACGGCATCCATCGAAGGCGTCTCCCGTAGTTTCCCTCTTGCCGGGAAACGAGTTGAACGGGTCACTGCCTTCTTCCGCGCTCCGGCGCAATCCCGGGCGAAAGCGGCGCGCTTCCCTGCTGACGGCACGGCTGTTCGAAGGGTGAACTTGCCGTTGCCGCATCTTCACCACTATATATGGTTGGTCGCCGTCAGGAAAAGACAGCGAAGCGAGACGCTGCGTTTCGAATTGTGGCCCGGCCCGGAAAAACATGATCGACGACGTCTATAACGCGAAAATTCTCGGTTTTGCCGGCAATATCGGCCGGCTGGGCCGGCTGAGCGATCCCGACGCCACCGCCAAGGCGCATTCCAAGCTGTGCGGGTCGACCGTCGTCGTCGACCTCAAGATGCGGGACGGCGTGGTGACCGACTTCGCCCACGACGTGAAAGCCTGCGCGCTGGGCCAGGCCTCGTCCTCGATCATGGCGCAGAACGTCGTCGGCGCCTCCGCCCAGGAATTGCGCGAGGTGCGCGAAACCATGCTCAAGATGCTGAAGGAGAACGGTCCGCCGCCGGGCGGCCGCTTCGCCGACCTGAGATACCTGGAGCCCGTGCGCGACTACAAGGCGCGCCACGCGTCGACCATGCTGACCTTCGACGCGGTGGTCGATGCGATCGGTCAGATCGAGGCGAAGCGGGCAGCGGAAGCAGCCTGAGGCGCTGAGAATGCGACCTTCGGAGGCTCTGGCAAAACATCGCGACGAAGTGCTGGCGATTATCGCCCGCTATCCGGTGAGCAATCCGCGGGTGTGCGGCTCCGTCGCGCGGGGCGAAGACGTCGAGGGAAGCGATATCGATATTTTGGTCCATCCTTCCGAGAGCCTGACTTATTTCGACTTGGGCAGGTTGGCGCTCGAGCTTGAGACTGTGCTTGGCTGCAAAGTTGATCTCGGTGAGGACAATGTCGTTCGGCCTTACGCCGCAGTCCGCATTTTCAACGACGCCCGCACG
This sequence comes from Mesorhizobium sp., assembly GCF_023954305.1. Lineage (NCBI taxonomy): Bacteria > Pseudomonadati > Pseudomonadota > Alphaproteobacteria > Hyphomicrobiales > Phyllobacteriaceae > Mesorhizobium > Mesorhizobium sp. The sequence continues at coordinate 257,708 of NZ_JAMLIG010000004.1, read as the reverse complement.
ATATAACGCCCCGCGACGCGCGCGACGTCAGGTCTTGGTTGAACGACATCGTCCTTTGGGGTGAGCGGCTATCGGACCATGTCTCCGACTTGACCGCGGATGAGTTCCTGGTCAGTCGGTTGGTACAGGATGCGATGGTGAGATGCTTGGAATACATCGGTGAAGCGTCCCACCAGGCCCTGTCTTCGAGCCCTAAAGCCTTTCCTGCTCACATCGAGTTCGCGGAGGCGTACTGGGCGAGGAATCGCATCGCCCACGGCTACTACGATCTCGAGATGAGGCGAGTATGGGCGACGGCCACCATCTCGGCCCCGAAGCTGGTCGCCGATGTCAGGCAATTGCTCGCTGTCTTGGGCGGGTAGTGCGCAGTTCCGGTCACGCCCTCACGCCGCTGCCTTGCCCTCTGCCAGCAGGTCCTTCACCATCGGTATGACTTTCGTCCCGTAGAGTTCGATCGAGCGCATCATGTGCTCGTGCGGCAGCGTGCCCGACGAGTATTTCATGTCGAAGCGCTTGACGCCGAGCACCTTCATCGTGCCGGCGATCTTCTTCGCAACCGTTTCCGGCGATCCGACATAGAGCGAGCCCATGTCGGCTTCGGCGTTGAAGCGGGCGATCGAGGTCGGCCCCCAGCCACGCTCGCCTCCGATCCGGTCGTTGATCGCCTTGTAGCCCGGCCACAGCTGGGTTCGCGCCTCCTCGTCGGTGTCCGCCACATGACCCGGCGAGTGCACCCCGAGCGGCAACGCCGGCTGCTGCAACTGCTCTGCCGCGCGGTGGTAGAGATCGACGAACTGGCGGAAACGCCGCGGCTCGCCGCCGATGATGGCGAGCATCATGGGCAGTCCGTATTGGACTGCGCGAACAACCGACTCGGGGCTGCCGCCGACGCCGATCCAGGTCTTCAGCCTGCCGTTTTCGATCGGCGGGTAAACCGGCTGGTTCTTCAGTTCGGAACGGACGGAGCCCTTCCAGTTGACCGGCTCCTGCTTCAGGAGCTCGGCGAACAGGTCGAGCTTCTCTGAAAACAGCCTCTCGTAGTCGTTGAGCGCGAAGCCGAACAGCGGAAAGGATTCGGTGAACGAGCCGCGCCCCAGGATGACCTCCGCGCGGCCGTTCGAGATCGCGTCGATGGTCGAGAAACGCTGGAAGACGCGGATCGGGTCGTCGGAGCTCAGCACCGTCACGGCCGAGCCGAGGCGGATGCGCTGCGTGCGCGCGGCGATCGCCGCCAGCACCACTTCGGGCGCCGAGACAGCGAAGTCGTCGCGATGGTGTTCGCCGACGCCGATGAAGTCGATACCAACCTGGTCGGCCAAGACGCCTTCCTCGACCACGTCGCGCAGCACCTGCGCCTGGTTCTTCAGCCGGCCACCAGGGTCGACAGTGACATCGCCGAACGTATCGAGCCCGAGTTCTATCTGTTCTGACATAGCCATTCCGCAATTCGGTTGGTGGAAACGAAGCCAAGCACATAAGTATGCACACGAGGCTTCGCATGCGGTCGGTAGTGAACAGACTGTCGGCGAGAGGGAAAGAGGGCACGTTCAGGTGACCGGCCACAACCATGTCCATGCGCCGCGCGGGCGCAACTATGCCGGGCCGTGGCGAAAAACGCCGGGGCGGGTCTTCGGCGTCGCCTTCGTGCGGCTCTATCAGCTGACGCTTTCGGGATTTATCGGCAATTCATGCCGGCACATGCCGACCTGCTCCGAATACGCCTATGAAGCGATCGCGCGGCATGGCCTCTGGTCTGGCGGCTGGATGGGGCTGTTCCGCGTCATGCGGTGCGGGCCTGGCGGCACGCACGGGATCGACAACGTGCCGGAACGTCTGGATGATCGCTACCGGTGGTACCTGCCCTGGCGTTACTGGAAGGTGAGCAAAGCCAGCGGAGGCCGCTGACAACCCGGCTTTACCCGAGCCGACTGAATGGCTAAGAGAGCCCGCGTCGTGCACCTTGCCGGCATTAACCCCACCCGCGCTCGTTGGCGGGACTGGATAAGGAAGTAGACATGTCTCGCTCCGTTTCCCTTACATTTCCCGATGGCTCCGTCCGCGAATATCCCGCGACGCTGACCGGTCTCGAACTCGCCGAATCGATCTCGAAGTCGTTGGCCAAGAAGGCGGTCGCCTATGCGATCGACGGTACTGCGCGCGACCTGTCGGATGCGCTCGAGACCTCCGGCGCGGTCGAGATCCTGACCCGCGAACACCCGCTGGCTCTCGACATGATCCGCCACGATGCGGCGCACGTGCTCGCCGAGGCCGTGCAGGAGCTGTGGCCCGGCACGCAGGTGACCATCGGCCCCGTGATCGAGAACGGCTTCTATTACGATTTTGCGCGCGACACGCCGTTCACGCCGGACGATTTTCCCGCCATCGAGAAGAAGATGCGCGAGATCGTCGGCCGCAACAAGCCCTTCACCAAGGAGGTCTGGCCGCGCGACAAGGCGCGCAAGGTCTTCGGCGACAAGGGCGAGACCTATAAGGTGCAGCTCGTCGATGCGATCCCGGAAGGCCAGGATCTCAAGATCTATTCGCAGGGCGACTGGTTCGACCTCTGCCGCGGCCCGCACATGGCCTCGACCGGCCAGATCGGCAATGCATTCAAGCTGATGAAGGTCGCCGGCGCCTATTGGCGCGGCGATTCCAACAATCCGATGCTGACGCGCATCTACGGCACGGCCTGGGCGAACCAGGAGCAGCTCGACGCCTACGTCACCATGCTGGCGGAGGCCGAGAAGCGCGACCATCGCCGCCTCGGCCGTGAGATGGACCTCTTCCACTTCCAGGAAGAGGGGCCTGGCGTCGTGTTCTGGCATTCCAAGGGCTGGAGGATGTTCCAGAACCTCGTCTCCTACATGCGCCGCCGCCTGGCGCACGAAGGCTACGAGGAGGTCAATGCGCCGCAGGTGCTCGACAAATCGCTGTGGGAGACCTCCGGCCACTGGGGTTGGTATCGCGACAACATGTTCAAGGTGACGGTCGCCGGTGACGAGACCGAGGACGAGCGCGTCTTCGCCTTGAAGCCGATGAACTGCCCGGGACATGTCCAGATCTTCAAGCACGGCCTGAAGTCCTACCGCGATCTGCCGATCAAGCTTGCCGAATTCGGCAATGTTCACCGCTACGAGCCCTCTGGTGCGCTGCATGGGCTAATGCGCGTGCGCGGCTTCACCCAGGACGATGCGCATATCTTCTGCACCGAGGACCAACTGCGCGCCGAATGCCTGAGGATTAACAATCTCATCCTGACGACCTACGCCGATTTCGGCTTCGACGAAGTCTCCGTGAAGTTGTCGACGCGGCCAGAGAAGCGCGTTGGCTCCGACGAGGCGTGGGATCTGGCCGAGAAGATCATGTCCGACGTGCTGGAGGAGATCACGCTCCAGTCGAACGGCAGGATAAAAACCTCGATCAACCCGGGCGAGGGCGCCTTCTATGGCCCGAAGTTCGAATATGTCCTGAAGGACGCCATCGGCCGAGAATGGCAGTGCGGCACCACGCAGGTCGATTTCAACCTGCCGGAGCGTTTCGGCGCTTTCTACATCGGCTCGGATTCGGAGAAGAAGCAGCCGGTGATGATCCATCGCGCCATTTGCGGCTCGATGGAACGTTTCCTCGGCATCCTGATCGAGAACTATGCCGGCCACCTGCCGCTCTGGTTCGCGCCGGTCCAGGTGGTGGTCGCGACCATCACGTCCGAGGCCGACGGCTACGCCGCTGCCGTGCTGCAGCGGCTGCGCGACGAGGGCATCCATGCCGAGCTCGACCTGCGCAACGAGAAGATCAACTACAAGGTCCGCGAGCACAGTCTCGCCAAGGTTCCCGTGATGCTCGTCTGCGGCAAGCGCGAGGCGGAGGAGGGCACCGTTAACATCCGCCGCCTCGGCTCGCGAGACCAGGTGTCGATGAGCCTTGACGAGGCGGTCGCGGCGATCGTCGACGAGGCGACGCCGCCAGACCTGAAGCGGCGCAAGGCACAACGCAAGGTCGCCTGAGCGTCGACATCGCCTCCCGGGCTCTTCGATCGGCGGAGGTGGAACCGATGCGGGAGGCCGGCCGCCGCCGTACAGGTGTCGGCCGATCAGTCGATCGGCCCGTCGTCCGACGGGAACTCGTCGGAGCTGAGCGGCATCGTGTCGCTGAGCGGTTCTTCGCCGGTCAACTCGGGTTTGGCCGACGCGAGATTGGTCTCGGTATTGACCTCGACATCGTCGTCGTGCCCGGCTTCGACCTGGAATTCGCGCTGGTAGATGCGGTCACGGTTCTTGGCGACGACGGAATATTTCCCCTCGGCAAGCACCATCGAAGCGAAGGCGCCGACCATCTTCTCCTTCACGATGTCGCCCGATTCGGTCAGCACCGACCAGGATGTGTCGGCGATCGCTTCGCCGTTCTTCTCCCGCACCAGCTTCATCGTGATCTGGGCCGCCTTGTGCTCGACCAGCGCCTCGGTGAGCTTGCCTGCTTCGACGCGGATGTCGGAGCGGATGACGGCATTGACGTTCCCGTACTGGGAAACGACGTGATAGGTGCCGGCATTAAGCCGGACGACCGTATTGGGCTTGACGTTGGGCACGACGAGCGCGCGGTCGCCGTTAATGTCCTCATCGGCCTCGTAGATGCTGAATCTGAGTTTCCCGGGTGGTATGCGGACGCCGCCGGAGAGCATCGCGTCGAGCTTGAGCCCGCCCGCGTCGAGCACGAGGGTCTCGCGCTTGTTCTCGGCACCGACCGTGATGCGCTTGGTCGCGCCGGCGCGCCCGAAGGCGGCATGGACCAGATAGCTGCCCGGTTCGAGATCGAAGGTCGCGGTTCCGCCCTGGGCGGACCCCTTCAGCGGCAGTTTCCCGTCCGGGCCGGGGGCCGGGCTGAAGACCCGCCAAGTCAGGCCGCGTGTGATTTCGGGGCCTTCCGCGGTCAACTGCGCCGCGAGCGTCAGCGTACCGGCGGAAATTCCCGGCATGTTGTTGAGCGTTGGCGGTGGCGCATAGGTATTCAGCCCGTCGAGCGATAGGCCGGGCAGCGGATTGCCCAACTCCTGGCCGTGAACGATCGGAGGCGCCACCGCGAAAAGGATCGCCGCGACGGCGGTCGTAGACAGTCTGGCGACGATCTTCATGCTTGCCATCAAACGCAAGGCGGTGGCATTTTCAAGACGCAAACGGCAAGGCATCTCTTCACCCGCCGCTTTCGCCATTCTCCACTCCGAAAGGACTGCTGTTGACCACCGCCGTGATCGATTTCCTGTCGAGCCGCAAGTCCGCGCCGATCGATTTGATGACTGAGCCCGGGCCGTCCGAAGCGGAGATCGAAACGATGATCCGGATTGCCTCCCGTGTTCCCGACCACGGTCGCCTGGCGCCTTGGCGATTCATCCTCTATCGCGGCGACGCCCGCCACGAGATCGGTGAGAGGCTGGCCGCGCTGGCACAGGAATTGGAAGGGCCGTTGCCCGAGGCCCGATTGGCCAAGGAACGCAGCCGCTTCTCCAGGGCGCCGCTGGTGATCGGCGTGATCTCGCTTCCGCGCGACGATGCGAAGAACATCCCGCCATGGGAAAAATTCCTGTCGGGGGGAGCTGCCGCGATGAACCTGTCGCTGGCGGCGAACGCGCTGGGCTACGGCGCCAACTGGATCACCAACTGGTATTCGGACACGGCCGAGGGCAGGCGGATTCTCGGTCTGGAAAAGGACGAGCGGGTCATCGGCTTCGTCCATATCGGCACATTCAAGGGGGAAATACCGGAGCGTCCACGGCCCGACATAGCCAAGCTCGTCTCCGAATACGCAGGTCCGACGCGGAGCTGAAACATGTTCTATGAACCCGCCAAGGGGCATGGTCTGCCGCATGATCCGTCGAAGGCGATCGTGTCGCCGCGTCCGGTCGGCTGGATCTCGACGGTCAGCGCCTCGGGGGCGCTGAACCTCGCTCCCTATTCCTTCTTCAACATGGTCTCGTCGAAACCTTTCCTGGTCTGGTTCTCCTCGGAAGGAGAAAAGGACAGCGTCACTTTCGCACGCGAGACGGGTGAGTTCGTGGCCAGCCTGGCGGGGCGCGATCTCGTGGCGAAAATGGTCGCGAGTTCGGTGGATGCCCCGCGTGGCACCAGTGAGTTCGGCTATGCCGAGCTGACGCCCGAGCCCTCGCGGCTGGTCAAGCCGCCGCGGGTTAAGGAGGCCCTCGCGGCGCTCGAATGCAAGGTTACCGAGATCATGACGCCGAAGACGTGGAGCAACGCGGAGTGCGAGTCGGTTATCGTCGCCGGCGAGGTGATCGGAGTGTTCATCGACGACTCGGTACTGGTCGACGGCCGCTTCGACGTCGTGAAGGCGGGAAATGTCGCCCGGCTCGGCTATTTCGACTATCTGACGGTCGAGTCGGTGTTTCCGATGCGCCGTCCTAGGTGGAAAGCCGACTGACGGCTACTGCCTGGATTATCCGCGGTTCCGGGCGGTTAACGAATATGGTGAACCGTTCGTAAACCATTTCTCCCTAGCGTCGTGACGGGACATAGGGAAGCGGCCGAGTTTATGATCGTCCAGCACTTTCTGAAGTGGATCGACACCGCCAAAGTCGCGGAGCGGGCGGCGGCCGCGAGCGCGCTCTCACGCGCCTACGTGTTTTCCGACCTCACCTTCGAAGACCGCTGTGCTGCCGAAGCCGCTCTGACACTCCTTCTCGATGATCCTTCGCCGAAGGTCCGGCTCGCCATGGCCGAGCCGCTCTCGCTATGCCATCACGCGCCGAAGCAGATCATCGCAGCGCTTGCCTCCGACCAGTCCGAGATCGCCGCTCTGATCCTGCTGCGCTCGCCGCTTCTGGCGGACGCCGACCTCGTCGACCGCGTCGCGGAAGGTTATGCCTCGACACAGCGCCTGATTGCCATGCGCCCGCGTATCTCGAGCGTCGTCTCCGCCGCCGTCGCCGAGACCGGAGATCGGGAGGCTTGCCTGACGCTCTTGCGCAATGACGGCGCCGATATCGCCGCGATCAGCCTACGCCGCATCGCCGAACGCCACGGCGCGGATGCGGCCTTGCGCGAGGCAATGCTCTCCGACCGCAAGCTGCCGGCCGACGTCCATCACATCCTGATGGTCAGGCTGGGGGAGGCGCTCCAGGGCGCCCCACTGGTGCGGGCTCTGATCGGGCCGGCGCGCGCCGAACGGATCACGCGGGAGGCGTGTGTCAGCGCCTCCGTCAAGCTCATCGACGCGACGCCATCGACAGAGTGCGGGGCTCTCGTCGAGCATCTTCGCCTGCGCGGCGAGATGACATCGTCTTTCCTCGTGCGGGTCGTCGCCCACGGCAAGATCGACTTCTTCGGTGCGGCGCTCGTGGCGCTGTCGGGGCAGAAGGAAAGCCGCATCCGCTCGCTGCTCGCCGATGGCCGCGATGTGGCGCTCGAAGCGCTGTTCCGCGCCGCCGGGCTGGCGGATGCGACGCACCGCGTGATCCTGCGCGCGATCAAGGCCTGGCGCGAGGTCGCGCGCGGCCAGCGCATCGCCGGGGCACAGGAGGTCAGCTGGCTGATGCTGAAGGAACTCGAACGCGACGAAGCCGCCGACGGCAGGCTGGCGACGCTCCTGTCCTCGATCCACCTCAATGCGCTGCGCGAGAACGCGCGCGGCCACGCGGTCGCGATCCAGGCGGCCTGATCAATGCCGGGTCACTTCGGAGACGAAGTCGGCGATCTCACGTAGCAACCGTTCGCTCCAGATGTCGTTGTGTCCGGCCTCGTCGAGGATGATCATTCGCTTCGGCTCCGGCGTCTGAAGGAACAGCGCCTCGCCATGTCCGACAGGCACCAGCGTGTCGCGACGCCCGTGGACGAACAGTTTCGGTGTACCGACCCGCCCGATCCTGAGATCGGAACGGAAGGGATCTTTCAGGAAGAGGCTGACGGGCAGGAAGAAGTAGGCCTTGCGCGCCAGCGCCAATACCGAGTCATAGGCGGAGATGAGCGCCAGCCCCGCGGGTTGCCTCTCCGCGGCGACAGCGACGGCTACGCCCGAGCCAAGCGATTGGCCGACGAGGACGATCGGCCCCGCCGAACGCGAAGCCAGCCAGTCGTAGGCCGCGAGCCCATCGCCGATCAGGCCCGCCTCCGTCGGGGCTCCGGTCGATCCGGGATAGCCGCGATAGGACAGTGCGAGGAGTCCGAAACCGCGCGAGGCAAGTCCTTGGCCGAGGAACCCGTAGCGATCGATGCGGTCGGCATTGCCGGGGAAGTAGAGGACCGTCGGATGCCCCTGCTGCGCGGCGGAATGGAGCGCCGACAGATGCTCGCCATCCGCCGTGAGGATTTCGACGGTCTCGCCCCAATGATCCGCCGCGATCGGCCCTCCGGTCGCGCCCGGATAGAGCAGGGCGCGTTGGGCGAAGAAGAGAACGGCCATCAACCCGGCGTAGGCGACCGCCACAGCCACGAGAAGGCGGAGGATGAGAGGGAAGATGCCGTCCTCCCTGTCCAGAGTCAGATATCCAGTTCCTCGACGAACTCGGCATTTTCCTGGATGAAGCGGAAACGAAGTTCGGGCTTCGTGCCCATCAGCGAATCTACCGCGGCCTTGGTCGCTTCCGCCGCGTCGATGACGTCGACGCGCAACAGCGTGCGCTTGGCGCGGGCCATCGTGGTTTCCTTGAGCTGCGCGGCCATCATCTCGCCGAGACCCTTGAAACGGCCGATCTCGACCTTGCCGCGGCCGGTGAACTCGGTCCGCAGCAATTCGTCCTTGTGTGCGTCGTCGCGCGCATAGAGCACTTTGCCGCCCTGCCGGATCGCATAAAGAGGCGGCACCGCCAGGAACAGGTGCCCGCCCCGGATCAGGTCCGGCATCTCCTGGTAGAAGAAGGTGATCAGCAGCGAGGCGATGTGGGCGCCGTCGACGTCCGCGTCGGTCATGATAATCACGCGCTCGTAGCGCAGATCGTCTTCGCGGTATTTCGAGCGCGTGCCGCAGCCGAGCGCCTGGATCAGGTCGGCGATCTGTTGGTTGGCCGTCAGCTTGTCGTGACCTGCGGATGCGACGTTGAGGATCTTGCCGCGCAACGGCAGCACCGCCTGGGTGGCGCGGTCGCGCGCCTGCTTGGCCGAGCCGCCGGCCGAATCGCCCTCGACGATGAACAGTTCCGCGCCAGCCGCGCCACTCTGCGTGCAATCGGCGAGCTTGCCAGGCAGGCGCAGCTTGCGCACCGCGCTCTTGCGCGAGACCTCCTTCTCCTGGCGGCGGCGGATGCGCTCGTCGGCGCGCGCGATCACCCAGTCGAGCAGCTTGGTCGCTTCCTGCGGATTGTCGGCCAGCCAGTGGTCGAACGGGTCGCGCAGCGCGTTCTCGACGATGCGCAAAGCCTCGACCGTCGCTAGGCGGTCCTTGGTCTGGCCGACGAATTCCGGCTCGCGGATGAACACCGACAGCATGCCCGCCGCGGAGATCATCACATCCTCCGAGGTGACGACGGCGGCGCGCTTGTTGCCGGTGAGCTCGGCATAGGCACGCAGGCCGCGGGTCAGCACGTTGCGAAAGCCGGCCTCATGGGTGCCGCCCTCGGCCGTGGGGATCGTGTTGCAGTAGGAATTGACGAAGCCGTCGCCGCCGAACCACGTCACCGCCCATTCGATCGAGCCGTGGCCGCCCTGCTTCTCGCTCTTGCCCGCGAACACCTCGCGCGTCACCTGCATCTCGCCGTCGAGAGACGCGAGCAGATAGTCCTTCAGGCCGCCGGGGAAGTGGAACACTGCCTTGGCCGGCGTCTGGTCCTTGTCGCCGATCAGCGCCGGATCGCACGACCAGCGGATTTCGACGCCGCCGAAGAGGTAGGCTTTCGACCGCGCCATCTTATAGATGCGCGCCGGCTCGAATTTCGCGCCCCTGCCGAAAATGTCGGCGTCGGGATGGAAACGCACGCGCGTGCCGCGCCGGTTGTGCACCTCACCCAGGCTCTCCAGTCCGCCCTGCGGCACGCCGCGTGAAAAACGCTGGCGGTAGAGCTGGCGGCCGCGCGCGACCTCGACCTCGAGATCGTCGGACAGCGCGTTGACCACGGAGACGCCGACGCCGTGCAGACCGCCGGAGGTCTCGTACACCTTTGAATCGAACTTTCCGCCGGCATGCAGCGTGGTCATGATGACCTCGAGCGCCGACTTGTTCTTGAATTTGGGGTGCGGGTCGACCGGAATGCCGCGGCCGTTGTCGGTCACAGTCAGATAGCCGGCGGCGTCCAGTTCCACCTCGATGAACGTCGCGTGGCCCGCAACCGCCTCGTCCATCGAGTTGTCGATCACCTCGGCGAACAGGTGATGCAGCGCCTTCTCGTCGGTCCCCCCGATATACATGCCCGGCCGCCGGCGCACGGGTTCCAGCCCTTCCAGAACCTCGATCGAACTGGCGTCATAGACTTCCGACGCGTCCTTCGGCGCGACCACGCGCTTCTGGGCCGCCTGCAGGATCGGGTCGAGCGGCCGCGCCGGCTTTTCGGCCGGCTTCAGCGGCTGCGCGGCCATCGAAAACAGGTCGTCTTTGGGGCGTTCGTTCATGAGGTCCTGGCAGACATGCGAATCAGCGGGAGAATGACACGAACGACGCGACCGCGCGACTGCGTTCGTGTTCCGTTCGTAGGCTCGCCGCAGGTTATCGCGTAGCCGTTGCGAAACCGTTTCATAACCAATAGCGGCGAATTCCCGGCATTTGAAACAACGCACACGAACTTTGTTGAGAACTCTCCTCTAGCGTTCGTCCAAAGAGCGGGTCGCCGCCGGGGCTTGGAGCAGGCAGTGAAAGGCAAGATCATTCCGATGATCGGGATCGCGGCGGTCATCGGCGCGGTATCGATATTCGCGGCGGACTACTGGATCAGGAGTTCCGCGAATGCGCGCGTCGAGCGGCTGTCGGCGGAAGTAGCCGTCCCTGCGGCGCCAAAGGTCGAATTCAAGTCCATCGTCGTCGCCAAGGAGGCGCTGCGCTACGGCATGGCGCTGGAAGCGGCCCAGCTCGCCGAGATTCCCTGGCCGCAGGATGCGCTGCCGCAGGGCGCCTTCGCCAGGATCGACGAGCTGCTCGCCGATGGCGGCCGCGTCGTCCTCTCGCCGATGGAACCGAACGAGCCGATTCTGCTGGCGAAGCTCTCGGGCGCCAATGGCCGGGCCAGCCTGTCAAATCTGCTGTCGCCCGGTATGCGGGCGGTCACCATCAAAACCGACGAGATCGCCGGCGTGGCCGGCTTCATCACGCCTGGCGACCGCGTCGACGTGGTTCTGACCCGCGACGCCGGCAAAATCGCCGAAGTCGAGAAGAACGCGCAAGGAGCGACCGGTTCGACGCTGACCTCCGAGATCGTGCTGGACAACGTCAAGGTGGTTTCGGTCGGACAAGGCGCGGACGAACGCCAGGCAGCGCCCCAGGTCACCTCGTCGGTGACGGTCGAAGTCGATGCCGAAGGCGCTCAGAAGATCGCGCTCGCCCGCAACATCGGCACGCTGTCGCTGTCGCTGCGCGCATCGAGCGAAGGCGGAACCGCGGCGGAAGGGCTCACAACCATTTCCTCCTTCGGCGGTTCGGTCGCCAATGTGGTCAGCGCCGCGGCGACGAGCGTGACCGATGTGTTCGCTGCGCCGGAGAAGCCGGCAACACGAAAAATCATGGTGACGCGGGGCCAGGGGGAGCCGCAATCCTACGTGGTGCCGTCACAGGAGAACTAGGACGGCGAATTCTCGGGCAGGGGCAGGGGCGATGGACGGGGTTGACGGGAGAAATGCGGGCGCGGAGCGCCTGCGGGTGATGCGGCGAATCGCGGCTGGCCTCGCCGCGGCGCTGATCGCCGCGCTGCCGGCCCTGTCGCAGCCGGCATCGGCGCAAGCGATCCAGATCTCCGCCGAGCGCAACTCCAGCGTCAAAGTGGCGAAAGGCAAGCCGCAGACGGTCAAGACCAACGCTCCCTTCTATGAGATTGTTATTGGCGATCCGTCGATCGCCAATGTTACGCCGCTCACCGACCGCTCGTTCTACGTGCTTGGCAACGAACTGGGCACCACCGGCATCGCCCTCTTCGACGAACGCAAGCAGCTTGTGGGTACGGTCGACATCGAGGTCACGCTCGACACCAAGGGGCTGGCGGGTACGATCCGTGACGCCGTGCCGGGCTCGAACATCAAGGTCGGCTCGGCGAATGGGCGGATCGTGCTCTCGGGTTCAGCCGAAGACGCCGTCGCAGCCGACAAGGCCAAGAAGATCGCCGACCGCTATTCGGGCGAGGAGGAGGTAATCGATTCCGTCAAGATCTCGTCTTCGCAGCAGGTCCAGCTCAATGTCCGCTTCGTCGAAATCAACCGCCAGGTCGGCAGGGAACTCGGCACGCAGATCAATGCGAGCTATATGGGCCCCGGCGGCGGTTTCGAGTTCAATTCCAATCCGAGCGCGTCGGGCAACCTGCCTGCGGCCGAAATCATAGGCGGCATCGTCACGGGCGGATGGTCGATCGACGTTGCGATCAAGGCGCTGGAGGACCGCGGCGTCGCCCGCCGACTGGCCGAGCCGAACCTGATCGCGCGGTCGGGCCAAAAGGCGAGCTTCCTGGCCGGCGGGGAGTTTCCGATCCCGGTTTCCCAGGACGGCGACAAGATCACCGTCGAGTACAAGAAGTTCGGCGTCGGCCTGGATTTCACGCCGAACGTTCTGACCGACGGGTTAATCAGCCTCGACATCGAGCCGGAAGTCTCTTCCGTCGACAATTCTTCCTCCTACAAGATCGGCGACATCGCGATCCCAGGCTTCGTCGTGCGCAGGGCCAAGACGTCGGTCGACTTGAAGAGCGGTCAGAGCTTCATGATCGCCGGACTGCTGCAGAGCCAGAACGACGCGACGACGCAGGGCATACCGGGTCTCAGCCGTCTGCCCGTTCTCGGCGCGCTGTTTTCGTCTAAGGCCTATCAGCGCCGCGAGACCGATCTCGTCATCATCGTCACGCCCTATCTGGTCAAGCCGATCGATCCGACCAAGAAGGTTGCGACCCCCGCCGACCAGACGGCGCCCGCCAGCGATGCGGACTATTTCCTGGCCAATCAGGAAGAGGTGAGGCTCGCCGGCGATCGCGCTTCGGTCGCACTGAACGGGGGCCGCACGGCGACCGTCGGCCATTTCCTCGATCTGCAATGAGGACGAGCAGGATGCGAACCCGTCTGGTCTTGCTTTTCGGCGCGGCGCTGACGCTCGCGGGCTGCGTGGGCGACGGCGTCGGCCGCCAGGAAGGTGTCACCTCCGGCGCCGGCAACGCGATCGCGGCCAACACCGTGATGCAGATTGTCGACCCTTGGCAACCGGGCGTCGAGGACACCGACCTCAGGGTCCCGGCCACGCGCGCGTCCGCGTCCGCATCCGCCGCGCCGGAAAAACCGGCCGCAAAAGACGGCAGCGACAATTGACACGGGGAGAAGGATGGTGAGCCAGCCGAAGAACCGTCGTATCCTCCTCGTCTCGACCGACCGGGACTTCGTGAAGGAAACGCGTACCGCTTTCGCCTCATCGGAGAAGATCGAGCTTCTGGTGGTGGAGCGCAACGTTGCCGACCTGCGTGGTGAAGTCCAGGATTCCGAGTGCGGCGCGGTCATCATCGACATGGATGTGGCGCGTCTCCTCGAGATCGAGTCGCTGCAAAGGGTGATGCGCCGGCTCGAGGGCAGGGCACCGGTCGTCGTGGTGACGCAGGAGTTCAGCGCCGCAGCCGTTCGCATGCTGGTCCAGCTGCAGGTTTCGGATTTTCTAGTAAAACCGGTGACGACCGCCGACTTGGTCCGCTCCTGCATCCGTGCCCTCCAGGGGCCAGGGAGGGAGGATCGCAGCGAATCCGAAATCTACACCTTCATGCCGGCCGCCGGCGGCGTGGGGACGACGACGCTGGCGCTCCAGACGGCGTTCCAGCTACACAATTCCGCCACGCGCGCGGCCTCGACCTGCGTCGTCGATCTCAATTTCCAGCAGGGCGCCTGCGCGGAATATCTCGACCTGGAACCGCTGTTCGACATCACCGAGATCGAGAACAACCCCGAACGTCTCGACCGGCAGTTGCTGGACCTGATGCTGTCCAAGCACGAGAGCGGGCTGTGCGTGCTCGCCGCCCCGACACATCCGTCGGAGATGCGCTCGTTCAACACCGATGTCGTCGTGCGCGTGCTCGACCTGGTCTCCGCCTATTTCGACAATGTCGTCATAGACATGCCGCGCACCTGGTTTCCGTGGACCGAGACGGTGCTGCTCGGTTCCAACAAACTCTACATCGTCGCCGAGATGACCGTCCCGTGCCTGCGACACACCCAGCGCCTGATCCAGGCGATCTACGAAACGGCCGGACGGGAGGTGAAGCCCCGTGTCATCGTCAACCGCTACGAACAGAAGAAGTTCGAGACAGGCATCCGCCAGGCCGACGTCGAGGCGATCCTCGGCGAGCATTTCGTCGGCGGCATCTCGAACAACTACAAGCTCGTCCGCGAAGCTGTGGACCGCGGTGTGCCGCTGCACGCGATCGACGCTGAGGCGAACGTCATCGCCGATCTGCGCCGCATCATCCTGCCGGAAGAGGCTGCGGCCACCGCCAAGAAGCAGTCATCGCTGTTCGGCCGCGGCATCCGGCTGATCAGGAGGGCTGGATGAACAGCCGCTTCTCCGCCCTCAAGAACCGTCCGCCGCAGGACGCCCGGCCGGCGCAACCTGCGTCGGAACCCCACGTGGCGGTCATCATCCCGACAACGCGCAAGCCGCACCCCAAGCCCGCGCCGCAGCCGGCCGGCGATCCGGCGAAGGCGGCCACCTCGAACCGCGTGGCGGATGCGCGCGTGCGCATTCACCGCATGCTCATCGAGGAGATCAATCTCGTCGCGCTGGAGCGGCTGCCCAGGGACGAGATGCGCCGGCAGGTGCACGAGTTCGTCTCGCAGAAAACGCGCGAGGAGCGTCTCGCCATCAATGTCGCCGAACTAGAGGCGCTGGTCGACGACATCGTCGACGAGATGGTGGGTCTCGGTCCGCTGGAGCCGCTGCTCAAGGATCCGGACATCAACGACATCCTGATCAACGGGCATCAGAACTGCTTCGTCGAGCGCAAGGGCAAGCTGACGCAGGTCCACGTGCCGTTCAAGGACGAGGCGCATCTGTTGCGCATCATCAACAAGATCGTCGCCGCGGTCGGCCGCCGCGTCGACGAATCCCAGCCGATGGTCGACGCGCGCATGCTCGACGGCTCGCGCTTCAACGCCGCGATCCGCCCGGTCGGCGTCGACGGCCCGCTGGTCTCGATCCGCAAATTCTCCAAGAACAAGCTCGGCCTGCACAAGCTGGTCGAGTTCGGCGCGCTGACGCAGAATATGGCCGAGGTGTTGGCGGCGGCGGTCCATGCCCGCAAGACGACGATCATCTCCGGCGGCACCGGCACAGGCAAGACGACCATGCTCAACGCGCTGTCGGCCTTCATCCCCGAGGACGAGCGGCTGATCACTATCGAGGACGCCGCCGAGCTCCAGCTGCAGCAGCCGCATGTCGCACGCATGGAGACGCGGCCGGCCAACATCGAAGGTCATGGCGAACTGAAGCAGCGCGATCTCGTCAAGAACGCGCTGCGCATGCGCCCTGACCGCGTCATCCTTGGCGAGTGCCGCGGCGAGGAGGCGTTCGACATGCTGCAGGCGATGAACACCGGCCACGAAGGCTCGATGGCGACGATCCACGCCAACACGCCCCGCGACGCGCTGTCGCGCCTCGAACAGATGCTCGGCATGACCGGCATGCCAATGACGGTACAGTCCATCCGCAGCCAGATCGCCTCGGCGCTCGACGTGATCGTCCAGCTGACGCGGCTGTCAGACGGCAAGCGCAAGGTGACGAGCGTCGCCGAGGTAACCGGCATGGAGGGAGACGTCATCCAGATGCAGGAGATCTTCCGCTTCGTGCGGACCGGAATGGACGGCGACGGCAAGATCCTGGGCCATTACGAGGCGACGGGTATCCGGCCGCGCTTCCTCGAGGACCTGAAGGCGATGGGAATCGAGTTCCCGGGCCGGTATTTCGAGCCCGGAAGGCAGGACTGATGTTCTCGCCGCTGCTCGCCGTCTACGCAGGAGTGGCGTTGTCCGCGATCATGGTCGCTGAAGCCGTCTACCTCCTGCATGCCAGGCGGGCCGATCGGCGCAACGCGATCAACCGCCGCGTCAGGCTGCAGGACCAAAAGCTCACCCAGGAGCAAGTGCTGATCCAGCTGCGCAAGGAACGCGGCGTGGACGACGGCGCCGTCTTCTCGCTCGACGGGCTGCGCGCGCTGCGCACCCAGTCCGGCATCGCGACGCCCTTGCCGCGCTTCCTCGCCTATTCCTCGGGGGCGGCCTTCGCCGCCGGCATCGTCGCGGTCTGGTTCGGCCTGCCGCTGATCGCCGGCCTCGGCGTATCCGCGGTCGCGGCTCTTGCCTTCCCGGTCATGGCGCTGCGCCTCTTCCGCTCGCGCCGGCACAAGATGTTCGGCATCCAGCTGCCCGAGGCGCTGGAACTCATCACCCGCAGCCTGAAGGCCGGCCATCCGGTGCCCGTTGCGATTTCGATGGTGGCCCGGGAAATGGCTGACCCCATCGGCACCGAGTTCGGCATGGTCGCCGACGAGGTCACCTACGGCTCGGATCTGGTGACGGCGCTACAGAACATGTTCGCCCGGGTTGGCCATGAGGACCTGCCGCTCTTCGTCACCGCCGTGTCGATCCAGACCGCGTCGGGCGGCAATTTGCGCGAGATCCTCGACGGCTTGTCGCAGGTGATCCGCGAGCGCGGAAAGCTGCGCCGAAAGGTCCGGTCGATCTCGACCGAGGGCCGTATGTCGGCCTACATCCTCACCGCCGTGCCGATCCTGCTCGCCTGTGCGATGCAGGTGATGATGCCGGAAATGTACGGCAGCGTCATGGACGAACCGCTGACCTGGTATCTGCTGTCGGGCACGATCTTCTGGCTGATCCTCGGCAACGCGATCATGTTCAAGATGTCGAATTTCAGGTTCTGACGTGGACGGAATCGGATCCATGCTCGGCATCTCCATGTCCCCGCTTGCGACCCTTGCCCTGGCGCTCCTTCTCGCGGGCGGCGGGATGGCGGCGCTCTGGCCGCTGTTTGCCGAGCGCTCCGCGCGCGGTGAGATCAAGCGCAGGCTGAAGGTCGATTCCGGCCTCGTCGAGGAGGAGAAGCCGTCGACGGCAGCGCAGCGCAACCGCGAGGCGGTGCGCGATAAGGCGCTGAAGACCGCCCACGAGTTCTACGCCAAGAGCGACCCTGAAAACGTCGCCAGATTGCGGCTGAAGCTGATCCAGGCCGGATACATGGAACCGCGGGCCGTCGGCTGGTTCTTCCTGATCCGCTTCGCCGCGTTCGCCGTCTTCGCGGTGGCGGCGCTGATTCTGAGCATTGCGTATGGCGAGGCTTCCTCCGCTCTCAATCGATGGGTGTTCGTCATCGGAACGGGTGGTCTTGCCTATTTCGTGCCGGGCTTCGTGTTGTCGCAGAAGATCCGGACGAAGATGACGGAATACCGCAACGGCTTTCCCGACTTCATGGATCTGATGATCGTCTGCTCCGATGCCGGCATGAGCATGGAAGCGGGCATCGAGCGTGTTTCGAGGGAGCTCGGGCCGACCTATCCATCGCTGTCCGAGAACCTAAGGCTCGTGTCGATCGAGCTGCGCGCGGGACGCAGTCTCGACGATGCGCTGAAGTCGCTGGGCGACCGTCTTTCGCTCGACGAGGTGCGCTCCTTCGCGACGCTTTTGCAGCAGTCGAAGGAACTCGGCACCAGCCTGTCGGGAGCGCTGCGCGTCTTCTCCGACGAGATGCGCCACAAGCGCATGTCCTATGCCGAAGAAAAGGCCCACGCGCTGCCCGCCAAGATGTCGGTGCCGGTCACCGTTTGCATCCTGCCCGTGGTGATGATGATCGCCATCATCCCGATTATCGTGAAGATCTCGACGGGGCAGTGAGGCGATCGTTCAAATCTTAGCGGTTCCAGTCTGACTTCGCTGACGACGTTTCCTGACCGAGTCTTAATCCGCCGTCTGTAGTCTTCGATCTCGGACAGGCCGGATCAAAGGCCGCATGGGGCAGGGGCAGCCATGATTGGCAGGAAATGGGGCGCGCTCGCCGTGCTGGGCGCCGGAATGATCGTGTCGGGCTGCCAGTCAGCGGCCATCGATACGACCGAGACGACGGCGATTGCACCGATGGCGAAGGACATCAGCGCCACCGACCTCGAGGCCGGCAAGGCGCAGTTCCGCCAGGCGAACTACGGTCTCGCCGAAAAGCACTTTCGCAAGGCGGTGGAGCTTCGCGCCGACAATGCCGAGGCCTGGATGGGACTCGCAGCTTCCTACGACCAGCTCGGCCGTTTCGATTTCGCCGACCGTGCCTACGACCAGCTGATCAAGGTCGCCGGCCGCCAGCCACGCATCGTCAACAACATGGGCTATTCGAAGCTTCTGCGCGGCGACAAGAAGGCCGCCCGCAGGCTGCTGACCGAGGCCCAGGCGGCCTTGCCGGGCGACATCGTCGTCGAGGCGAACCTGAATCTGCTGGCGAAGGGGTGAGAGCCCCCATTACCGCGGAAGGTCGACGAGCGGATCGATCCAGTCGATTCCGAACAGCTTCATATGCTTGCCGTTGCGCGACACGAGCCTGTAACCTGAACAAACTGCGGTAGCCGCAATCAGCGCGTCCTCCGAGCTCGGCTTCCCTCCATTCATCGCGGCGTGATGGAGAAGCTCTCCCGCTTTGTGGGCGATGCGGGTATCGACCGGCAGAATCCGACGCGCATGCACAGTTTCAGCAGCCAGTAGCCAACCACGAAGGGCTTTCGACCGTTCGGTCGTACCTTTCGCAATGAGGTTTTCCAGGCCGTATCTGATCTCCATGATCGTGATTGCGGAGAAGTGGATTCCTTCACGATTGCGCCGCACCCACTCGCGCCAAGGGCGAGCGATCGCTTCGTCGATCCTCGACAGCGGGCTGGTCAGCGACAGGACATCCGCATCGAGGACAAACATCAATCGTCGAGCGCCAGCACGCGCGCTGGCCGTCGCGGCGGCACATCGCCGCCCTCCAGCGGCGCACTCAGAACCAGGTCGGCAATGTCGGAGTAATTGGCCACGATCGTATCCCAAATTGCTTCCGGTATGACCACGACCGCGTCCTGGTCGCGCCGCTCGATCCGTTGAGGGCCATCCGTCAACGCCGCGTCGAAGACCTCCGAGATACGCGCTCTCGCTTCGCTGATCGACCAACTGCGCATAACTTGTACTCCTTTGTACAAAATATAGCGCAGCCTCGCCTCGCGATCAATTCGCCGTCTACTCCGCGGCGTCGACATACTCCGTCGGGGGCGGGCAGGTGCAGACGAGGTTACGGTCGCCCGCCACGTTGTCGATGCGTGACACCGGCGGCCAGTATTTCGACGCCGGGTCTGCGCGCCCGTCCGGGAATGCCGCGACGGACCGCGCATAGGCATGCGACCAGTCGTCGGCCAGCGCATCTGCCGCCGGGTGCGGCGCGTTGACGAGCGGGTTGTCCTCCTTCGGCCACTCGCCGGATGCGATCCTTGCGGCCTCCTTCGCAATCGAGATCATCGCCTCGCAGAAGCGGTCGATCTCGCTCTTCGGCTCGGATTCGGTCGGTTCGACCATCAGCGTGCCGGCCACCGGCCAGGACATGGTCGGCGCATGGAACCCATAGTCGATCAGCCGCTTGGCCACGTCCTCGACACCGATGCCGGCGCTGTCCTTGAGTACACGAGTATCGAGGATGCACTCGTGCGCCACACGCCCGTTGCGGCCGCGATAGAGCACGGGATAATGGTCCTTCAGCCGCTCGGCGATGAAGTTGGCATTGAGGATGGCCCCCTCGGTCGCCTTCTTCAAGCCGTCCGGCCCCATCATGCGAATATACATCCAGACGATCGGCAGGATTGAGGCCGATCCGAACGGAGCGGCGGCGACTGCGTGGCTGGAGCCAGAGGCGGCGTGGCCGGGTACGAAGGGCGCGAGATGCGCCTTGACGCCGATCGGTCCGACCCCCGGGCCGCCGCCGCCGTGCGGAATGCAGAAGGTCTTGTGCAGGTTCATATGGCAAACGTCGGCGCCGATGTCGCCGGGCCGGGCGAGGCCGACCAGCGCGTTGAGGTTGGCGCCGTCAAAATAGACCTGGCCGCCGTGACGGTGGATCGTCGCGCAGATGTCCTTCACGCCTTCCTCGAACACGCCATGCGTTGACGGATAGGTGATCATCAGGGCAGCCAGCTCGCCGGCATGCTGCCCCGCTCTGGCCTCAAGGTCGGCGACGTCGATGTCGCCGTCGTCGGTGCATTTCACCACCACGACCTTCATGCCCGCCATCGCGGCGCTCGCGGGATTGGTGCCGTGCGCGGAGGAGGGGATCAGGCAGACGTTCCGGTGGGTGTCGCCCCGGCTCTCGTGGTAGCGCCGGATCGCCAGGAGCCCGGCATATTCGCCCTGGCTGCCGGCGTTGGGCTGCAGGGAAACGGCGTCGAAGCCGGTGATCTCGCCGAGCCAGGTCTCCAGGTCCGAAATCATCCGCAGATAGCCGGCCGCGTGTGCGCGCGGCGCAAAGGGATGCATGGCCGCGACAGTCGGCCAGCTGACCGGTGCCATCTCCGCCGCCGCGTTGAGCTTCATCGTGCACGAACCGAGCGGGATCATCGCCCGGTCGAGTGCCAGATCCTTGTCCGCCAGCTTTCGCAGCAGACGCATCATCTCTGTCTCGGAGCGGTGCTCGTGGAACACCGGCTGGGTCATGAAGCCGTGCATGCTCCGGCGCGGCGGAAGCGTCCCGTCGGAGGCAGCCGGCGGTTTGCCGCCGAGGATGGCGGCCAGCGCCGCCAGATCGTCTTCCGTCGACATCTCATCGAAGGCGACGCTGAGGCGGTCGTTGTCGAGCGCTCGCACAAGGCGCCCACCCGCCTCCGCCGCCGCGGCGAACGCCTTGGCGCGGCCCGGCGTATGTACGGTCACGGTATCGAAGAAATGCTTGCCGACGGCCACCAGTCCCGCGGAGGTCGCGGCCGCCGCGAAGCGCGCGGCGAGCGCATGGGTGCGCTCGGCGATCGCCTGCAACCCCTCCGGTCCGTGCCAGATGGCATAGGCCGCCGACATGTTGGCGAGCAGCGCCTGCGCAGTGCAGATATTTGAGGTCGCCTTGTCGCGGCGGATATGCTGCTCGCGCGTCTGCAGCGCCAGACGGTAGCCGGGCCGCCCCTTCGTATCCACCGATTGGCCGACGATTCGGCCGGGCATTAGCCGTGTCAGCGGCTCGGCCACCGCGCAATAGGCGGCGTGCGGCCCGCCATAGCCCATCGGCACGCCGAAGCGCTGCATCGAGCCGACGGCGATGTCGGCGCCCCACGAGGCCGGCGCCTCGAGCAATACAAGCGCCAGCGGGTCGGCGACAGCGATGACCAGCGCGCCGGCCGCCTTGGCGGCCGCGATCTCGCTGCGATGATCGCCATAGACACCGAGCGTGTCGGGCCAGGGCACGATCAGCGCCGCCGTTTCCGCGTCGACCGGTGTGTTGCCGACCTCGATGCCGAGCGGCTTCGCACGCGTCTGCACGACATCCAGCGTTTGCGGATGCAGCGCGCCCGCGATCGCGATCCTGTGGCGCTTGTCCCTGTGGTGGCGCACCGCGATGCCGATCGCCTCGGCCACTGCCGTCGCTTCGTCGAGCAGCGACGCCGAGGCCACCGGCAGACCGGTCAGCTCGGCGACCAGCGTCTGGAAGTTGAACAGCATCTCGAGCCGCCCCTGGCTGATCTCCGCCTGATACGGCGTATAGGCTGTGTACCAGGCCGGGTTTTCGAACAGGTTCCGCTGGATGACGGGCGGGGTGAATGTGCCGTGAAAGCCCTGGCCGACGAAGCTCTTCAGCACCTTGTTGCCCGCCATGACGGCCGATAGCTCGGCCAGCGCCTCCGCCTCGCTTGCCGCGGCCGGCAGATCGAGGGACCGGTCGAGACGGATCGAGCGCGGCACCGCCTGCGAAATCAGCGTCTCGAGGGAAGGGACGCCGAGGGCTTTCAGCATTTCGCGCTCGTCCCGCGCCCGCGGGCCGATGTGTCGGGAAACGAAGGGTGCGGTCATCGAAAAATCCTCAGGCGATCATCGCGGAATAGGCTTTGGCATCCATCAGCCCGGAAAGCTGGGACGGATCGGCGAGCTTCATCTTCCACAGCCAGCCGTCGCCCTCGGCGCCGGAATTGACCAGTGCGGGATCGCTGCTGACGGCGTCGTTCACCTGGGTGATCTCGCCGTCCACCGGCGCATAGACGTCGGAGGCTGCCTTGACCGACTCGACCACGACGGCCGCGTCGCCCCTGGCGACCTTGCGGCCGACCTCGGGCAGTTCGACGAAGACGAGGTCGCCGAGCTGCTCCTGGGCGTGGTTGGTGATGCCGACTGTGGCGATGTCGCCGTCGACGCGGATCCATTCGTGGTCTTGGGTAAACAGGACGGTCATGTGCAGTCAGCCTTTGAAATAGCGGTGAGGAACGAAGGGAAGGGTGTGGACGGCAACCGGCAGGCGGTTGCCGCGGACTTCGGCGAAAAGCGTGGTGCCCGGCGCTGCCAGCGCGGTTGGGACATAGCCCATCGCGACCGGCGCTTCGGCCGACGGGCCGAAGCCGCCGGATGTGACTTCGCCGGCCGGATTCCCATCGGCGTCGAAGAGCTTCGCGCCGGCGCGCACCGGCTGTCGGCCTTCTGGCCTGAGCCCGACGCGTTTTTCGCGCGGTCCCTGTGCGGTCAGATCTGCCAGTGCCCTGGCGCCCACGAAACCGCCCGCCTCACGCACCGGCTTCGTGATCGCCCACATCAGGCCTGCATCGACAGGGTTTATCTCGGGCGTGATGTCCTGGCCGTGCAGGCAAAGCCCCGCTTCAAGTCTGAGGCTGTCGCGCGCGGCGAGCCCGATCCACATCGCCTCGCCGCCAGCCAGCAGGCTGTTGGCGAGTGCTGCGCCGTCCTCGGGCGGCACGGCGATCTCGAACCCGTCTTCGCCGGTATAGCCCGAGCGCGACATGAACCAGCCGGGCTTCGGCTCCAGACCGTGCATGAAGGTGAGGCCGGAAATGTCGAGCCCGGCCTTCGCCGCGATCGAGGCCGCCGCTGGCCCCTGGAGGGCAAGGAACACCCGGTCGAGCGCATCGACCGTGACGTCGAAGCTGCGTGCGACGTCGCGCAGATGCGCCTCGTCGACATCCGCATTTCCGGCATTTGCCACAATCATGAAGCGCTGGGGCGCCAGTCGCGTCACGATCAGGTCGTCGATGATCCCGGCCTTGTCCGTGAGAAAGAACGTGTATTTCGACTGGCTTATGTCGAGTGCTTCGGGATCGAGCGGGCACATCCGGGCGAGCAGGTCCGCCGCGCCTGGTCCTTCGACCAGGAACAGCTTCATGTGGGAAATGTCGAAGAGCCCGGCCGCCGCGCGGGTGTGAAGGTGCTCCTTCATCACGCCGGGGGGATAGGTCAGCGGCATCGACCAACCGGCAAAACCGCCAAAGCGGGCGCCGGCCGCGACATGCAGCTGTTCGAGGGGAAGGCGTTTGAGATCGCCCGTATCGGTCATAGGCACTCCAGAGTCGCGCGTTATCCGCCGCTTTCGCGGCATTCTCGCGCCCCTCTGTCTGATGCCTGAGAGACTCGCGCAGCCGGAACCCTGTCAGCGGCGCTTACACCTTCGGCGCGGGGGCATGCCCCGACTTTCCAGAGTGTCTTGGCCGGCAAACGGTTCTTTTGCCTGAGAGATTTCGGGCGATTTCCCCTTCGGCGGCAGCTCTCGCTGCTCTCTCCCGCGAACCGGCGGAGCCTTGCGACTCCCGACGGTTGGGACGCTAGCCGATTGCGACCGCCTTGTCACCCGGAGACGGCGATTATTCCAAATGCGACGATTTCGCTATTCGCGCTCTTCGGCCAGCCGGCGCAGTTCGCGCTGTAGGCGCAGGATGATCTGGCCGGTGTCGGCATGCATGCGCTGCAGTTTTTCGAGTTGGGCGGCGATCGCCAGCAGCGGGTCGGGGCCGATGTCGTCGGCCGGCGCGTCGCCGACGCCGTGCAGCAGCCAGACGAGATTGACGTCGAGGACGCCTTCGATGAGCTTCAGATGCTCGACGCTCGGCTCGGAACGGTCGCTTTCCCATTCCTGTATGGTCTTCGGCTTCACCCCGACCCGGCGCGCGACATGGGCGATCGACAGGCCTTTCGATTCGCGCGTGCGCGACATACGCCCGCCGAGCGTATCCGCGTCAGGCGGCTCGTTCCGCAATGTTCTGATGATAGCCATGGGCGCGCTCCCGAACCTGCCATTACGTCTGACTACACTGGTTTCGACCTGGAAAGGATGGCCGTCAAGCGACGGTGATTGCGCCAGACGCGCCGTGCTTCAGGAAGAGGCCGTCTTCTTCGCCCGGCGCACCGCCTGGTCGAGCGCGCCGAGGAAAGCTGAGCGGTCGCGGGGCGTGAAGCTCGCGTTGTATCCCTTGCTCTCGCCTGTCTCGCGCAGATGCTGGCCGAGATTGCGCATTGCCACGGCCATGCCGATCGTATCCGGCGTAAACGGCCGCCCGGTCGGCCCGATCACCTGCACCCCTGTCGCCACCAGCCGCGCGGCAAGCGGCACGTCGGCGGTGACGGCGATGTCGTTCGGCCCGGCGTGGTCGACGATCCAGTCGTCGGCGGCGTCGAATCGTCCCGAAACGACGATGTTGCGGACCATCGGGTCGCGCGACGGTCTCAGGCCACCATTCGCGACGAACACCACCGGCAGGCCGTGCCGTTCGGCGACCTTCACCACTTCATCCTTCACCGGACAGGCATCCGCGTCGACATAGATCGTCGGACCTGCAGGATCGCTCATCTCGGCAGATGGCAGCGAATGAGATCTGTGCCCGGGCCATCAGCGCCCGACAACGTCAGCCGGTCGGGGGAGGGCAGGGCAAAAGTCAGCGTCGGTGTCTCGACGTCGCCCTCGCCGACGCATTGCGCCTCGACGGTGGCAGAGCCGTTGGTCAGCGGCGTTTCCGCCATGTTGCACACGCTCTCGTAGCGCCTGATCGTGGTTGGCGTGATGACGGCCAGCATCTCCAGCGGTTCCTGGTCGACCTTCGCGCAGTCATTCGCCTGTGCGACCCATACGCCGACATAGGCGGGGCCGACGCCGGCCGCCGCCGCCTTCGCCGCCGCGCGCGTGTCGGTGCGCAGCATGTCGGGCGCGGACAGCGTCGCCGCCGGATCGCCGGAGGGCGCCGGCGTGCCGGTCTGCAATTCGTTCAGGCGCTTCTCCAGTTCCTCTGTCGCCTGCCTGAAATCGTCCTGCGCCTTCTTGACGATCTCGCTAATCGACGCACCGAGCTTGTCGATGGTCGGCTGCGCATCCTTCAGCGCCTGTTCCGCCGCCTTGCGTGCGTCCTCGATCGCCGGCTGGGCGTCCTTCAAGGCCTGATTGGCCGCGTCGCGCAGCTTGTCGAGCCCTTCCTTCGCGGTTTCGAGCGCGGGCTTCTCGGTCTGGGCGGCGGGAGGCGGGGAGGGTGGGGCTTCGGCCGCCGGCGGCGAACTGGGTGGCGCCTGAACGGCTTTCTCGTCGTCGCAGGCCACCAGCAGGGCGCTGGTGGAGAGTGCCCCGGCCATGAGGAAAGTTCGGAACGTGGTCATATTATTCCTCCGCGGAAACGTCGTGGCCGAAATTCCCCGAGCAACGATAGATTCCTAGTAGACCACCACGCTTCTGATGCTCTCGCCCGCATGCATCAGGTCGAAGCCCTTGTTGATCTCGTCGAGCGTCAGCCGGTGGGTGATCATCGGATCGATCTGGATCTTGCCGTCTATATACCAGTCGACGATCTTCGGAACGTCGGTGCGGCCGCGCGCGCCGCCGAAGGCGGTGCCCTTCCAGACGCGGCCGGTGACCAGCTGGAACGGCCGGGTCGAGATCTCCTGGCCCGCGCCCGCCACGCCGATGACGATCGATTCGCCCCAGCCGCGGTGCGCGCATTCCAGCGCCTGGCGCATCACCTTGACGTTGCCGGTGCAGTCGAACGTGTAGTCCGCGCCGCCGATCTGGTCGGCCCCGCGCTTGGTCAGGTTGACGATGTAGGGCACGACGTCGCCGCCGATCTCGGCCGGGTTGACGAAATGCGTCATGCCGAACTTCTCGCCCCATGCCTTCTTGTCGTTGTTGATGTCGACGCCGATGATCATGTCGGCGCCGGCGAGCTTGAGCCCCTGGATGACGTTGAGGCCGATGCCGCCGAGGCCGAACACCGCCGCCGTCGAGCCGATCGTCACCTTGGCCGTGTTGATCACCGCGCCGATGCCGGTCGTCACGCCGCAGCCGATGTAGCAGATCGTGTCGAAGGGGGCCGCCGGGTTGACCTTGGCCAGCGCGATCTCCGGCAGCACGGTGAAGTTGGAAAAGGTCGAGCAGCCCATGTAGTGGAAGATCCTGTCCTTGCCGATCGAGAAACGGCTGGTGCCGTCCGGCATCAGGCCCTGGCCCTGGGTCGAGCGGATCGCGGTGCACAGGTTCGTCTTGCGCGACAGGCACGACGGGCAGGAGCGGCATTCGGGCGTGTAGAGCGGGATGACGTGGTCGCCCTTCCTGACGCTGGTCACGCCCTTGCCGACATCGACCACCACGCCGGCGCCCTCATGGCCGAGGATGGCCGGGAACAGGCCCTCGGGGTCGGCGCCGGACAGGGTGAATTCATCGGTGTGGCAGATGCCGGTCGCCTTGATCTCGACCAGCACCTCGCCCTCGCGCGGTCCTTCGAGGTCGACCTCCATGATCTCCAGCGGCTTGCCTGCGGCAACGGCGACGGCGGCGCGGGTCTTCATCGATGGTGTCTCCTCTGATCGGCTGCGCCCTTGCTATCCAGTCGGCCCGGCGCATGCAACCTCTCGGCGTGGCGACCGTCCACCGGCGCCGGCCGCGCTCTTAGCCGGCTTGACGCAAGTCAAGGCAGGTGCGGCGGCAAGTCATTCATGTCACAATGGGTTCGGGGGAGAATATCGGCTTGGTGGGCGTCGCGTCGAAGATCGTGTTGGTGGCCGCGCTGGCTGCGATGCTTGCCGATTGCGCGTCCCCTGCTGGAGCCGGCGCATCGGCCGCTGTCGCCGATCAGCCGAAATTGCGGCCTTCGCCGCTCGTGCTCGGCAATTATTGCGGCTACGGCCGCCGCTTCGGCGACCTGAGTGCTCCGGCCGTCGATCGCCTGGACAGGATCTGCAAGGCGCACGACGTCTGCTACATCTCCGGGCGCGATCGCTGCGAATGCAATGCCGAGCTGCTGAATGCGCTGGATGCCTACCTGGCAGATGGAGCCCCGAATCGGCGTGGCCGCCGCCGCGCGCAGCTTGTCGGCCTTACCATTCGTGCGATGACGCCGTACTGCCGCGTGTTTCCGCACGGGCTCTTCCGCCGCCAGCAAGATTACTTGCTTCGTACGCTTCGGGATTGAGGACCTCACCATGACCTCGATCAGACGAGCGGTTGCACTGCTGCATGCGCTGGCCGCCACCGCGGTGGTTGCGACGGGCTGCATGACCATGGGACGCATCGATACGGTGGAACCGCTGTCCGCGGAGCGCGCCGCCGGCGACCCCTACCTCGCCAGGCTGGCGCAGCAGATGGAGCGCGGGGAAGTGGTCCGTCGGGGATGGACGGGGGGCGCAGCCGCGTCTGATCAGACGACCGTGCGAAGCGAAGCCGACCGCGGCCGGAGCGCCCGGGAAGTATCGGGGTCGAACACGCGCCTCGAGACAACGGCCGCGTGGCGCACGTCGCGCGAAACCTTCTATCTCGCGCCGCGCGGCAATTCGTCAGGCGATGCGCCTTTCGCCTTCTCCGGCCTGCAGGCGCGCTCGGTCGAGATCAAACTCGTCCCCCTGGACGGCGCCTATTTCCGCCTCGAGTTCACCTGCGACGGAGACCTGCGGGTCCGCTCCGCTTCGGGACCGAGCCTGCATCGCGCGGGGCGGCGGGTGACGCTCAGCCCCGGCGTCGGCGCCGAGAGCTGGGCGCAGCTTACCCTGCTTCCGTCGGCCGGACTGCGGCGCTGCGAAGGATTTGCGCATTATGCCGATGGCTCGCGCCCGTTCGGCTTCGTCCGGCAGGAGACCGAAAGGCCAGACCTGGCGCGGTTCAATGGCGAATACCATCGCTGCATCCTGCCGCGCCATGTGCCGGACGACCCGCTCGCCAACATGTTCTACGCCAGCGGGTGGCTGTCCGACACCTGTCCCTTCCCCCTGCATTCCCCGGTACTGCTTGCGTCGGAGCGGGCTGGATTCGAGGCCAAGGTCAAGGCGCTTCTCGGCGCCGGGCTGCCCGAACGGTTCTATGCCGAGGGCGATCCCGAACTGCCGCTCGATTTCTCGCGTGCGCCGCGCCTATCGCAGATCTTCATCAGCTATCTCGACATCAAGGCCGATTTTTCGGGGCGCATCCTCGACCGTCTGCTGCGGTACCATGCGGCGCGCGGCACGACCATCCGCATTCTCGCCTCGCAGGTGCTGGAGCGGGAAAAGGACAGGGCGATGCTGCGGCGGCTGGCCGCCGACTTTCCAAACGTCAGCTACAAGGTGCATGTGTGGAAGCCGCCGCTCCTCAGCACGCCCGCCGTGGCGCTGTCGCAATTCCATCGGGTCAATCACGCCAAGCTGCTGGCGGCGATTTCCGATGACCCGGTCCGTTCCGTCGCCATCATTGGCGGACGCAACATCCATGACGGCTTCCTGTTCGATCGCCCTCTGGACCTGTCGTCCAACCCGTCCCTCCAGCAGTACGGCCAGGCGCGCGGCCTGACGCTGAATTACTACTCGAACTGGCGCGATCTCGACCTCGCCGTCTCCGACGACACGACCGTGCGGCTTTTGACGGCGCATCTGTCGACCCTCTGGGAAGAGGACGCCGTGACCCGGGTCGTGCGTCCGTTCTCGATATCCGAGCGAAGCGATGCCTATCCGCGCGAAGGTTTTGCCCGTCACTTCCTTTCCGTCCCTTACTCCGACGGCCGGGCGCTGGAGGACTACTACGTCGGCCTTTTCGAGGCCGCTCGCTCGCGCATCGATATAGTCAACCCCTATCTCAACCTCACCGAGCGGCTCAGGCAGGCGCTCGATCGCGCCCTCGAACGCGGCGTCGAGGTAACGATCGTCGGCCGTATCTCGCTCAAAGGCGACCTCGGCGGCACTCTCATGACGGCGATCAACGAGGAGTTCGTCGAGCGCTATTTCGACCGGCTGAAGATCTACAACTACCGCGACCCGAAGGTCCTGCTGCACGCCAAGGTCCTGGCGATCGACGGCAGGCTGACCGTGATCTCGGGCGTCAATCTCAACAACCGCAGCTTCATCCACGACACCGAGAACGGACTGGTCGTCCTCGACCGGGACTTCGCCGCGCGGGTCGCGGCGGTGACGGACGGGTTTCGCCGGGAGTCGGACCTCGTGACGGAAGCGCCGGCGGAATCGCTCTTCCAGCTTCTCCTGCATGTCAGGATGATCCGCGAAGCGCTGTAAGCGCGCGCTGTCCGCAGCCTCCGCGTGGTGCACTCCGGTTGTACACCGTGCCGGCTTGACCCGGCCGGCGCAGTCCATAAAAGAAACCCCACCCGGGAGAGAAGCACGCCGACATGTTCAACAAGATCCTGATTGCCAACCGTGGCGAAATCGCCTGCCGGGTCATCAAGACGGCGCGGAAGATGGGCATCGCGACCGTGGCGGTCTATTCGGATGCCGACCGCGACGCGCTGCATGTCGAAATGGCCGACGAGGCGGTCCATATCGGCCCGGCCCAGGCTGCGCAGAGCTATCTGATCCCGGAGAAGATTATCGAGGCCTGCAAGCAGACCGGCGCCGAGGCCGTGCACCCCGGCTACGGCTTCCTCTCCGAGCGCGCCTCCTTCTGCGCGGCGCTGGAAAGGGAAGGCATCGTCTTCATCGGCCCGAAGCCGAAGGCGATCGAAGCGATGGGCGACAAGATCGAATCGAAGAAGTTCGCCAATGCGGCCAAGGTTTCGACGGTGCCGGGCTATCTCGGGGTCATCGACGATGCCGACCACGCGGTCAGGATCGCACAGGAGATCGGCTACCCGGTGATGCTGAAAGCCTCGGCCGGCGGCGGCGGCAAGGGCATGCGCATCGCCTGGAACGACGCCGAATGCCGCGAAGGCTTCCAGTCGTCGAAGAACGAGGCGAAGTCCTCCTTCGGCGACGATCGGGTCTTCGTCGAGAAGTTCGTGGACGACCCGCGCCACATCGAAATCCAGGTGCTGGGGGACAGCCACGGCAATGTCATCTATCTCGGCGAGCGCGAATGCTCGATCCAACGCCGCAACCAGAAGGTCGTGGAGGAGGCCCCGTCGCCCTTCCTGGACGAGGCGACCCGCAGGGCGATGGGGGAACAGTCGGTGGCGCTTGCGAAAGCCGTCGACTACCAGAGCGCCGGCACGGTCGAGTTCATCGTCGACAAGGACAGGAATTTCTACTTCCTCGAGATGAACACCCGCCTGCAGGTCGAACATCCGGTGACGGAACTCGTCACCGGCATCGACTTGGTCGAGCAGATGATCCGCGTCGCCGCAGGCGAGAAGCTCTCGATCCGCCAGTCCGACGTGCAGATGCATGGCTGGGCGGTCGAGAGCCGGCTCTATGCCGAGGATCCGTACCGCAACTTCCTGCCGTCGATCGGCCGTCTCACGCGCTACCGTCCTCCTGCCGAGGGCAAAACGGGCGATGTGATCGTGCGCAACGACACCGGCGTCGTCGAGGGCGCCGAGATCTCGATGTATTACGATCCGATGATCGCCAAGCTCTGCACCTGGGCGCCGGACCGGATCGAGGCGATCGACGCCATGTCCGAGGCGCTCGACCAGTTCGTGGTCGACGGCATCGAGCACAACATCCCCTTCCTCGCCGCCCTCATGCAGCACCCGCGCTGGCGCGAGGGGCGGCTGTCGACCGGCTTCATCGCCGAGGAGTTTCCGGACGGCTTCGCCCCGCTTGTGCCGGACGAGCACGACCGGCGCACGCTGGCCGCCGTGGCGCTCGCCGCCGAGCTTCTGCGCCGCGACCGGCTCGACCGGCTTGGCGGACGGCTCGCGCCGCATTCGGGCGAGGTCAAGGCGGACTGGGAGATCCGTGTCGGCGACGACTACGTCACCGCGAGGATCCTGGATGGCATGGCCTCGGTGCCGATGGAACTCGACCTGTCGCTCGACGGCGGCAAGCCGGTCACGGTCATCTCCAGCTGGCGGCCGGGCGAGCCGGTGTGGGACGGCATGATCGGCGGCCGCAGGGTGTCGGCGCAGGTGCGAAACGTGCCCAACGGCTACCGGCTGGCCTGGAAGGGCCTGTCGGTGACGGCGCGCGCCATGCTGCCGCGCACGGCGGAACTGGAACGCCTGATGCCGGTGAAGCTGCCGCCGGACACGTCCAACCTGCTGCTCTGCCCGATGCCGGGCATGCTGGTCTCGCTCGCCGTGGCCGAGGGCCAGGAAGTTAAGGCCGGCGAGACGCTGGCCGTGGTCGAGGCGATGAAGATGGAGAACGTGCTGCGCGCCGAGCGCGACCTGACCGTCTCCAAGATCAACGCCAAGCCGGGCGACAGCCTCGCCGTCGACGCGGTGATCATGGAGTTTGCCTGAGCGCACGCGCCTACATCATCTGCGCCACGCCGCGCACCGGCAGCACGCTGCTTTGCCGCCTGCTGAAATCCACCGGCAGGGCAGGCGATCCCGATTCCTTTATCAGCCGCTTCATTCCCGAATGGGCGGAGGCCTGGGGCGTGCCTCCAGCCGAAAGCCTCTCGCAGGAGGACTTCGCCCGCGCCTATCTCGCCGCGGCGATCAAGGCGGGGCAGGGCGGCACGGACATGTTCGGGCTGAGGCTGATGCGCGAGAATGTCGCCGATCTCGATCGTTTCATCGACCTCGTCCATCCGGGCCTTCCTCCCGGCCGCGCCCGCTTCGAACGCGCTTTCGGGCCGCTGCTCTATGTCCACCTGTCGCGGCGCGACAAGGTCGGGCAGGCGATCTCGCTGGTGAAGGCCGAGCAGTCGGGCCTGTGGCACGTCGCGCCGGACGGTAGCGAACTCGAACGTCTCGCGCCCCCGGCGGAGCCGTATTACGACTTCGCCCGGTTGCATCGCGAGGTGACGGACCTCGAAAACTTCGACGCGGAGTGGAACATTTGGTTCGCGGCGCAGGGGATCGAGCCGCATCGGATCGTCTACGAAGACCTGGCGGCCGATCCGGCCGGCGAACTGGAGCGGCTGTGCGCGGCGCTCGGGGTCGTGGCTCCCGAAGCCGTCGATGTGAAGCCGGCGGTGGCCAAGCTGGCGGACGCCACGAGCCGCGACTGGGCGGAGAGGTATCGGCGGGAAGCTGACTCGATGCGCCAGGCGCGTTCGGCAAGTGTCCGGGGACGGTGGGTTTTTTCGCCCGAGCATGACGGCGGAGGGAGTTAAGTGCCGGGGACAGTTTACTTTTTTCCGCACGAGGGCGTCGCCCGTGCAAGGCTTGCGCGGGCGGAAACAAAGTAAACTGTCCCCTGCGGATCTCTACGACGTATCGCGGAATTCGACCGGCGAGAAGACTGCGTTTCGAAGCCTCCGCATGAATACGTCGAGGCCGCGGAGTGGGTTGACCTCGTCGCCGGCCTCGCCCACTGCCTGATCCTGCCGCCAGACCGACACGCGCCGGAGATAGGCGGCGATGCCGCTGATGACCATCGCCAGCGCGCGCAGCGAAGCGGCGATGTCGAGCGCGTCGGCCGGCCCGGTGCCGTAGCGGACGTTCGGCAGCGCGGGCGACCAGAGCCGGCCGGCCCTATTCCAAGTGGAGCCGGCGACGTAGTCCCGGGCGATCAGGTCGGCCTGCCGGGCAGCCCACAGCACGCTGAAGCGGACCCAGGGGCTGTCGCCGGCAGCCCGCTCTGCGAGGGCGGCGAGCGCAAGCAGGGTCGAGACGATGTTGACCAGCAACTCCTGTCCCCTTCCTGTCTTCGCCTTCCAACTCACTGCCGGCTCCTTTGCGTCGCACCGGGGCACATGATGCGGCAGGGCGAAAAGGGCGTGGATAAAAAAAGTGAATGGTGAATGGCGAATGGTGAATGGGAACAAGGTGTTGGCGGCGAGAGGCAATTTCTTCCGGGGGCGATCGATGCACAGGGGGAGGCGCTCAAGCCTGACCGTGCAGGCCGGCGCAAGCCGCCCGCGCGCCGTCATCCCGGCGGCCGGAGGCCAGCCGGGACCCATTGATCGCGGGGAGAAAGGCGCGGTCGGTCATGCATCGATGAGGCAGTTCCGGGATACGGCACATCCTGGCATTGCGCCAAGGCCCGCATCCCATGCTTCCACGAGGGGCCGAAAAACAGCAGATTACATCATCCCCTACCGAGCCTCCTCAATCGTCGGCAAATCAATATTCACTGCTGAAATGAGTTTTCAAGCGTGGTAAAAAGTACTTTGGGGGAGAGGTATCGGGGATGGCAATACTTATCGAGTTCGGCGTCGTACTGTGCACGCTGTTCGGCATTAACTACCTGACATTTCGGCATATCAGGGGCCTGAACAGAGCGTGGTACGTGAAAGGAGTGTACCTGATCATATCGGTGGTCGTCCTCCCGCTGTTGCTTCTGCAGACGTTGAATTCATTGAGTGGAGATTATATCGGGGTCAAAATGGACCTTAGGCTATGCAGAATAGCGGGGGGCTGCGGCGGAGAGAAATCAAGGCCTCCAACGGCGGACCGGCCAGCAACCGACCTCATGGCCGCGGATATCTACCAAGTATGCAAGCTTGGGTTGAACGAAAAGCACGACGGCTGGTCCGACGAATTCGAATTCCACCCTCACGTGGTCGAAGCCGGCAGGCGGCGCAAGTCGATCGACGACTGCCGGCGGGTCCTGGGCCTTCCGACGATCGCGGAGGAGGAGGAAAACGACAGGAAGCTGGCCGAGGAAACCAGAATCCGAAATCTCGACCAAGCAGGCCTCTGCCGGGAAGCAGTCGACGAGGTCAGCGCCTATTGGAACCTGTCGGACGCTGCCAAAGGGGCGGTTGGCGAAGCCCTGCGCAGGCAATACTCGACGGAGGCATGTCTGCTTGCATTGGGCCGGTCGGGGCCCGCCATGGGCGCAAGTCCGCAAGTCCAGTCGCCTGGTCTGGCGATCGGCGCTCCGGACTTTCCGACCGGCTACATCCAGAACGCCAAGTCGAACTTCGCCAACCTGCGAGAAAATCCGGGCAAATTCTCCCGCATCTTGAGACCTCTTGCCAACGGCACGGAAGTGGTCCTTCTCGGCATGAAGCCGTCGCCTTCATCGGGCCACGCCTATTGCAGGGTGCTGACCCGCGACGGCGTCGCCGGATATGTCGACTACGAACTCGTCAACGGAAACTGCTTCCTGGATTCGACGCAGACGAGCTACCTCATGGAGGTCGAGCGGCAGGAGAAGATGGAAGCATTCCGTCTGTTCAGGGATATTGCCGTCATCGGGCTTGGACTGGCGCTGACGCGAAAATAAAGCCCCGACAAGCCCCTTACACCAGTTCCACTTCGACCACGCCGGTCACCGCCCGCATGGCGGCGGCGATGCGTGGATCGACGCGGTAGCGGCCGGGCAGTTCGATCTCGACCTCGCCCTGGCCCTCGCCCTTCAGCACCACGAAGGAGACCTGGCTCTCGCCGCGCTGCTGCAGCTGCGACGACAGCGTGTTGAGCGGAGCGGGGTCGCGTAGGAAGATGCGCAGCGCCTTCTGGTGCCTGGCCGCTTCCTCGTCGAGCGCCTGCACCGAATTGACGCGCAGATTAACGCCTTCCGGCCGGTCCTCGGCGGCGACGGTGATGACCACCGACTTTCCCTCGACGAGGAGGTCGCGGTACTGGGCGAGCGTCTCGGAGAACAGGACTGCCTCGTATTGCCCGGACATGTCGGAGAGGTTGACGACGCACATCTTGTTGCCGGTGCGGGTCTTGCGCTCCTTGGCCGAGGTCACGGTGCCCGCCAGCCGCCCCGCCGAGGCGCCGCGCTTCACCGCCGCCTGGAAGTCGGCCCAGCCCTGCACGCGCATCCTGTCGAGCACCACCCGGTATTCGTCCAGCGGATGCGCCGACAGATAGAAGCCGACCGCGGCGAATTCGCGCTGCAACCGCTCCGCCGGCAGCCACGGCTCGGCTGCCGGCAAATGCAGCTTCTGCTGCCTGGCCGCCGAGGCCGAGCCGAACATATCGGACATGCCGAGCGCGGCGTCCTCGGACGCCCGGGAGGCGAGCCCCATCATCCGCTCGATGCCGGCCATCATCGCCGCGCGGTCGTGGCCGAAACAGTCGAAGGCTCCGGCCTGGATCAGGCTCTCGAACACCCGCTTGCCGACGATCTTCGGGTCGACGCGCTCGCAGAAATCCTCGAGGTCGGCAAACTGCTTCTCGCGCCGCTTCTCGACGATATGGCGCACCGCCGCGTCGCCGACGCCCTTTATTGCGGCGAGCGAATAGAAGATGCGGTTGCCGTCGACCTCGAAGTCGCGGTCGGAGGTCCTGACCGAGGGCGGCACGACCTCGATGCCGAGGCGCATCGCGTCCTGGCGGAATTCCGACAGCTTGTCGGTGTTGCCCATGTCGAGCGTCATCGACGCGGCGAGAAACTCGACCGGATGGTGCGCCTTGAGATAGGCGGTCTGGTAGGAGACGATCGCGTAGGCGGCCGCGTGGCTCTTGTTGAAACCGTAGTCGGCGAATTTCGCCAAGAGGTCGAAGATGAAGTCGGCCTGCGGCTTGGCGACCCCGCGCTCGACGGCGCCCGAGACGAACCGCTCGCGCTGCTGATCCATCTCGGCGCGGATCTTCTTGCCCATCGCGCGGCGCAGAAGGTCGGCTTCGCCCAGCGAATAGCCGGCGAGTTCCTGGGCGATCTGCATCACCTGTTCCTGGTAGACGATGACCCCTTGAGTCTCCCTCACCAGATGGTCGATCTTCGGATGGATCGAGGCGATCTCCTCCTCGCCGTGCTTTCGGGCATTGTAGGTCGGAATGTTCTCCATCGGGCCGGGGCGATAGAGCGCCACCAGCGCGATGATGTCCTCGATCCGGTCCGGCTTCATGCCGATCAGCGCCTTGCGCATGCCGGCCGATTCCACCTGGAACACGCCGACGACCTCGCCGCGCGAGAGCATCCCGTAGGTCTTCGGATCGTCGAGCGGCAAAAGCGCGAGATCGATCTCGATGCCGCGCCGGCGGATCAGCTTCACCGCCGTTTCCAAGACGGTCAGCGTCTTCAGGCCGAGGAAGTCGAACTTGACGAGGCCGGCGTCCTCGACCTTCTTCATGTTGAACTGCGTCACCGGCATGTCGGAGCGCGGGTCGCGATACATCGGGACGAGCTCGGAGAGCGGCCGGTCGCCGATGACGATGCCGGCGGCGTGCGTCGAGGCGTGGCGGTAGAGGCCTTCGAGTTTTTGCGCGATGTCGAGCAGGGTCTGGACCACCGGCTCCTTCTCGACCTCCTCCTGGAAGCGCGGCTCGGCCGCGATCGCGTCCGCCAGCTTGACCGGGTTGGCCGGGTTCTGCGGCACCATCTTGCACAGCCGGTCGACCTGGCCGTAGGGCATCTGCAGCACGCGACCGACGTCGCGCAGCACTGCGCGCGCCTGCAGCGTGCCGAAGGTGATGATCTGCGCGACCTGGTCGCGGCCGTATTTGCCCTGGACGTAGCGGATGACCTCGTCGCGACGGTCCTGGCAGAAGTCGATGTCGAAGTCGGGCATCGACACGCGGTCGGGATTGAGAAAGCGCTCGAACAGCAACGAGAAGCGGGTCGGGTCGACATCGGTGATGGTCAGCGCATAGGCGACCAGCGAGCCCGCGCCCGAGCCGCGGCCCGGTCCGACCGGTATGCCTTGCGCCTTGGCCCATTTGATGAAGTCGGACACGATCAGGAAGTAGCCCGGGAACTTCATCTTCTGGATGATGCCGATCTCGTAGTCGAGCCGTTCGGCATATTGCCCGGCCGTGAAGCCTTCCGTCAGGCCGCGGGTGGCGAGCCGCATCGCCAGCCCCTCGCGCGCCTGGCGGGCGAGCTCCTCGGCTTCGGCGCGCTCGGCGGCTTCGGCGTCGTCGACGTCGGCGCCGGCGAAGCGCGGCAGGATCGGCTTGCGGTTCTTCGGAAAATAAGAGCAGCGCATGGCGATCTCGACCGTGTTGTCGAGCGCCTCGGGCAGGTCGGCGAAGAGCGCCGCCATGTGGGCCTGGCTCCTGAGGTGGTGGTCCGGAGTGAGCCGGCGGCGATCGTCGACGGCGACGACCGACCCCTCGGCGATCGCCATCAGCGCGTCATGCGCCTCGAAGTCTTCCCGCGCGAGGAAGAAGGCCTCGTTGGTGGCGACCAGCGGCAGCCGCCTGTCGTAGGCGAGCGCCACGGTGGCGGCCTCGACCGCCCTGTCGTAGCCGGCCGGACGCTGCAGCTCGACGTAGAGGCGGTCGTCGAAGATGCGGGCGAGAAGGTCGAGCCGCTCGGCCGCCACGGCATGATGGTCGTCCTTGAGTGCGGCGCCCACCGGTCCGCCTTCGCCGCCGGTGAGGCAGATGATGCCGCTAGCGAGTTCGGCCAGCCATGCGGTGCTGACCTGGATGCCCAGCTCGGCCGGATTGTCGAGATAGGCGCGGCTGACGAGACGGACGAGATTGGCGTAGCCGGTCTCGGTCGCCGCGATCAGGACAAGCGGGAAGGTCGACCGCGGCTTCTTGTGGCCGGGGGGCGCATCCGCGGAAGCATCGGCGAAGGCGGTGTCGAGCTGGCAGCCGATGATCGGCTGGACACCGTCCTTCGAGGCGTATTGCGCGAATTCCAGCGCGCCGAACAGATTGTTGGTGTCGGTGACGGCGATGGCCGGCTGGTTGTCCTTGATCGCGTGGCCGACGATCTTCTTGAGCGGCAGCGCACCTTCGAGCAGCGAATAGGCCGAGTGGACGCGCAGGTGGATGAAAGGCCGCGCCGGCGCGCGCGCCTCTTCGGCGCCGCGCTGCGACAGGCCCGCCAATTCCCGTTTCAGGGGATCCCTGATCCGCCGTTCTTCCGTCATTCCAATCCGCCCGTCGCACCGCCTCGACTCGGGTGCCATTGTCGGGTATGGCGCCGTCCCGCGTCCAGCGATGATCGCCGCTGCGGGCCATTTCCTCACAGGCGCCGCCGATGTCGCCGCGTCAATCCGTCCGGAACCGGGAAGCGCCGGAAAAGTTGTCCCGCACCCAAGACAAGCGAGGACCAACGATGACCAAGATCCTGAAAACGCTTCTTCTGGCGGCGTGCATCGCGCCGGCCGGCGGCTTCGCGGCGCACGCGAACGACGGCGAATTCCTCGGCTCGCTGGAAGGAAACTGGGCCGGACAGGGGACCGTGAAAGTGCGGACCAATTCCTCGCCGATCAAGGTCGACTGCACGTTCCAGACCGACACCAGCGACACGTCGCTGTCGCTCGACGGCAGATGTCGCGGCCTCGTGATCGTCTCTCGCGGCATCTCGGCCGACCTGACCGCCAGCGGCACCAGCTACAAGGGCAGCTATACGGGCGCGGGCACCGGCGTGGCGGGCCTTTCCGGCAAGCGTTCCGGCGATTCGATCAACCTCGGCATACGCTGGGCGAAGGAAGTCAACGGCGACCGCGCCGCGCAGATGACCGTCGAGAAGGTCGGCGAAAACGGGCTGCGGCTGACGACCGTGGACGAGGACCCGAAGTCCGGCGAGCGCATCGTCACCAGCCGCATCGAGCTCCGCCGCACGTGACGGGTCAATCCTCCAGCGCCTCGGGCGGGTGCGCGTTGCGGCCCTTGCCGAACGTGTAGCCGGTCTCGACCGCGGCGCGGCCGAACTTGCCGCGCAGAATGTCGACCGCACCTTCCGCCTTCGCCCGCTTGCCGGCCTGCGCGTCGACAAGGTCGGGCGGGTCGGCACGGGCGTCGTCGGTGAGATCCGAGACGCCGATGCCGATCAGCCGGTAGCGTGTCCCGTCGGTCTCCTTCGCGAGCAGCTCGCGGCCGGTGGCGAAGATGCGGTCGGCGAGACGCGTCGGGTCGGCGAGCTGCCGGTTGCGGGTGCGGAGCTTGAAGTCGTGGGTCTTGAGCTTCAGCACGACCGTGCGGCCGGCGATGCCGGATTTCTTGAGACGCGACGAGACCTTCTCCGACAGCGCCCGCAGGATCGGAACGAGGTCGGCGGCCGAGGACAGATCGTCGTTGAAGGTGGTCTCGGCCGAGACGCTCTTGGCCTCGCGCTCGACATGGACGGCGCGCTCGTCCTCGCCGCGCGACAGGTGGTAGAGCCGGTCGCCCATCGTGCCGTAGCGGCGCATCAGCTCGGCGCGCTCCATGCGCTGGAGCTGGCCGATGGTGCGCAGCCCGTCGCGCTCCAGCACCGCGGCGAAGGCCTTGCCGACGCCCCAGATCAGCGTCACCGGCTGCGCGGCCAGGAAGTTCACCGCTTCCGCCTCGCCGATGACCGAAAAGCCGCGCGGCTTGTTGAAGTCCGACGCTACCTTGGCGAGGAACTTGCAGTAGGAGAGGCCGACCGAGACGGTGATGCCGATCTCCTTCTCGACCCGGCGGGCGAAGCGCGCCAGCACCAGCGCCGGCGGCATGCCGTGCAGGCGCTCGGTGCCCGCGAGGTCGAGAAAGGCCTCGTCGATCGAGATCGGCTGGACCAGCGGCGTCAGCGCCTGCATCATCTGCCGCACCTCGCGGCCGACGCGGGCGTATTTCTCCATGTCGGGCTTGATCACCACGGCTTTAGGGCAGGCCTCCAGGGCCTTGAACATCGGCATCGCCGAGCGCACCCCGTGAATGCGGGCGATGTAGCAGGCGGTGGAGACGACGCCGCGCTTGCCGCCGCCGATGATGACCGGCTTGTCGGCGAGATCCGGATTGTCGCGCTTCTCGACGGAGGCGTAGAAGGCGTCGCAGTCGATATGGGCGAGATGGAGAGAATAGAGTTCCGGATGTGCTGTGAGACGGGGGCTGCCGCAACGTTCGCAGCGCCGCGCCGCCTTCGATTGCAGCGTCAGGCAATCGCGGCAGAAACCATGCGCGGGGTCGTTGACAGACGGCATGTTGCCTGAGAACATAGAGTGAACATTTGCAATGATAGAAGAGCGGGGGGCGACCGGCAAGGCCGGTCGCAAGTATGACGATGGCTGCTGACAGCATCCTGCCGCTGACGCCCGAGCGCTGGCCCGATTTCGAAGATCTCTTCGGCAAGCAGGGCGCGTGCTACGGCTGCTGGTGCACCTATTTCCGCCTGCCACCCGCGGCGCGGCGGCAGAGCAACGGGCAGCGCAACAAGGACCATATGCGCGACAGGATCATGGCCGGCCCGCCGCCCGGCCTGCTCGCCTATTCGGACGGCCGCGCCGTCGGCTGGATGCAGATCGGTCCGCGCGCCGACGTGCCCGAATGGAACAATGCGGGGCGGGTTTCGGCGCCGCTCGTCGCCGACGACGCGGCCGATTCGTCGGTGTGGGCGATCTCCTGCTTCTTCTTGCGTTCTTCGGCGCGGGGCAGGGGCCTGACCCATCGCCTGGTCGAGGCGGGCCTCGGCTTCGCAAGGCAGGGCGGCGCCCGGGTCCTGGAAGCCTGCCCGATCGACCTGTCGAAGGATTCGCGCTCGGTCGGTCTGTTCGTCGGCTCGACCCGGGTGTTCGAAAAGGCGGGCTTCGCCTGCGTGGCGACCCGCAAGGCCGGCCGGCCGCTGATGCGCTACGCGCTGTAGGGGCTCAGATGCCGAGCGCGCGGACGATCTTCGGCGTTGCCTCGTGCCAGTCGTCGACGACGTGAACCCCCGCGGGCGGTGCGGGGATAAGCGCCCGGAGCGAGGTGTCCGACATCAGATGGAACAGA
The DNA here is from genome assembly GCF_023954305.1 of Mesorhizobium sp. NCBI lineage: Bacteria > Pseudomonadati > Pseudomonadota > Alphaproteobacteria > Hyphomicrobiales > Phyllobacteriaceae > Mesorhizobium > Mesorhizobium sp. Next base: position 216,745 of record NZ_JAMLIG010000004.1, on the reverse strand, counting down.
TGCGCGTCCGGAACCCGCTCCATCGCCGAGACGAGGTTGCGCGGCTGGTCGTCGACGAAGGCGACCGGCCGCATGCCCGGACCCCGCAGGCGTTCGATGGCCGGGCCTTTGGCCATCTCCGTGGTGAGCAGCGGATAGGTGAAGCCAAGTGCGTCGAGATGCGCGATGCGCGCGGCGCGGTGCCGGTGCGGCATCGCGGTGAGAAGGATGATTTCGGCCCGGTCGCCGATGGAGGCCAGCGCTTCCGCCGCGCCTTCCGTGAGCGTCTGCCAGTCGGCCTGGGCGACGAAGAACGCGTCGATCAGCTCGCTGACCTGCGATGGTTCGGCCGGGGCGCCGGACGCCAGTTCGATCACGTTGCCGTGGAGGCGGAAATTGTCGAGGTTGAGCCGGTAGCCGCGGCCTTCCAGGTAGCGCGGGAACGGCCGGATGAAATCGAGCAGCACGTCGTCGACGTCGAGCACGAGCAGCGGCCGGTCGTCATGCGACAGTTCCTCGATCTGGCGCAGCGTTTCTGGATCGTCGCTCAACTCGACCTCTCATGCATGTCGTCGCCGAAGGGGAGCGCCCGGCAGGCTCGCGCCACCTCGGCCGCGTCGATCTGCGCCGCCTCGGCGAACTGCAGCAATGTCGGCTCGTGCGCCAGCAGGAACTGCAATACGCCGGCGAGGAAGCCCGGTTGGCCGGCGACGGCGCGGATGTCCTTCGCCTCGATGCCGGTGATCGACAGGAACCGCGGCAGGAGCACGGCATCGGAGGCGATGAAGCCGAGCGCGCGGATTGCCAGCGCCTCGGCCGCTTCGCGCTCGCCCCCGGTTTTCGATGTCCGCAGCAATTGCGCCCTCCGTCTCGTGGCAGACGAATATGGCGAGCCGGCCGGGACTGCAAGCAGGCAGGGTACGATTACCGTTTCGTCAATCAAATCACGGTATAGTCGGTCGTGGAGAGTCGCGCCGCCGGCGGGGCGCGCGGACCGGGGCAGGGATCATCGCCGCGGTCGAAAGGGACGATAGCGCATGCCCAAGAAGGTGATGATCGTCGAGGACAACGAGCTCAACATGAAGCTCTTCCGCGACCTTATCGAGGCGACCGGCTACGAGACGGTGCGCACGCGCAACGGGCTGGAAGCGCTCGACCTCGCCCGCGCCCATCGTCCCGACCTGATCCTCATGGACATCCAGCTTCCGGAAGTGTCCGGCCTCGAAGTGACCAAATGGCTGAAACAGGACGACGACCTGCATTCGATTCCGGTCATCGCCGTCACCGCCTTCGCGATGAAGGGCGACGAGGAGCGGATCCGGCAGGGCGGCTGCGAGGCCTATATCTCGAAGCCGATCTCGGTCCCGAAATTCATCGAGACCATCAAATCCTATCTCGGGGACGCCTGATGCGCGATCCAACGCCCGGAGCTATCGACCGATGACTGCGCGTATCCTCGTCGTCGACGACGTGCCCGCCAATGTGAAGCTGCTCGAGGCACGGCTGCTGGCGGAGTATTTCGAGGTTCTCTCCGCCTACAGCGGCGCCGATGCGCTCGACATCTGCGAGAACGGCAAGGTGGACGTCGTCCTGCTCGACGTGATGATGCCGGACATGGACGGGTTCGAGGTCTGCCGCCGGTTGAAGTCGGACCCCAACACGTCGCACATCCCGGTGGTGATGGTGACGGCGCTCGACCAGGTGTCGGACCGTATCCGCGGGCTCGAGGCCGGCGCCGACGACTTCCTCACCAAGCCGGTCAACGACCTGCAGCTCCTGACCCGCGTGCGCAGCCTGGTGCGCCTGAAGATGCTGACGGACGAACTCAGGCTGCGTGCGTCGACCACGCGCAACATCGGCATCGAGGAACTGCTCGGCCGGAAGGATCCGTTGGGCGACGCCCGTGCGCGCGTCCTTCTCGTCGACCAGCGCGCCCCTTCGCAGCAGCGCCTCACCGACATGCTGCTGCCCTTCGCCGACGTCGAAACGTTGTCCGATCCGCAGGCCGCGCTCTTCCAGGCCGTCGAGGGCAATTTCGAAGCGGTGGTCATCGCCACCGGCCTGACCGGCTTCGATCCGCTGCGCCTGTGCTCGCAGCTGCGCTCGCTGGACCGCACGCGGTTTCTGCCGATCGTGCTGGTCGCCGAACAGGGCGAGGACGCTCTGGTGATGCGGGGGCTCGACCTCGGCGTCAACGACTATGTGACCCGCCCGGTCGACGAACTGGAGCTTACCGCCCGGCTGCGCACCCAGATCCGCCGCAAGCGCTACAATGAAGAACTGCGCTCCAGCGTTGCCCAGACCATCGAGATGGCGGTGACGGACGGCCTGACCGGCCTGCACAACCGGCGCTATCTCGACAGCCACCTGGCGACCTTGTTCGAACGGGCCGCCTCGCGCGGCCGGTCGCTGTCGCTGATGATCACCGACATCGACCGGTTCAAGCCGATCAACGATACCTACGGCCATGCCGCCGGGGACGAGGTGCTGCGCGATTTCGCGCGCCGGCTGCGCAAGAACGTCAGGGGTATAGACCTGGCGTGCCGGTTCGGCGGCGAGGAGTTCGTCGTGGTCATGCCCGACACCGAGCCGCATGTCGCGGAGAAGGTCGCTGAACGCATCCGCCACGAGATCGAGAGCCAGCCCTTCGCCATCGGCGGCGGGACGCAGTCGCTGCAGGTCACCGTCAGCATCGGCGTGGCGTCGATGATCCCGGGCAAGGACAGCGTCGACACGTTGGTGAAGCGGGCGGACGCGGCTCTCTACGAGGCCAAGAACAATGGCCGCAACCGCGTGGTCGCGAAGGCCGCCTAGGAGGCGAGCGCCGAAGCATCGCCTGATTGACCTCGGCCGAATTTACCCTGTTTCTCGTGATTCGCGCTCAAACGTTAAGAAAGTATTGATTTTCAAGCGCTCTTGCGCGATTGTCTTGGCGGGTTCGGGACGGCACGGCGACGAGGCAAACAAGGCGTCCGTCCGAAAATACCCCATGATGCTCAGGTCCGCCGCATCTCCTGGGTTCCGTGGGGTCGGCCGGCCGACGCTGGCACATAGTGGCCTCCTCGTACCGCTGCCAGTTGTCGGCCGGCCCCCTTTCGCGATATCATCCGCAACTCGAATTTATCGTGCTATGCGCTTGAATCCGGCTGAAAAACGGGCTTTCTTCACGGTGAACGGCGCGGCAGGCCGGGAGTGCCCGAGCAATGAAGACCACACTCGTCTACGCGCTGGCCGCGCTGGCGGAGATCGCCGGCTGCTTCGCCTTCTGGGCCTGGGTGAGGTTGGACAGGCCCGCGCTGTGGCTGGTACCCGGCATCGCCTCGCTGGTCGCATTCGCCTGGCTGCTGACGCTGGTACCCGCCGCGGCGGCGGGGAGGGCGTTCGCCGCCTATGGCGGCGTCTACATCGTGGCCTCCCTGGTCTGGCTCAGGGTCGTCGAGAAGGTGTCGCCTGACCGCTACGATCTCGCAGGCGCCGCGCTGTGCCTCGCGGGGGCGGCAGTGATCGTCGGCACACCGCGCTGAGACCGTTTTGGACATTCTACTCTGGCGGCCATCTGATGGCGCTTTCTGCGCTTCCGGTGCTCACGGACCCAAATGTCCGCTACGCTCGTCGCTTACGCGACCCCGAAACCACCACCATATGGCTCGCCAGCGCGAATTTCGAAACAGTCTCTGATCACTCGTCCTTGAGCATCTCGGAAATCTTGCGCATCGTATCGCCCATCGCGTCGCACTGCGCCGGGGTCGAACTGGCCATGACGCGGTCGATCAGCGCGGTATAGGCCTTGAGCGCCCTGAGCAGGACGTCTTCGCCCTTGGGCGTAAGCTGCAGCCGCAGCACTCGCTTGTCCTTGGCATCGGCCTCGCGGACGATCAGACCCTGTTTCTCCATCTGCGGCATCAGCATGGTCACGTTCGACCGGCCGACGAGGAGCTTGCGGGCGATGTCGTGCTGCGAGGCGCCGGGGTGACGGTAGAGGTTCATCAGCAGATCGAGCTGGGCAATCTTGAGGTCGAACGGCTGCAGCGCCTTGGTCAGCGCCCGCACGATCGCCTTTTCGGCCTGGACCACGGCGATCCAGTTGCGGAATCGCGGATTGTCCCAAGGGAGGTCTTGCATTTTGTTCATGATTGAACGATTATGTTCATGTTTGAACGAATCCTCTGGAGGCCTATTGTGGCATCATTCGGGTTGAGAATCATCCGTACCCTGTTTGGCATGGCGGACCCGATCGCGCCACGCCTGGCGGGACGTATCGCCTTCGAACTCTTCTGTCGCACGGCCGATCCGGGCAAGCCGAACCCCGCCGAGGCCCGTGTCCTCAACCGCAGCCGGGAGTTCATGCAGAAGGCGCGGCTGCACCGCCTGACCGTCGGCCGCACCTGCGTGGCCGCGCACGAATTCCGGCCGCCGTCGAACCTGTGGTCGGCGACGGTGCTCGTCGTCCACGGCTGGCGCTCCCGCACCGAGCATATGCGGGCGATCATCGACGGCTTCAGGAATGCCGGCATGCGCGTCATCGCGATCGACCTGCCGGGTCACGGCGCCTCTGCCGGGCGCCGGCTCAACATGGCGATCGCGGTCGCAGCCCTTCAGGCGGCCGATCAGTGGTTCGGGCCGTTCCGCGCGCTCGTCGGCCATTCCTTCGGCGGAGCCGTGGCGGTCAATGCGGCGGTCGGTTCGGTGACGCATGTCGAGAAGGTGAGGGCGGACCGGCTGGTGCTGATCGCGGCTCCGAGTTCGATGCCGATGATCTTTTCCGATTTTGGCCGGTTCCTGAATCTCGGTCCGCGCACGCAGACGGTCATTGCCGACATCGTGCACAGGATCGCCGGGCAGCCGCTCGAAGCCTATACCGGACAGATCCAGCTGGCGGAGCACCCGGTCGAGACGCTCGTGCTCCATGCCGCCGACGACAAGGAAGTGTCGCCCAAGCACGCCGAGGGCTATGCGCGGGCGGGTGATCACGTGCGGCTCGCCTGGGTCAACGGCCTCGGCCACCGCCGGGTGCTGGGAGACCCGTCGGTGGTGGTGCAGGCAGTGGATTTCGCGCTGGGCGACGCTGGGACGGTCGCGGCTCCGGTCAAGGCCGCGCTGCGCAGCCGGACCTGAGCGATCTTCCCGCAGGCCCGTGCTCCGCAAGCGAGGGCATACAGTCTTCCGCCCACCTGGCCGCGGCGCGGCTCAGCGGATGACGACGACCTTGGTGCCGACGTCGGCCATGCCGTAGAGATGCGTCACGTCTTCGTTGGCCATGCGGATGCAGCCGGACGACATCGCCTGTCCGATCGTCCACGGCTGGTTGGTGCCGTGGATGCGGTAGATGGTCGAGCCGATGTAGAGCGCCCGCGCCCCGAGCGGATTGTCCGGGCCGCCGGGCATATAGGCCGGCAACTTGCGTCCCTTGGCGGCTTCGCGGCGGATCATCGTGGCGGGCGGCGTCCAGCCGGGCCACTCGGCCTTGCGCGTCACCCGGTGGGTGCCCGACCAGGTAAAGCCGTCGCGGCCGACGCCGACGCCATAGCGGATCGCCTTGCCGTTGCCGAGCGAGTAGTAGAGGCGGCGCTCGCCCGTGTTCACAACGATCGTTCCGGCCGCATATTTGGCGTCGAAGGCGACGGTGCGGCGCGGGATCGGCGACTTGTCGGACCGGTAGTAGCGCTTGCCGCCGCCCTGGTTGAGGTCGTTGCGCGAAACGAGCTGCTGCTTGACGGGGTCATAGACCCAGCTCGATTCGGCGAGTGCGGGCGTTGCCAGGAGCCCGGCCATGACGGCAGCGAACGCGGTCAGTTTTTTCATGCGGTGCCCTTCCCGAACCCTCTTTACCGCCCCCGTGTCATTGAGCGGCGCCGGCTGATGTCTGTCAACATGCGTTACGGCCGGTAACGGAATGGTTATCGATGGCCGCGGATACGAAAATAACCGACCTACAAGGGTTTATCGGCCCGGTTTGACCAGCAAGGCGGCAACTTTTGGCCCCAATGAGCGTTATCATCGGTCGCATTCGTGAACATGACGGGAGATGAGGACATGGATCACGAGACCACTTTCGACAGCCCGTCGCAACGCGATCCATGGCGACCGCTCCGGCTGGAACTCCATGCAGATCAGAGCCGGCGCCTTCCGACGCGGCCGCCGCGCCAGGACCAGGGCTGCCAGATGCTGCCGGTGTGGCAGGTCAGCTCTGATCGGGCGAGCAACGTCGAGCCTGACCGCGCGCCCTGATCAGCCTCGCGGCCGGACCCGGTGTGTGATCGGCGTCACGTTTCCTTGAGATCGTCTCGGGTTAGGGAATTTGACGGTCGTCAGGCGGATCGTTCTGGCTATACTGGACCCGGACTGCTTCGGCATGCGGGACGGACGCGCGGTGCAGGCACATGTGGCAGAGCGGGAGACGATATTGAGGGGACGAATCGGATTGCACCGTCTGGTGGCGGCGGGGCTGGCATGCGGCCTGCTCGCCACAGCCGGCATGGAGCCGGCCCGGGCGCAGAACATCTTCGACCGGCTGTTCGGCGGCGCCATCCAGCGCCAGCGCGAATTACCCACTCCTCCGCCGGAGAAACGTCCGGCGAAGCCGGTGGCGAAGATCTCGGCGCCGTCCTATTACACCTATAAGGCCGACGCCCTGGTCAAGGTGAAGGTGCCACGGATCGCCGCGCCCACGGGCCTGTCGGATCTGACGCTCGCGGGTGCGTCCGGCGTGCGGTTTGCCGAAGCCATGCCGTTTCTCACCGATCTCGATCTCGCGGCGGAAAAGGATGTGACCGAGGCGATCGCCGCGCACTATGCGGCGCATCAGGATTTCATCTGGATATCCGGATACGGCCTGAACAGCCGCGCCCAGCAGGCATTGAGAACGCTGGCCGAAGCCGGCAGCCACGGCCTCGACCCGGCGGAATATTCGGTCGAGGTGCCGCAGGCATCGTTCTCGATGGACGACATGGTCTCGCGCCAGCGCGAACTTGCCCGTTTCGAACTCGCCCTGTCGGCGAAGGTCCTGCGCTACGTCCGCGATTCCGTCCGCGGCCGCATCGATCCGAACCGGCTGTCGGGCTATCACGATTTCGCGGCCAAGCCGCTCGATCTGGCCAAGGAACTCGCAAAGCTCTCCCGCACCTACGACACGGCGGTGCTGCTCGACTCCTACCATCCGCAGAACGACGAGTATCTGCGGCTGCGCGCCGAACTGGAAGCGCTGTCGGCGCTGGAGGAGAACGACATCGTCGTCGACCCGAAGCTGCTCCTGAAGCCGGGCGGCAGGAGCGCGGACCTGCCGAAGCTGATCGCGCTGATCGAGCGCAAGGCCACGCCCGAGTTCGCGACCAAATACGCGGTGCTCCTCGCTCTGTCCCGCGCCAAGGAGGACTATACGCCCGACCTCGTGCCGATGATCAAGGAAGCGCAGGAGGCGCACGGGCTGAAGGGCGACGGCGTGGTCGGCCCCCGCACGGTCCAGGCACTCGCCGGGGTTTCGAAGGCCGACCGCATCGGCAAGGTGAAGGTCGCGCTCGAACAGCTGCGCTGGCTGCCCTCCGACCTCGGTGTACGCCGGGTCTTCGTCAACCAGCCGGCGTTCACGGCGACCTATTTCGAGAACGGAACCGAGCGGCTCTCGATGCGCGTCGTGGTCGGAACCGCCTCCAACCAGACCAGCTTCTTCCAGGATACGATCGAGCAGATCGACTACAATCCTTACTGGGGCGTGCCGCAATCGATCATCGTCAACGAGATGCTGCCGCGCCTGCGCAACGATCCGGGCTACCTCGACCGGGCGGGCTACGAGGTGACCGACGCGCGGGGGCAGCGCATCCCGTCCTCGGCCATCGACTGGGGACAGTTCGGCGGCAAGGTGCCGTTCAACGTGCGCCAGAGCCCGAGCGAGGCCAACGCGCTCGGCGAGCTCAAGATCCTGTTTCCCAACAAGCATGCGATCTACATGCACGACACGCCGCAGAAGGCGCTCTTCCAGCGTGAAACCCGCGCCTTCAGCCACGGCTGCATCAGGCTATCCCAGCCGCGCGAGATGGCGGCGGCGCTGCTCGGCAAGGACGTCGGCTACATCAAGTCGAAGCTGGCGCAGGGGCACAATTCGGAGAAGATCCCGGGCAATATCCCGGTCTACGTCGCCTATTTCACCGCCTGGCCCAACAAGCATGGGGCGGTCGAGTATTTTCCGGATGTCTATAGCCGCGACGACAGGGTGCTGACGGCGATCGAGAAGACGGCCGCGGTGCGGGCGCCGGCGAGTTGACCGGCCCTGGTCTCGGCCAAGTATCACCGGCCGGCGGCGCAATACTATTCGTAGGCAATCGCTGGTATTTATTGATATATGAAATTGATCTGACAAATTCAGGGTGAATTTTGTGGCATCCAAGACGCGAAAGCCTCGCCCGAAAATGTCGGTGATCATCTGTACTTACAATATGCAGCGTGAAGCGGAGAGGACTCTTTTCTCCGCCGTGGCGCCCTACCAGAAAGGTGTCGGTCCGGGCGACTACGAGATCATTCTCATCGACAACGGATCCGAGCCGCCGCTGAGAATCCCCGATCTGCCGGCAGGGGTCGCACTGCACCGTGTCGAGAATGCGCAACGGTCGCCGGTCTTTGCGCTCAACTGGGCGGCGCGCGAACTCGCGAGAGGCGATCTCCTGCTGTTCGCCATCGACGGAGCAAGAATCTTTTCCCACAGAATGTTCGAGACGATGTTGAAGGCCCATGCCGCGCTGGACGGTTCGTTCGTTTACTCGCTCGGCTGGCACATCGGCCCGAAACTACAACATCAGTCGATCGTGGAAGGCTACAACGCCGCGGTCGAGGACGCGCTGATTGCCGGAGCGGGCTGGCCGACGCGCGAAGACGCATTGTTCGACATCTCGGTCTTCGCCGGATCGTCGAAGAAGGGACATTTCAATCCGATCGCGGAGAGCAACGCATTCTCCATCAGCCGGTCCATGTTCGACCGGTTTGGCGGCTATGACGAGCGTTTTCGTTCGCCCGGCGGAGGGTTGGCGAACCTGGAATTGTTCGAGCGGTATATCACCAGGCGGCGGGCGAGGAACATCTGTCTGCTGAGCGAGGGCACGTTCCACCAGGTTCACGATTCGGTTTCTGTCTCGGGCGACAGCAAATGGAGCCTGTTGGATGGCGAATACCAGGACATTTTCGGCCGTTCCTACAAGGTACCGGATTACTCCTGCCTCTATTTCGGCAAACCCCGGCCCGCGGTCGTCCCGCACCTGATCGGTTCTCTCGAGACGCTGTACCCCCGCGTTGCCGATCCGTCGTCCGATGAGAAAGCGATGCGCAAAGCGCATCCCTTGCTCCGAGCAGATTATTACCGCGGACTGGCGAAATCCCTGTTCCGCCGGCGCTGACGCGGCGGCCGGAACGGAGGCTCATCGGACCAGTGCCCGCAGCCTGGCGTAGATGACGGCGAGATGGTCCGGCAGCGGCTGCGCCTCGTCGATGGTCTGGTGGCGCAGATTGGCGTCGTAGAAGCGGGCAGCGGCCTCCGGCTCGGGCAGCGCGAGGTCGCGGGCTATGCGGATGACCGCAGCGGCATAGGCGTCGCCATGCCTGTCATAGCTGACGAGGCCGACGGGAAACCGTTCCGCAACCGCCACCAGCTTCTCGTTGTAGACGCGCCAAAGTTCCAGTCCCTCGTCCAGGGAGAGGGTCGGGTCGCGCCGGTTGAGCGACCGGGCGACGGCGAGCGGATGGCGGAAACTCGCGGCGATCTCGACCTTGCCGAGGATGTGCAACCAGCCGTCCAGCGTCAGCAGGGTTCGAGGATCCTTGAATCCCCAGATGCCTTCTCCGGCGATGGTGGCGACCACCTCCGCGCCTTTGGCGAGCTGCGCATCGCTCCACGCCACCCTGGCCGGGGGATGCCGCCACGAGCCGCCGTTCGAGGCCAGCACCTCGTCATTCAGGTGCATGACCGCCAGGTTCTCGCGATTGCCCTTCTTGTTGTACATGGCCTCGGTATTGACCTCGCCCGAGATCAGCCCGGCCGCCTGCAGGCAGCCGGCGAGGCAGCTGGTGCCCGAGCGGTGCATGCCGAGAATGAGCATGGGGCGGGCCCCGGACCCTGCCACCGCCGACGACGGGGTCGTCACGGTCGCGCCGGAATCCCTGCCGGCGGTTTCCGTCATGATTGTCCTCCGTGCCCTCCTCTCGGAGCGACACTGGCAGCGAAATCCCGCACGTTCAGGACGGCGCCGGACAAAAGGTGATCGTGTTCGGGCGGCGGCAAGGCACTTGCCGAATCCGAGATCGCGTACCAGATCTGCCGAGGGTGATACCAAGGCAGTTTTCTGCAGTACAGTCCGGCGGCATCGACCATCGCGCGAATGGTCTCGGGCCTGTAGGTGATGCACCCGGGGTAGGTCCATCCGTCCGCCTCCAACGCCATTCGGGGCTGGTCGTCGGGGTCAATGAACGTCGCCAGGGCTAGCCCCCCCGGGCGGATCGTATCCCGGATCGAAGCGAGGGCGGCGCGCAGCATGTCAGGACCGGCATGGGAAAATATCGACTGGGCGATGATGAAGTCGAAGCGCTCGCCGAACGGCCTGGCATCGAAGTCGCTTGTGTAAAGGAAGCGCGGCCTGCGGAGCCGAATGAATTCCTCGCCGAGTTCGGCCCGCACGACGTCGTCGATAAGCCATTTGTTGGGCTCGATGCCGAAATATCGGCCAGGGTTGAGATAGCTGAGGAACAGCCGGCCCGACCTGAGCGATCCGCAGCCGATGTCGAGCAGATTATGGTTCTCGCGCAGGCCGAGCGACGTCAACAGGCGAAACTGAGTGGCACCCATCAGGTCCCACTGCTCCGAGGGACCGACATAGGTCGCATAGTGCTGCGCACCGATCGGCAGCGCTTTGGCAGCCTGGCGGTCCAGGCTTCTCACGTCGTCAGAACGTTTCGAGCGATCCGCCGTTTCGGCATCCTCGTCAGTGCGCAGCCGCTGGAAAACGGCCATGCGCTGCCCTCGGGGATGACCCCACTCGACGACTTCCACCAAGCTCCAGGGTAGGCCGGCGACCGCGTGCATCAGGTCTGAATGCTGGTAGTGGAACGGATTCGCGTCGGGCCGGGTCGAAATTCCGCCCGGCGAGTGGCGGATGGGGCCCGTCCAGTCCTCTCCCTCGTCCGCCAGGAAGATCGTCAGATAGAACTTTCCACCCGGTCGAACGCAACGCGCGGTGCGAGCCATGCAGAGCTTGAGCTGATTGTAGGACAAGTGCGTGAACACCGACTGCGCGATGGCGACGTCGAATTGCACGCCGAACATACCGGCGTCGAAGGTCCCATTGGCGTTCAAGTTCTCGCGAGGCAGCCGACTCTGAAGCTTGGCGGCCGCCAGCTCGACGTCGTAGCCCGCATCGAGCAATTCCTGCGATACGTCGATGCCGAAATAGTTGCCCGGATTTAGGTAGCGGACCAGATGAACTCCGCCCCGGAGGCAGCCGCAACCGATGTCCAGCAGCCGGGTCTCGGGGGCGAGCCCCTGACCGAGAAGATAGTCGAACTGCAGTTGTCCGATCTCGTCCCACAAGCCGCCGACGACGCCCCTGTGGTGCCCCCGGCGGACAAGATCTGCAACGTTTTCAACGTCGTAGTAGGCGTCGATGTAGTTCGATTCGGCCATCGGATCCAGCGGGTCAGGGCTCGGGAGAGCTTTCGCCTGCGTACAGGATGAGAGACAGTGAGGTCAACGACGATGTCCAGCCTGTCACCGCCAATTGATGCGCGACGGTTACGTGTTCCGGGCCGCGGAATGCGGGTCGAGCCCGTCGATCACGTATTCGCAAACGCGGATGAAACGGGTCAGGCGGCGGCAATTGCAGGCCGACCGGCCGCCCGCCACGTCATCTGGCGGGAACGACCGGAAGAACGTATCGATCCAATCCGGCGCGCCGGAGGCCGTCCTAGTTTTCCGCCTTGCGTTCGATCTCGGCTTCCAGGACGCCGATCCGCTTGTGCAACTGCTCGATGTAGATGTGGGCGGTCTCGAGCTCGTTGAGCATCTCGCCGAACCGCTCGGACAGGTTGACCGGCGCGTGGGGCGCCGTCGGACCGACATTCGGCAAATGCTTGTTGGCCCACATGGATGCAGCGTGTTCCTCGATCGAGGGGAGTTTGTAGTCGGGCTCGAAGACGGCATCGCAGCCGCCACCACAGGTCGGACCGCCAGTCGTCAGGGTACCCGAGATGACCATGTTGCCGGTGTCGGACAGAGTCAGTTCCGTGGTCGCGTTGCCGTTCCGGTTGATGTTGAACGCCGTGTTGGACCCCGCCGCGACGTTCCAGAACGTGCCGTCATTGAGCGGATCGAACTGCAGCGACGTTGGTCCCGCCGGATTGACCAGCTTCAGAACGGCGTTGCCGGTGCCGATCGTGGTCGGAGAGGCGATGATCTCCATCGGGGAGTCGGGGCTGGCATTGCCGATGCCGACCCGGCCGGTGGAGGCAATATCGATCGAACTGGTCGGCGCGCCGGGACGGATGCGGAAGGATAGGCGGCTGCCGCCGGTCACGTCGCGGATGAAGAAGTTCGCCTCGTTGCCGGCAATGTCCCAGGTCTGCGCGGTGAAGCCGCCGGAACTGTTCTGTTCCAGGCGGATCCCAGGCGTGTTGCTCGTATTGATGTGGAGGTCGAGAACCGGGGTCGAGGTCTTGAAGCCGACGCGGCCGGTCGAATCAACGAAGACCGAATTCGAAGGCGCGCCGTTCGTTAGGGTGAGAATCGCCGTGCCGCCTTCCGCGCCTGTCGCCGACGCGCCCATGCTGCGGAACGAAAGTGCGTTGGCGCCGCCGCTGTTACTGTCGTTGGCCTGTATCCGCCAATCGTTCGTAGCGAACCCGGCGCTCGCCGACGTATCCGTGAAGTCGATGCGCGTGTTGTTTTCCTTCAGCCGGATTGTCGCGAAATTGAATACCTCGCCGTTGACGCAGTCGAGACCCACGCAGAGACTGCCCTGGACGATGAGATCGTCGGGAATCACCTGGTCCGCGAGGGCGGACCCCACCCCCGCCGAAACGGCAATGGCCAGAACCGCGCAACCGGCCGCAAGATCATATCTTTTCATGATGCTTCTCCCGCCCGGCCTAGCGCGCCGCCCCTTCTTTCATGTTCGACGTGTCGACGATCCGTCCGCCCTGGACCAGGAAGGTCCCGGACATCGCTGCGCCGACATTGACCGACATCTCGCCGCGCATGTTGACCTGCGCGGCGGACACTTCGCGGCCGTCGGCGCCATCCGCCTTCACCGCCTTCGTCTTCGGCGAGGCGGCCGTGATCTGGTAGGTGTAGACGCCGTCGCCCATCGCGTTCTTGCCGGACAGATCGATCACCGGCGAACCACGTTTCGCCGAGGCGCTGATCACCCTTCCGTCGGGGCCGGCGACGGACAACGTGGCGTTGAAATAGCCGGTTGGCAGGACGAAGCTGACTTTGGTGCCGGACGCCGCGCTGCGCGCGCCGAGAACCTCCTGGGCGAACGAAGGGGCCGCACAGGCCAGACCCGCCGCCGCGACGGTAGCGACACGAATGATATGTCTCATTATTCTCCCCCGTCTGAGACGTGCCCCGCGCAAACCGCCGGCACTGGAATCCGATCAAAACTTAACGTTGCGGAAGAGTAACACCACAGCGATATCGCGTTCAAGTGACAGCTTCGGGATTTGTCCGATTTGCATCCGGATTTTTTTCGAAGAGCAAAACATCTCAAAACCCGTGCTTTGCATTCCATAGTATCGTAACGTCATCTCCGACAGCATCCGCCTGCAAGTCACGGCATCATGAGGGGAAGACATGGGCTCGTTCGTCATCCGGCCATTCGAGAAACGCTTCGTGTTCAGCCTGATTGTCGTCGCGCTGCTGGCGATCCAGTTCTGGACGCAGTCGCGCTATCCTTCGCTCAGCGAGAAGGCGATGATGAGCGGGGCAATCCAGCTCGAGGATCCGCTGAGCTTCGAGGCGAAATATCCGCTCAAGCCGGAATACACGACCTTTGAACGGATCGGCTATTCGACGCTGAACTGGATCGAGACGAATCGCAAGGGGATGACCTTCGGCATCCTGTTCGGGGCGGCGTTCCTGACGCTGATGGGCTATGTGCGCCAGCACTCGTTCAAGGGGCGCTTCGCCAATTCGCTGCTGGGCATGGGTGTCGGCGCGCCGCTCGGCGTCTGCGTCAACTGCGCCGCGCCGATTGCCAAGGCGCTCTATTCGGGCGGCGCGCGCGCCGAGGCGACGCTGTCGGCAATGATCGCCTCGCCGACGCTGAACGTCGTCGTGCTGACCATGGTGTTCTCGCTGATGCCTTTCTACGTCGGCGTGCTGAAGGTCGTCCTCAGCGTTTTCGTGATCCTGGTCGCGGTGCCCGTCATCTGCCGTTTCCTGCCGGAGAACCAGCTGAAAGTGTCGTCGACGCCGGAAAAATTCCTGCGCATGCCGAAGCCGGCCCCGGCACAAGAGACCGAAAACCTGTTCCAGTCGGTCTGGCGCTTCGCCTGGGATTTCGCCAAAAGCCTGTGGTTCATCGTCTCGCGCACGCTGCCGCTGATGCTGCTTGCCGGCTTCCTCGGCGCGGTTGTGGCGACGCTGGTCCCGCCGGAGACTTTCTCCGGGGTCGGCTTCGGCTTCGTCACCGTCTTTCTGGCTGCGCTTCTCGGCACTTTCCTGCCGGTGCCGATCGGCTTCGACGTGGTCGTCTCCGGCGCACTGCTCGGCGGCGGCATGGACGTGGGCCTGGTGACGACGCTGCTGTTCACCCTCGGAATCTTTTCGATCTATTCGTATTTCATCGTCGCCGGGGCGATCTCGCTGCGCGCCGCCTCGCTTCTGGCCGGCACCATCGTCGTCATCGGCACGCTCGCGGGCATCGGCGTGCACTTCTATCACCAGAACCTGCAGAAGCGGGCGCTCGAGATCCTGACATCGTTCGAGTTGAGCCTGGTCTCCTCGGCGCAGGCCGCCGAGCCGGAGCAGGTGCGCAGCATCACGGACGGAGCGAACACCATAACTATCTCGCGCCGCGCCTTCGAGCCGCGCTCGGCGCCGGGCGAGAAGCGCTTCGAGAAGATGGAGGCCTGGAAGCTCGGCATCGACCAGCCGATCGAATTCTCCTTCGCCGACATGTGGCCGCCGTTCTGGGAGGGCAGGGGTATCTCCGCCGGCGACTGGGACAATGACGGCTGGCGGGACCTCGTGGTCGCCTCGACGGTCGGCGGGCTGTATTTCTATCGCAACACCGGCGGCACGTTCGAAAGGTCGGCCTTCGACATCGGCGAGATCGCCAGGATGCCGGTGTTCAACGTCGCCTTCGTCGACATCGACAATGACGGCTGGCTCGACCTGTTCTTCACGACGTTCCGCAAGGGCAATTACGTGCTGCGCAACGCGGGCGGCGCGTTCGCGGCCGCGAACATGACCAAGGTGGCCAATCGGGACGATGCGGTGCTGACGCTGGCGGCGAGCTTCGGCGATGTCAACCGCGACGGCTACCTTGATGCCGCCTTCGGCAATTGGGCGGCGGGCTGGTACCGGCGCATCCCCGGCGAGGAAGCGACCAACCGCGTCGTCTTCAACAAGGGCGGAGCGATGGACGGTTCGGCGTTCTCCGAACTCGGCGGCCCGCCCGGCGAGACGCTGTCGATCCTGCTGACCGACATCAACCTGGACGGCAAGCTCGACCTGCTGGAAGGCAATGATTTCGAGATGCCCGACATCTTCTCGCTCGGCGACGGCGCCGGCGCCTTCAAGCCCATCCGCCGCCAGGACAACCTGATTCCGATGACGACGCAGACGACGATGGCGTTCAAGACGGCCGACCTCGCCAATTCCGGGCGGCAGGACATCTATGTCGGCCAGATCGCCGGGCGCTCGTCGGGCATTGCGAACAAACTGAAGACCCAGCCGCTGGAACGCTATTGCGACGGCATCGGGCGCGAGAGCGACAAGGCGATCTGCGAAAAGAACATGGCGATCAAGCAGTGGTACAAGTCAGGCCACAGCTTCGATCCGTCCAACGCCTCGCGCTGCGCCGAACTGGCGGAACCGGACAGGGCGGAATGCCGGGCAATGCTGGTGAAGGATCTGGCGATCCAGAGCAAGGATGCCTCGATCTGCGAGCTGATCGCCGTCGGCGCGGAACGGGCGCGCCAGCTCTGCGAGATCCATTTCCGCCCGAGCCGCCAGCCGACCCAGGCGGAGCTCGACGAGGCCGTTCCGCAAATCCAGCGCCGCAACGTGCTGCTTTCGCCGAAGGGGGATGGAAGCTACGAGGAACACGCGGTGCCGGCGGGCGTGGAAATCGGCGGCTGGACCTGGGACGTCAAGGTCGAGGACGTGAACAATGACGGCTGGAAGGACATCTATGTCCTCAACGGCACGTGGATTCCGAACGAGATCAGTCCGTCCAAGATCCTGTTCGTGAATGACGGCACGGGCAAGTTCAGGGAAGAGACGGTTTCCGCGGGGATGGAGGACTATCTGATCACCGCCGCTGCGGTCGCGATCGATATCGACAATGACGGCGACCAGGATTTCATCACCGTGCCGGTCAACGGTCCGCCGATGGCCTATGTCAACGGATCGGCCGACGGCAACTCGATCGCCTTCGAGTTCCGCGACCGTCTCGGCAATCAGTTCGGCATCGGCAACCGCCTCGAGATCAGGACGGCGGACGGGCTGACGCAGATGCGCGAGCTGCAGAGCGGTGGCGGCTTCATGTCCTTCGACGCGCCGGTCCTGCATTTCGGCACCGGCAAGGCCGGACGAATCGAAAGCGCGACCATTCACTGGTCGACCGGCGGCGAAACCACGATAGAAGGCGGCCTCGACGCAGGGGCACTCTATCGCATAGCGCGCGAAGGCGCGGCGACGCGGTGACATCGCCGCGGCGGCCCTTGAATCCGGGTGGATTTGTCGCGTCTTACGCCCGGATCGAGTATGCCGACACGCCGGCAGCGCTCACGATGCAGCAAACTTGGAAGGCATTGAATGAAGTTTGACCGAAAGTCCCTCGGCGTCGCGATCCTCGCCCTGGCGATGGCTTCGTTCCTCGCGCCCCTGAGGTCGTTCGCGGAGGAACCGGCCACGCCAGGCGTCTCTGGCGCAGCGGCGCAGAGCAGCGGGGGCTCCGAAGCCGTTCCGGCCGGGACGGCGCAGACCATGCAGCAGTCGGAAGCCGCCTACGCGGCGGGCGACTACGCCAAGGCCCTCGCGATTCTGAAACCGCTGGCCGACGCGGGCGACGCGCTGGCCCAATACCGGCTGGGCTACATGTTAGCGCTGGGGCAGGGGACGGAGAAGGATCTGGAGGCGGCCGCGGGCTGGATGAAGAAGGCCGCGGATCAGGGGGATGCGTCGGCGCTGCTGCAGCTCGGTGTCTTCCATCTCCAGGGGGCCGGCGTCGACCGCAGCGAGGCCGAGGCAGGCAGGCTGTTCAGGCTCGCCGCGGAAAAGGGCAACGCGACCGCGCAGCTCTATGTCGGCCAGATGTATCTCGCCGGCGCCGGCATCGAGAAGAACGAGGTCGCCGGGCTGACCTGGATCATGGCCGCCGCCCGCGCCGGCAACGCCGAGGCGCAGTTCGAACTCGGCCGCATCTACGCCACGGGCCAGGGCGCGACCAAGGACACGCAGGAAGCGGGCAAGTGGTTCGAACTCGCCGCCGAGAACGGTCTGGCGAAGGCGCAATACACGCTGGCCAGCAATCTTATGGCGGGAAGCGGCATCGCCAAGGACGAGGCGAAGGCGCTCGACTGGTACCGCAAGGCCGCCGAAGCCGGCATGGCCGCCGCCCAACGCGATCTCGGCGGCTTCTATCTGACCGGTTCGGCGGCGAACCAGCCGGACTTCGCGCTTGCTTACGAATGGGCGAAGAAGGCCGCGGACGCCGGCGATGCCGGGGCGCTGAGCAATCTCGGCTACATGTACTACACCGGCAAGGGCGTGCCGCAGGACGACCAGCGTGCGGCAGAGGCATACGAGAAGGCGGCTGAGATGGGCCTGGCTCGCTCCGCCGCGGCACTCGGTGCGCTGTACGAGGCGGGCCGGGGCGTCGAGAAGAGCGACGAGATGGCCGCCGACTGGTACCGCAAGGGCGGGCAAGGCGGTGACAGGCAGGCCGCCACGCGACTGGCCGCGATGATCATCGAGGGGCGTGTGGCGCCGCAGGACGAAGCGGACGGGGCGTTCTGGGTGGCGGTGGCGGCGGGCGAGGGCAATGCCGACGCGCGCAAATGGCTGGAAGCGAAGGCCGGGTCCGGGTCGGCGCCGGCCAAAGCCAGGCTCGCCGCCCTGATCGATGCCGGCGCCAAGGATGCCGGCAACGATGACCGTGCCATCGCGCTCTACCAGGAGGCGGCCGAGGCGGGCGACGCCCTGGCGCAGCTCGAATTGGCGAAGAAATATGCCGCCGGCGACGGCCTGGACCAGGACTATGTCGCGGCGCATCAGTGGGCGAACATCGCCGCCACCGACGGAAACGAGGAGGCGGTGAAGATGCGCGACAACCTGTCGAAGCTGATGACGCGCGAGCAGATCGCCGATGCGCAGAAGAAGGCCCGGGAATGGATCGCCAAGTCGCGCGGCAAGGGCTGAGACGGGCCGGACTTGGGGTGGCGGCCGCCGTTTTCGTGGCCATGGCCGCAGCCGCGCCGGTCTGGGCGGGAAATACGGTCGAGGCGCAGGCGTTGCTGCGGGCCGGCGATGTCGCTTCGGCGGTCCGCCTGCTCGAGCCGCTGGCCAGGACGGGAGACGCTTCCGCCGCCTATCTGCTGGGCAAGGTCCATCTCGACGGGCTGGGTGTGCCGCAGGATTTCGCCGCCGCCGCGCAGTGGATCGCGAAGGCGGCCGAGAGCGGCGAACCCCGCGCGCAGAATGCGCTGGGACGGCTCCATGCCGAGGGACTCGGCGTGGCGCGGGACGGCAAGGCAGCCTTGCTCTGGATGCAACGCGCCGCGGAGCAGGGCAATCCCGCCCACCAGTATGACCTCGCCCTGCTCCTCGACGACGGCCGGCTCGGCGTCGAGGACAAGGCTGAGGCCGCGCGCTGGTTCGCGGCGGCGGCGGAACAAGGGCTGGCGGCGGCGAAGACCAGCCTCGGACTCGCCTACCAGCAGGGAACCGGAGTTCAGAAGGATCTCGCCCGCGCCGCCGGGCTGTTCTCGGAGGCAGCGGAAGCCGGCGACGCGCGCGCGCAAAACAATCTCGGCCTGATGCTGGCCCGCGGCGAGGGCGTGCCTCAGGACTACGAGAGGGCGATGGATCTTTTCGGGAAGGCGGCCGCGCAAGGCCAGACCCAGGCATTCTACAATCTCGGCGTCATGTACGAGAACGGCTTCGGCGTCGCGCAGGACGAGGCCAGGGCTATGGAATTATACGCCAAGGCGGGGCAGAGCGGCGGCACCAGCGCGACCGACATCGTTTCGGCGCAGGCGTTCCTTTACGATCCCCGCCTGCTCGAAATCGATCCGGCGACGGCGAAGCCGGAGGAATTCGCACAAGGTGCGTCGCGGGGCGATCCCGTCGCGATCTTCCTCCTCGCCTATCTCACGGCCACTGACACGACCCTCACGGACGGACCGGCGCGGGCTGCACCCTGGTTCGAAAAGGCGGCCGACTTGGGCATGCCCGCGGCAATGGCCAATCTTGGCCTGCTGCACCTTCGCGGCCAGGGCGTGCCGCAGGACTACGTGCTCGGCTATATGTGGCTCAATCTCGCCGCAGCCGCCGGGCTGGCCGAGGCCGCGCCGATCCGCGACCGTGTCGGGGCGGCGATGACGCCGGCCGAACTCGCCGAGGCGGGTGGCCTCGTCGAACAGAAATGGCTGACTGGCCGCAGATAGAGCGCGTCAGTTCACCTTGCAGCCCAACCGCTTCTCCTGGCGACGAATCTGCTCGATCCGGCGCCACTCGGCTTTGGAGAAGGTCGGGTTGTTGGTGTAGCAGTCGCTGTTGTCGAACACCTGCTTGCCGAGGCTCGTCTTGAAGCAGTAGCCGTTGTCGTCGTAGATCGCGTTGCGCTCGTACCAGAGATCGTAGCAACTGTCGGCAAAGGCGCTTTGCGCCGTGAAGCCGATCGAAGCGATGGCGACGATGTGGATTGCCAGTTTGCGCATCAAACCCTCCCGGATATCTGTCTGTCTGAAGCGGATCGCATGAGATCAGGGGGCCCTTCCTTGATTTCTGTCAATGCCGCCGGCAGCATTGCCGGGCGCAGTGCCGTCGCGGCGATGACTGAGCGCTTTGCGGAAGATCAAGGACGTGCCCGGGGATATGGTGCCTTGCTGAGGCGTATCGCGAAAGGATCGGCGCGTGAAAGCCAAGGATATCATGTCGGTAGCCGTCGCTACCGTGTCCCCCGACCACAGCGTCAGGCACGCGGCGGCGATCATGTGCGACAGGCGGATCAGCGGCCTGCCGGTCGTGGACGATGAGGGCCGTCTCGTCGGCATCCTGACCGAAGGCGACCTGCTGCGTCGCGCCGAGCTCGGAACGGAGTTCTATCTGCAGCCGGACCGGGGCGGGCAGGCGGCGCGGGACCATCTCCGGACTCACAGCTGGAAGGTGGAGGACGTGATGGCGAAGGACGTCGTTACCATCGACGAGGAGACACCGCTCGGCAGGATCGCCGCGTTGATGGCGGAACGCGGCGTCAAGCGGCTGCCGGTGATGCGGGACGGCGCGCTGGTCGGCATTGTTTCCCGCGCGGACTTGCTGCGGGCGATCTCCGTCGCCAAGCTGGATCCGCCGATAAAGGGCGACGAAGCCCTTCGCCGTTCGATTCTGGCGCGGATCGAGGAGGTCGCCGAACTGCGGGACTCGGGGCTCGGCGTCATCGTCTCGGACGGCGTCGTTCATCTCTGGGGCCAATTGCCGTCGGAGCCGACGCGGCTGGCGGCCCGCGCGATCGCGGAAGGGGTGCGCGGTACCGCCGGCGTGGTCGACCATGTCGGCATCGCCGATGCCGCGCCTCGACCGCGGACGCAAACGCAGGCAGCCGGAGGATGAAGCCCGTTCTCACCCTTTCGCTCAATCCCGCCGTCGACCTGTCCAGCGAGACGGAAAAGGTCCAGCACACGCGCAAGGTGCGCACGTTCAACGAACGCTACGATCCCGGTGGCGGCGGCATCAATGTCGCCCGGGTCGTGAAGCGACTGGGCGGCGAGGTCGAGGCCGTCTTCGGTGCCGGGGGCGAACTGGGCGCCCTGCTGGAGAGGCTGCTGCGCGACGAGGGCACGCCCTGCCGCGGGCTGCCCTTCCGGGAGCAGACGCGTCTCGGCCATACCGTGCGCGAGCGCTCGACCGGGCTGGAATACCGCTTCGTGCCGAAAGGACCGACGGTCAGTGTCGAGGAACTCGAGCCGTTTGTCGAGGCGGTCTCGGCGCACCAGGGCGCCTATGCGGTCGCCAGCGGCAGCCTGCCGGAGGGAGCGCCTCCCGACGTTTACGCGCGCATGGCCGAAGCGGCCCGCCGTCGCGGCGCGCGCTTCGTGCTCGACAGTTCGGGCGCCGGGCTGAGCGAAACGCTGGCGCGGGCCAGCGTCTTCCTGGTGAAACCGAGCCTCGGCGAACTCGAGACGCTGGTGGGCCAAAAGCTCGACGAGGCCGGGGTGTGCCGGGCCGCCGCGGGATTGGTCGAGCGCGGAGCAGCCGAACTGGTCGCGGTGACCATGGGCATCGAGGGCGCGGTGCTGGCGAGCGCCGAGGGCTTGATGCGCATGCGCGCCATCCATGTCCGCACCCGCTCGGCGGTGGGCGCCGGCGACAGCTTTCTTGCCGGCATGGTCTGGGCGCTGACCGAGGGATGGTCGACCGAGGACGCCTTCCGCCTGGGCATCTCGGCTGGCGCGGCAACGGCGATGACGCCGGGGACCGAACTGTGCCGGCAGCAAGACGTACTCGAACTCTACGGCCAGCTCCGCAAGGGCGATCTCGAGCGCGTCGCGGTCGCGTAGGGACCGGGTGCCCGAACCTGATTGACCGATATCAAGGACGCCTCGTCGACGCCCCTGCATGCTGCCCGGCACGACAGGGAGGAAGCGATGGACACTCCGATATCCCGGGCGGCCGAAGCCAGGCTCCCGCAAGCCGGCCCGGTGCTGTGGTTTGAGGAGGTCGGGCGCCCCGACGTGGCGCGCGTCGGCGGCAAGAACGCTTCGCTGGGCGAGATGGTGCAGGCGCTCGCGCCGAAGGGCATCCGGGTTCCGCCCGGATTCGCGACGTCCTCCGATGCCTATTGGAGCTATCTCGATGCCAACGGACAGAGGCAGGAGATCGCTGGCCTGCTCGACGGACTCGCCAAAGGCAAGGCGACGCTGGCGGAAACGGGAAACGCGATCCGTTCGCTGATCCTCACGGGGGAATGGCCGGAAGCGACCGCCACCGCCATCGCCGGGGCCTATCGTCGCCTTTGCGAGCGCGCCGGCAAGGCCGATGTCGACGTGGCGGTGCGTTCGAGCGCAACTGCCGAGGACCTGCCCGACGCCAGCTTCGCCGGCCAGCAGGAGACGTTCCTCAACATCCGCGGCGTCGATGCGCTGCTCAGCGCCTGCCGCCGCTGCTACGCCTCGCTCTTCACCGACCGCGCCATCAGCTACCGACAGGCCAAGGGCTTCGACCACATGCGCGTGGCGCTCTCGATCGGCGTGCAGCAGATGGTGCGCTCCGACCTCGGCGGGTCCGGCGTGATGTTCTCGATCGACACCGAGACCGGGTTTCCCGACGTCGTCGTCATCGACGCGGCCTGGGGGCTCGGCGAAAACGTCGTGCAGGGCGCGGTCGACCCCGACGAATACCAGGTCTTCAAGCCGCTGCTCGCGGACGGCACGCGGGTGCCGATCATCGGCAAGAAATGCGGCGCCAAGGCGCTGAAGATGATCTACGCGACGGGCGAGAGACCGACCCGCAACGTGCCCACCTCGAAGGCCGAACGAGCGGCCTTCGTCCTCAAGGACGGCGAGATCCTCACCCTCGCCCGCTGGGCGGCGACGATCGAGAGCCACTATGGCTGTCCCATGGACATGGAATGGGCCAAGGATGGCGAGACGGGCGAGATTTTCATCGTCCAGGCGCGGCCCGAGACGGTGCAGTCGCGGCGCGGCGCGACCACGTTCAGGAGCTACTCCATCACCAGGAAGGGCAGGACGCTTGCCGAAGGCCTCGCCGTCGGCGACGCGGTCGTCAGCGGCCAGGTCTGCCTGATCGAGAGCGCCCGCGACATCGACAGCTTCGTCGACGGCTCGATTCTCGTCACCGGCACGACGGATCCCGACTGGGTGCCGATCATGAAGCGCGCCGCGGCGATCGTCACCGACCACGGCGGCCGCACCTCGCATGCCGCCATCGTCAGCCGGGAACTCGGGCTTCCCGCCATCGTCGGCACCGGCAACGCCACGCATGTCCTGCACGGGGAACAGTCGGTCACGGTGTCCTGCGCCGAGGGCGACCGCGGCTTCGTCTATGAAGGTGTCGCGGAGTTCGAGACCAGCGAGGTCGATTTCAACGACCTGCCAGCAACCCGAACGGAGATCATGCTCAACCTCGCCAACCCGGCCGCGGCGCTGCGCTGGTGGCGCATCCCGGCCGACGGCGTCGGCCTCGCGCGGATGGAATTCGTCGTCTCCAACCACATCCGCGTCCACCCGATGGCGCTGGTCCGCTACGACACCCTGAAGGATGAGGACGCCAAGCGCCAGATCGCCGAAATCACGGCCGGCTATGCCGACAAGGCGGAGTTTTTCGTCGACAGGCTGGCGCGCGGCCTCGCCCGGATCGCCGCCTCGGCCTGGCCGAAGCCGGTCATCGTGCGGATGAGCGATTTCAAGACCAACGAGTATGCCGGCCTCGTCGGCGGGGCGGAGTTCGAGCCGCGCGAGGAAAACCCGATGATCGGCTTCCGCGGCGCGGCGCGCTACTATTCACCGCGCTACCGCGAGGGCTTCGCGCTGGAGTGCCGGGCCATCCGGCGGCTGCGCAGCGAAATGGGCTTCAGCAATGTCGTCGTAATGATCCCCTTCTGCCGCTCGACGCGCGAGGCCGACCGGGTGCTGGCGGAGATGGCGGCGAACCGGCTCGAGCGGGGCAGGGATGGGCTCAAGGTCTTCGTCATGTGCGAGATCCCGTCCAACGTCGTGCTCGCGGCGGAGTTCGCCAAGCGCTTCGACGGCTTCTCCATCGGCTCCAACGACCTGACGCAGCTGACGCTGGGCGTGGACCGCGATTCGTCCGAACTCGCCGACCTCTTCGATGAGCAGGATGCGGCCGTCGAATGGATGATCGCCAACGTCATCCGCGAGGCGGGCAAGGCCGGCGCCAAGATCGGCCTGTGCGGCCAGGCGCCGAGCGACCACCCGGAGTTCGCCGCCTTCCTGGTCGAGTGCGGCATCGATTCGATTTCCGTCAGCCCCGACAGCTTCATCGCCGTCAAACGGCAGGTGGCGGCGGCCGAGGCTGTCCTTTCCGCAATCAAGGAGCGAGAACATGAAGGCGCGTGATATCATGACCGTCGGCGTGACGACGGTCAGACCCGACACGACCCTCGAACACGCGGCCCGCGAGATGATCGAGCACGGTATCAGCGGGCTGCCGGTTGTCGACGATACCGGCCGGATGCTCGGCATCGTGACCGAACGCGACCTGTTGCACCGGCCCGAACTCGGCACCGAACACCATCGGCCGCGCTGGCTCGAATTCTGGACGAGCCCGGTTCGCCGGGCCGAGGAATATGCGCGCGAGCACGGCCGCAAGGTCGAGGACGTCATGAGTCACGACGTCGTCAGCGTCAGTCCCGAAGCCGATCTCGGCGAAGTGGCCGACCTTTTGGAACGCCGCGGCTTCAAGCGGCTGCCGGTGGTCGAGAACGGAAAGGTCGTCGGCATCATCGGCCGCGCCAATCTCGTCGTGGCGCTGTCGCGCCGCATGGGCGACGTGCCGCAGTCCGCCGTCGACGACATGACGATTCGCCGCTCCATCCTCGACGAACTGAAGAAGAGGGACTGGGCGCCGGTCGGAACGCTGGATATCGTCGTGCGCGACGGTGTGGTCGAACTCAAGGGAACCGTCACCGACGTCCACGTGCGCGACGCGGTGCGGGTCGCCGCCGAAAATGCGCCGGGCGTCGTCCGCGTCTGGGACAAGCTGCAGGTCGTTCCTCCGCCTGTCGGCTATATCTGAGCGGGGACCGGCGCGGCGCTGAGTTGCAGAGCCTAGGCGGATGTTTCAGGTCTGGAGTCGGCTAGACGCCTGACTTGCGCCAGCCGGCTTTGCGGGCTTCCTCTTCGGAACAGAACCACCGCTCGCCATATTCGTATCGGATCCTGGTGGCGTCGTAATATTTCTGCCCCGGCACGTGATAGATGCGCTCACCGGAATTGATGCTGATGTTGCCCTTGATATCGCATCCGGAACCGAGAATGCCGAAGGGCAGACTGACTGCACCGCTTTCAAGAGCAACTCCGCCAAAGCCGATGACGAGCGGGATGACGAACATCGCAGCCAACCGGCCAATGCTCCTGGAAGCGTGACGTTTCCGCCGGTAAGTGTAGCGATCCAGCCTGCGCATTCTGCAGAGGCGCACGGCTGTTCGATGACTTCAATCTAATCCAGAGGTTGCAGTAAACAGCGAGTTTCCCCGGCACCACCGTTCTTCGCGATCTGGGGAGGGGTTGCATGCTGCGACAGAACCGGACGAGCCCGGGACTTGCGGGGACCGAGCTGCGCCAACTCCTGAATGAGATCAGACAAGACTTATGGTGGGCGATGACGGGCTCGAACCGCCGACATCTTCGGTGTAAACGAAGCGCTCTACCAACTGAGCTAATCGCCCCTGCGGCGCGGATTTAGGCGGTCGGTCATTTGGACGCAAGCAAAAACCGCCGGAATCGGCCGCGCCAAGGCCATTCCTGTGCTTCGCATGACGTCGTTTTCAAAGAGCCGGCGAAACCCGACGGCCGCAGCTTGACAGCCCGAGTCGAACCCCTTAAGTCCCCGCCATCGACGCGAGGGGCACGCCTTTCGGGTCGCATGCGCGGGTGTAGCTCAGTTGGTTAGAGTGCCGGCCTGTCACGCCGGAGGTCGCGGGTTCGAGCCCCGTCACTCGCGCCATTTTTCTCCGAAAAATGGCTCCGTATCGCGCGAAGCGGCCGTCTCGGCCGCGGTTCGCGGTCGTTCGCCCGGCACGCCGGTTCCGACCTGTCGGGCTGGTCGGTTGGTTCTGCCGCGATCCGCCGTCGCGGTGCCGCGCCAGTGACAAAATCGCGCACAATCCATTGATGCGGAATACGGGAAACGGTCTCTTCGCGCGCAAGGTATGGCTTGCGCCGCCCTCTTGGCTGGGATAACCCTCGCCGCAATGCAGCAAGCGTCGGAGCGGGTCGCGCAAGCGGCCGATCCGGCGCGTACGACCGGCCCGCGAAGTTGCTGGGTCCGGCCGCTCCGAAAAGACACAAGGCGCGCCATGGACGCACTGCTGAGTTCCTATCTGCCGATCATCATCTTCATGGGCGTTGCGCTGCTGATCGCGGTGGCCCTGATCATCGCCCCCTACCTCGTCGCCTACCGCAATCCGGATCCGGAGAAGCTGTCGGCCTACGAGTGCGGCTTCAACGCCTTCGACGACGCGCGGATGAAATTCGACGTGCGTTTCTATCTCGTCTCGATCCTGTTCATCATCTTCGATCTCGAAGTGGCGTTCCTGTTTCCTTGGGCGGTGTCGTTCGGCGAGATCGGCATGCTCGGCTTCTGGTCGATGATGGTCTTCCTCGGCGTGCTCACCATCGGCTTCATCTACGAATGGAAGAAGGGAGCGCTGGAATGGGATTGAACGAACAGACCGGCACGCTCGTCGCGCCGAAGCCGAAAGGGATCATCGATCCGTCGACCGGCAAACCGGTGGGCGCGAACGATCCGTTCTTCACCGAGATCAATGCCGAACTCTCCGACAAGGGGTTCCTGGTCACCTCGTCCGAAGCGCTGATCACCTGGGCCCGGACCGGCTCGCTGATGTACATGACCTTCGGCCTCGCCTGCTGCGCGGTCGAGATGATCCATTCGGCCATGCCGCGCTATGATTCGGAGCGGTTCGGCATCGCCCCGCGCGGATCTCCGCGCCAGTCGGACGTGATGATCGTGGCGGGAACGCTGACCAACAAGATGGCCCCGGCGCTGCGCAAGGTCTACGACCAGATGCCCGAGCCGCGCTACGTCATCTCCATGGGCTCCTGCGCCAACGGCGGCGGCTACTACCATTATTCCTATTCGGTGGTCCGCGGCTGCGACCGCGTCGTGCCGGTGGACATCTACGTGCCGGGCTGCCCGCCGACCGCCGAGGCGCTGCTCTACGGCCTTCTCCTTCTGCAGAAGAAGATCCGCCGCACGGGTACGATCGAACGATGAATGTCATGCGCGCCGGCTCCGGCCGGCGCCGCTCCAGCGGGACCGCCGCGGCGTCCCGAGAAACCGGAACGGATCAATGAGCGAAGCGCTGAACGACCTGGCGTCCTACCTCAAGGAAAAGCTCGGCGACGACATCGAGAGCGCCGTGGTTGCCTACGGCGAGCTGACGGTGACGGTCGCGCCTGGCGACATCGTCGACGTGCTCAATTTCCTCAAGCGCGACGTGCAGTGCCAGTTCATCTCGATCATCGACATCTGCGGCGCGGACTATCCGTCGCGCCAGCGCCGCTTCGACGTCGTCTACCACCTCCTGTCGCCGCGCCAGAACCAGCGCATCCGCGTCAGGGTCGAGGCCGACGAGGAAACGATGGTGCCGTCGGCGACCGCCGTCTATCCCGGCGCCGACTGGTACGAGCGCGAGACCTACGATCTCTATGGCATCCTGTTCACCGGCCACCCGGACCTGCGGCGGCTCCTCACCGACTATGGTTTCGAGGGCCACCCGCTGCGCAAGGACTTCCCGCTGACCGGCTTCGTCGAGGTTCGCTACGACGACGAGGTCAAGCGCGTGGTCTACGAGCCGGTTGAGCTCAAGCAGGAATTCCGCAATTTCGATTTTCTGAGCCCTTGGGAAGGGACGGATTACGTCCTGCCGGGCGACGAGAAGGCGAAGCAGTGAATGGTGAATGGTGAATGGTGAATGGAAGAGCACCAGGACACGATTCGCGACTATCGCGATCTGACTGTCTGGAAGGAGGCGATGGATATCGCCGAACACCTCTATTCGCTTACGCGGTCGTTTCCGCGCGAGGAAGCATTTGGCCTCACCGCGCAAATGCGGCGGGCTGCGGTTTCCATTCCATCGAACATTGCGGAGGGGTTCGGCCGCGCGCAGAGGAAGAGCTTCGTGCAGTATCTCCGAATAGCGCAGGGATCGCTGAAGGAGCTGGAGACGCAAGCCATGCTCTCCGTGCGCGTCGGCTATCTCACCTCGCAACAGCAGGACGAATTCCTGTATCGCACTACTCGTCTCGGAAAGCGCCTTGTGCGCTACGTCCGTTCCCTGGAAGCACCCGGGCAAAGCGAATGACTATTCACCATTCACCATTCACCATTCACCTCGACCTGAAAGGGCGAGCCAATGGCTGAGACATCCGTCCGCAACTTCAACATCAATTTCGGCCCGCAGCATCCGGCCGCCCACGGCGTGCTGCGCCTGGTGCTGGAGCTCGACGGCGAGGTGGTCGACCGCGTCGACCCGCATATCGGTCTGTTGCATCGCGGCACCGAGAAGCTGATGGAGCACAAGACCTATCTCCAGGCGGTGCCCTATCTCGACCGGCTCGACTATTGCGCGCCGATGAACCAGGAGCATGCGTTTGCGCTCGCCACCGAGCGCCTGCTCGGCATCGAGGTGCCGCGGCGCGGCCAAGTCATCCGCGTTCTCTATTCCGAGATCGGCCGGATCATGAGCCACATCCTCAACGTGACAACGCAGGCGCTCGACATCGGCGCGCTGACGCCGCCGTTGTGGGGCTTCATCGAACGCGAAAAGCTGATGGTGTTCTACGAACGCGCCTCCGGCTCGCGCATGCACGCGGCCTATTTCCGTCCGGGCGGCGTGCACCAGGACCTGCCGGAGGAACTGATCGAGGACATCGGCAGGTGGATCGATCCCTTCCTCAAGTCGATCGACGAACTCGACGCGCTGCTCACCGGAAACCGCATCTTCAAGCAGCGCAACGTCGACATCGGCGTCGTCTCGCTCGAGGATGCCTGGGCCTGGGGCTTCTCCGGCGTGATGGTGCGCGGTTCGGGTGCCGCCTGGGACCTGCGCAAGTCGCAACCTTACGAATGCTATTCCGAGATGGAATTCGACGTTCCGATCGGCAAGAACGGCGACTGCTACGACCGCTATCTCATCCGCATGGAAGAGATGCGCCAGTCGGCGAAGATCATGCGCCAGTGCGTCGATCTGCTGCTCGGCAAGGACAGGGTCGGCCCGGTGTCCAACACCGACGGCAAGATCGTGCCGCCGAAGCGGGCCGCGATGAAGCGGTCGATGGAAGCGCTGATCCATCACTTCAAGCTCTATACCGAGGGTTATCGCGTGCCGGCCGGCGAGGTCTACGCCGCCGTCGAGGCGCCGAAGGGCGAGTTCGGCGTCTATCTCGTCTCCGACGGCACCAACAAGCCCTATCGCTGCAAGCTGCGCGCGCCGGGCTTTGCCCATCTGCAGGCGATGGATTTCCTCTGCCGCGGCCATTTGCTCGCCGACGTGACGGCGGTGCTCGGCTCGCTCGATATCGTGTTTGGGGAGATCGATAGGTAAATGTCCGTCCGCCGTCTCGCCGAGCCAGCTCTCCAGCCAGCTGCTTTCGCCTTCTCCATGGCGAAAGCGGTGGAGGCGAAGACCTGGATAAAGAAGTATCCCGAGGGTCGGCAGCAGTCGGCCGTTATCCCGCTGCTCATGCTCGCGCAGGAGCAGGAGGGCTGGGTGACGAAGGCGGCGATCGAGCACGTCGCGGAAATGCTCGGCATGCCCTATATCCGCGTGCTGGAGGTCGCCACCTTCTACACCCAGTTCCAGCTGAAGCCGGTGGGCACCAGGGCGCACGTCCAGGTCTGCGGCACGACGCCGTGCATGCTGCGCGGGTCCGAGGCGCTGATGGAGGTCTGCCGCTCGAAGATCCATCACGAGCAGTTCCACACAAATGCCGACGGCACGCTGTCGTGGGAGGAGGTCGAATGTCTCGGCGCCTGCGTCAACGCGCCGATGGTGATGATCTTCAAGGACACCTACGAGGACCTGACGCCCGAACGCCTGGCCGAGATCATCGACGCGTTCGAGGCGGGCAGGGGCGACACCGTGAAGCCCGGTCCGCAGATCGACCGCTTCTATTCGGCGCCGCAGAGCGGCTTCACCTCGCTGAAAGACGAGAAGGCGGTGCTGAAGGCGACGCGCGACCGCGAAGCGAAAGCGCAGGCTTCGTCCGCGCCGGCCGCGGACATCGTCGCGCCATCCAATGCCGGCAGGCCGAGAACCGACGCGGCGGAGACGAATCCGGCCATCAAGTCGCCGTCGAGGGTGAAGGTGTCGCCCGGCGCCGAACAGGCGAAGAGCGTCGCTCCCGCCCATTCGGCGGCGGCCGCCAATCTGGCGGAACCCGCGGTGGAAAAAACGGTGAAGCCGCGCAAGGCCGGTCCGCGACAGACCGAACCGGCCGTGGCTTTCACCGCTCCCGAAACCCTGAGAGGCGAGCCGATCGGCGCCGCGCGGGCCAAGGGCGACACCGTTCCGCCGCGGCCTTCGCTCTCCGACAAGAACCGTCCGAGGGGCATCGAGAAGCCGACGACCGTCGACGACCTCAAGCTGATCTCGGGTGTCGGTCCGAAGATCGAAGGCATCCTGCATTCGCTGGGAATCTACACCTTCGCGCAGGTCGCCGCGTGGAAGAAGGCCGAGCGCGACTGGGTCGACGGATATCTGAACTTCAAGGGGCGGATCGAGCGCGACGACTGGGTCAAGCAGGCCAAGGCGCTCGCCAAGGGCGGCGTCGCCGAATACATCCGCGTCTTCGGCAAGAAGCCGGTCTGAGGGATAGAGCATGCTTCAGGACAAGGACCGCATCTTCACCAATATCTACGGCCGCTTCGACAAGTCGCTGAAGGGTGCGATGTCGCGCGGCGCCTGGGATGGCACCAAGGGCATCATCGACAAGGGCCGCGACTGGATCATCAACGAGATGAAGGCGTCGGGCCTGCGCGGTCGCGGCGGCGCGGGCTTCCCGACCGGCCTCAAATGGTCGTTCATGCCAAAGGTGAGCGACGGACGGCCGAGCTATCTGGTGGTCAATGCCGACGAGTCCGAGCCGGGCACCTGCAAGGACCGCGAGATCCTGCGCAACGACCCGCACACGCTGGTGGAGGGATGCTTGATCGCCGGCTTCGCCATGGGTGCGATCGCCGCCTACATCTATGTGCGCGGCGAGTTCATCCGCGAGCGCGAGGCGCTGCAGCGGGCGATCGACGAAGCCTACGAGGCCGGGCTGATCGGCAAGGGCAACAAGAACGGCTACGAATTCGACATTTACGTCCACCACGGCGCCGGCGCCTATATCTGCGGCGAGGAGACGGCGCTGCTCGAAAGCCTCGAGGGCAAGAAAGGCCAGCCGCGGCTGAAGCCGCCGTTCCCGGCGAACATGGGCCTCTACGGCTGCCCGACGACGGTCAACAATGTCGAATCGATCGCGGTGGCGCCGACCATCCTGCGCCGCGGCGCGGCCTGGTTCTCCTCGATCGGCCGCCCCAACAATGTCGGAACAAAACTGTTCATGCTGGTCGGCCACGTCAACACGCCGTGCACAGTCGAGGAGGAGATGGGCATCTCCTTCCGCGAGCTGGTGGAAAAGCATGGCGGCGGCATCCGCGGCGGCTGGGACAATCTGCTGGCGGTGATTCCCGGCGGCGCGTCCTGCCCGGTGGTCAAGGCCGAGGACATCATCGACTGCCCGATGGATTTCGACGGCCTGCGCGAGCGCAAGTCGTCCTTCGGCACGGCCGCCGTGATCGTCATGGACAAGTCGACAGACATCGTGAAGGCGATCGCCAGGCTCAGCTATTTCTTCAAGCACGAGAGCTGCGGCCAGTGCACCCCCTGCCGCGAGGGCACAGGCTGGATGTGGCGCGTGATGGAGCGTCTCGTCGTCGGCCAGGCGCAGAAGCGCGAGATCGACATGCTGCTTGATGTCACCAAGCAGGTGGAGGGGCACACGATCTGCGCGCTCGGCGACGCGGCTGCCTGGCCGATCCAGGGCCTGATCCGCAATTTCCGGCCGGAGATCGAGCGGCGCATCGACGAATTCACCCGCAACGCGCACCAGGCGCAGCCGCTGATGGCGGCGGAATAGGAAAGGACGTTCCGGCCGCGTGCCGGGCGAAAGGACACTCGATGGCGGAAGGAAAGGAGCGATCGATGACGAATGACGCCGCCCTTGGCCGTCGTCTGCCGGAAGCCGATGAGGTCGAGAAGCTGAAACAGCAGGTGAAGACGATGATGCCGAAGGAATTCGGCGACGCGGCGCGCCTGATGGCGCAGCCGATCGCCGGTGCGGCGGCGCTGTCGGCGCTCGGCTTCGGCGTGGCGACACAGGCCTTTGGCCTCTGGCTCACCGCCGTGTCGAGCGCGATGCGGGTGGGCCACGAGATCGCCCACGCGGGGCGCCCGGGTGATCCGAGCAAGGCCGGACCGGCGGGTCCCTCCGGCGCCGCGAGCGCACGCGCCAGGGAGACGGCCGATGCGGTCATCGCCGAAGCGAAGGCCGCCGCGACGGACGCCGGCGACAAGGTGGTGAAATTCGTCTCCAAGGCCGAGCGCGCGGCGAAGGCACCGAAGCGGCGGACTGCGGCACCCGCCGAGCCCGTTGCGGCGCCCCCCATGGCTGCGAAGGCAGCGAAGGCGCGCGCCAAGGCGGCGGACGACCTGAAGGCGATCGGCGGCATCGGTCCCAAGCTCGAGGCGGTTCTAAACGGCTATGGCATCCGCACCTATGCGCAGATCGCGGCACTGACGGATGAGGACATCGCCCGGATCGAGGGCGATCTCGGCTTCAAGGGCCGGATCGGTCGAGACGACTGGATCGGCCAGGCGAAGGCGCTGATGTCGGGAGGTCGTGCATGAAGGCGACCGAACTCCTCGCAACATACGAAGCGGCGAAAGCTGCCGGGGGCAATTGATGGCTAAGCTCAAGGTCGACGGGAAAGAGATCGAGGTACCCGACCACTACACGCTGCTGCAGGCGGCGGAGGAGGCGGGCGCGGAAGTGCCGCGTTTCTGTTTCCACGAACGACTGTCGATCGCCGGCAACTGCCGCATGTGCCTGGTCGAGGTGAAGGGCGGCCCGCCCAAGCCGACGGCGTCCTGCGCCATGGGCGTGCGCGACCTGCGCCCCGGCCCGAACGGCGAACTGCCGGAAATGTTCACCAACACGCCGATGGTCAAGAAGGCCCGCGAAGGCGTGATGGAGTTCCTGCTGATCAACCATCCGCTCGACTGCCCGATCTGCGACCAGGGCGGCGAATGCGACCTGCAGGACCAGGCGATGGCCTTCGGCGTCGACTCCTCCCGCTTCCACGAGAACAAGCGCGCGGTCGAGGACAAATATATCGGGCCGCTGGTCAAGACGATCATGAACCGCTGCATCCACTGCACGCGATGCGTGAGGTTCACGACGGAAGTGGCGGGAATCTCGGAGCTTGGCCTGATCGGCCGCGGGGAGGACGCCGAGATCACCACCTATCTCGAACAGGCGATGACCTCGGAACTCCAGGGCAACGTGATCGACCTCTGCCCGGTCGGCGCGCTGACTTCCAAGCCCTATGCCTTCCAGGCGCGGCCGTGGGAACTGTCCAAGACCGAGTCCATCGATGTGATGGACGCGGTCGGCTCGGCGATCCGCGTCGATACGCGCGGCCGCGAGGTGATGCGCATCATGCCGCGCATCAACGAAGAGGTGAACGAGGAGTGGATCTCCGACAAGACCCGCTTCATCTGGGACGGGCTGCGCACGCAGCGCCTCGACCGGCCCTATGTGCGCAACGCTGGCAAATTGGTGGCGGCAAGCTGGGCCGAGGCCTTCGCGGCGATCCGTGATGCGGTGTCGAAGACGTCCGCCGCGAAGATCGGCGCGATTGCGGGCGATCTCGCCGCCGTCGAGGAGATGTATGCGCTGAAGCTGCTGATGGCTTCGCTCGGATCGCCGAATATCGACTGCCGCCAGGACGGTTCCGCGCTCGATCCGGCGAATGGCCGCGCCAGCTACGTCTTCAATCCGACCATCGAAGGCATCGAGCGCGCCGACGCGCTTCTGATCATCGGCGCCAATCCGCGCTACGAGGCCTCGGTGCTCAACGCGCGCATCCGCAAGCGCTGGCGGATGGGCAATTTCCCGGTCGGCGCCGTCGGTGATATCGGCGACACGCGCTACGACTACGAGAAGCTCGGCGCCGGCGCCGACACGCTGAAGGATCTGGCCGCCGGCCGCGGCAGGTTCATGGAAGCGTTCAGACAGGCGAAACACCCGATCATCCTGGTCGGCCAGGGCGCGATCACGGGCGAGGGCGGCGCCGCCGTCCTGTCGCTGGCCGCCCAGATCGCCGCGTCGGTCAATGCCGTGCGCGACGACTGGAACGGTTTCGGCGTGCTGCACACCGCGGCGGCGCGCGTCGGCGGCCTGGATCTCGGTTTCGTGCCGGGCGAGGGCGGCAAGGACGCCGCCGGCATGATGGGTGCGATGGACGTGCTCTTCCTGCTCGGCGCCGACGAATTCGACATGAGCCGGATCGGCAAGGCGTTCACCGTCTATATCGGTACGCATGGCGACGCGGGCGCGCACCGCGCCGACGTCATCCTGCCCGGAGCCGCCTACACCGAGAAGTCCGGCACCTATGTGAACACCGAAGGCCGGGTGCAGATGGCCAACCGCGCCGGCTTCGCGCCGGGCGAGGCTAAGGAGGACTGGGCGATCCTGCGCGCGCTGTCGGACGTGCTGGGCAAGCGCCTGCCGTTCGATTCGCTGGCGCAGCTGCGCGCCAGGCTCTACGCCGACCATCCGCATTTCGCAGAGATCGACGAGATCGCCGCCGCGGATGCGGAGGGCCTGTCGCGTCTGGCGCAGGCCGGCGGGGAAGCCGGCCGCGCGCCGTTTGCCTCGGTGGTCAAAGACTTCTATCTGACGAACCCGATCGCGCGGGCCTCGGCGGTGATGGCCGAATGCTCGGCCTTGGCGCAGAACGGGTTCCGACAGGCGGCGGAGTAGGGCAGGGACGATGGAAAGCTTTATCTCATTCTACGTCCTGCCGGCACTGTGGATCGTCCTCCAGTCGCTCGTGCTGATCGTCGTGCTGCTGATCGGCATCGCCTTCATCCTCTATGCCGACCGCAAGGTCTGGGCCGCGGTCATGCTGCGCCGCGGGCCGAACGTCGTCGGCCCCTTCGGATTGCTGCAATCCTTCGCGGACTTCATCAAATTCGTCGTCAAGGAGCCGGTGATACCGGATGGCGCGAACAAGGCGATCTTCCTGCTGGCGCCGCTCGTCTCGACGGTGCTGGCGCTCGCCACCTATGCCGTGATCCCGTTCGACGAAGGCTGGGTCATCGCCAACATCAATGTCGGCATCCTCTACATCTTCGCAATCTCGTCGCTCGAGGTCTACGGCGTGATCATGGCCGGCTGGGCGTCGAACTCGAAATATCCGTTCATGGGCGCGCTGCGCTCCGCCGCACAAATGGTGTCCTACGAGGTCTCGATCGGCTTCGTCATCGTTGCGGTGCTGCTGTGCGTCGGGTCGCTCAACCTGAGCGACGTCGTGCTTTCCCAGAAGGACGGCCTCGGCACGCATCTCGGCCTGCCGAACACGTTCCTCGACTGGCACTGGCTCGGCCTGTTCCCGATGTTCGTGATCTTCTACATCTCCTCCCTGGCGGAAACAAACCGGCCCCCCTTCGACCTCGTCGAGGCGGAATCCGAACTCGTCGCCGGCCACATGGTGGAGTATTCCTCGACTCCTTACCTGCTGTTCATGCTGTCGGAATACGTCGCCATCGTGCTGCTGTGCAGCCTCGGCGCAGTCATGTTCCTCGGCGGATGGCTGCCGCCCTTCGACTTCGCGCCGTTCACCTGGGTGCCGGGTATCGTCTGGTTCGTGCTGAAGGTGCTGCTCGGCTTCTTCTTCTTCTCGATCGTCAAGACCATCGTGCCGCGCTACCGCTACGACCAGCTGATGCGGCTCGGCTGGAAGGTGTTCCTGCCGATGTCGCTGTTCATGGTGATCGCCACCGCGGCGTTCCTGAAGTTCACGGGGCTGGCGTGATGTCCGGATCGGCAATCGGCGCGCTGATCGGTCTCGTCATAGCGGCGGCGGATTTCGTCGTTCTGAAGATGCTGGCCGGCCGCGTCGACCTCGACGAGACCAAGCGGGTGCTCAACGTCACGGCCGCGAGCCAGTTCGTCCTCTTGCCGCTGGTGGGCTGGTTCGTCGGCCCTTACGTGTTTGGAGAATAGTGATGTCAGCGCTCGCCCAGGCCGCCAAGTCGATGCTGCTGAAGGACTTCGTCAGCGCCTTCTTCCTCGCCATGCGCCAGTTCTTCCGCGCCAAGGAGACGATCAACTATCCGCACGAGAAGGGGCCGCTGTCGCCGCGCTTTCGCGGCGAACATGCGCTGCGCCGCTATCCGAACGGCGAGGAACGCTGCATCGCCTGCAAGCTGTGCGAGGCGATCTGCCCGGCGCAGGCGATCACCATCGAGGCCGGCCCGCGCCGCAATGACGGCACGCGCCGTACCGTGCGCTACGACATCGACATGGTGAAATGCATCTATTGCGGCTTCTGCCAGGAAGCCTGTCCGGTGGACGCCATCGTCGAAGGGCCGAATTTCGAATTCGCGACCGAGACTCGCGAAGAACTCTACTACGACAAGGACAAGCTGCTTGCGAACGGCGACCGGTGGGAGCGCGAGATCGCGCGCAACATCGAGATCGACGCGCCCTATCGATGAGCGGCGACCGGGGACAGTTTACTTAATTCCGAGTTCGGGCGAGACGCCCGGAGCAACGGGCGAAAGCGGAATTAAGTAAACTGTCCCCAGAGGGAACATGGACGGGGCGGGATGCCTCGTCTAAGGAACGCGCGACTTCGCCACCGGGGGTGTCCGGGAGTCGCAGACTGAAATGAGCGGCGCGCAAGCGCGCCGAAGAAGGAACCGGGGGCAACCCAATGCTGTCAGGACTGGAAGCGGTATTTTTCTACCTCTTCGCCTTCGTCGCGGTCGCGGCGGGGTTCATGGTCATTTCCGCGCGCAACCCGGTGCACTCCGTCCTCTATCTGATCCTGACCTTTTTCAACGCGGCGGCGCTGTTCCTTCTGACGGGCGCCGAGTTCCTCGCGATGATCCTGCTGGTCGTCTATGTCGGCGCCGTCGCCGTGCTGTTCCTGTTCGTCGTGATGATGCTCGACGTGGATTTCGCCGAACTCAAGCAGGGCGCGCTGCAATACGCGCCGATCGGCGCGCTGGTCGGACTGATCCTGGCGGCGGAACTGATCGTGGTGACCGGCGGCTACGTCTTTGCGCCGCAACTCGCATCGACGGTCTCGCAGCCGACGCCGGACATTGCGGCGCGGCACAACACG
The DNA here is from genome assembly GCF_023954305.1 of Mesorhizobium sp. Taxonomy (NCBI): domain Bacteria; kingdom Pseudomonadati; phylum Pseudomonadota; class Alphaproteobacteria; order Hyphomicrobiales; family Phyllobacteriaceae; genus Mesorhizobium; species Mesorhizobium sp. The sequence continues at coordinate 179,163 of NZ_JAMLIG010000004.1, read as the reverse complement.
GCGGCGCTCGGCGACATTCTCTACACGGACTACCTGTTCCACTTCCAGATCGCGGGCATTGTCCTGCTCGTCGCCATGGTCGGCGCAATCGTGCTCACGTTGCGCCACAAGGCCGGCGTCAGGCGGCAGTCGATCGCCGCGCAGGTCGCGCGCACCCCGGCCACCGCGATCGAGATCAAGAAAGTCGAGACGGGGAAGGGCATCTGATGGAAATCGGTATCGCACACTATCTCACCGTCTCGGCGATCCTGTTCACGCTCGGCGTGTTCGGCATCTTCCTGAACCGGAAGAACGTCATCGTCATCCTGATGTCGGTCGAGCTGATCCTGCTCGCGGTCAACATCAATTTCGTCGCCTTCTCGGCGGCGCTCGGCGATCTCGTCGGCCAGGTCTTCGCGCTGTTCGTGCTCACCGTCGCCGCCGCCGAGGCTGCGATCGGGCTCGCCATTCTCGTCGTCTTCTTCCGCAACCGCGGCTCGATCGCGGTGGAAGACGTCAACATGATGAAGGGTTGATCGACCCATGTATCACGCCATCGTCTTCCTTCCGCTGATCGGCTTCCTGATCGCCGGCCTCGGCGGTCGCGCGATCGGATCCGCCGCGTCGGAATACATCACCTCCGGCCTGCTGGTGGTTTCGGCCGTGCTGTCCTGGGTCGCGTTCTTCTCGGTGGCAATGGGCGAGGGCGAAGCCTTCACCGTGCCGGTGCTGACCTTCATCCAAGCCGGCGGGCTCGATGTCGAATGGGCGTTCCGGATCGACACGCTGACGGTGGTGATGCTGGTCGTCGTCAACACCGTGTCGTCGCTCGTGCACATCTACTCGATCGGCTACATGCACCACGACCCGCACCGGCCGCGCTTCTTCGCCTACCTGTCGCTGTTCACCTTCGCCATGCTGATGCTGGTGACGTCGGACAACCTGGTGCAGATGTTCTTCGGCTGGGAGGGCGTCGGCCTCGCCTCGTATCTCCTGATCGGCTTCTGGTACAAGAAGCCGTCGGCGAACGCGGCCGCGATCAAGGCCTTCGTCGTCAACCGCGTCGGCGATTTCGGCTTCATCCTCGGCATCTTCGGCGTCTTCATCCTGTTCGGATCGGTCAACTTCGACACGATCTTCAACAACACCGCGTCCTTCATCCCGGCCGCCGGACACGGCGAGGCCGCCGCTGGTGCGGACGCAGCCGCGGCGCACGGCGAGACGGTGCTGACCTTCCTCGGCTATCACCTCGACAAGGCCGCCGCGCTGACCGTCGTCTGCCTGCTGCTCTTCCTGGGCGCGATGGGCAAGTCGGCGCAGGTGCCGCTGCACACCTGGCTGCCGGACGCGATGGAAGGCCCGACCCCGGTGTCGGCGCTGATCCATGCCGCGACGATGGTCACCGCCGGCGTGTTCCTCGTCGCGCGCATGTCACCGCTGTTCGAACTGTCGCACACCGCGTTGACGGTGGTGACGCTGGTGGGCGCCATCACCGCGATCTTCGCGGCGACGGTCGGCCTCGTCCAGAACGACATCAAGCGCGTCATCGCCTATTCGACCTGTTCGCAGCTCGGCTATATGTTCGTCGCGCTCGGGCTCGGCTTCTACTCCGCCGCGATCTTCCACCTGTTCACGCATGCCTTCTTCAAGGCGCTGCTGTTCCTCGGCTCCGGCTCGGTGATCCACGCCGTCTCCGACGAGCAGGACATGCGCAAGATGGGGGGGCTGAGAAAGCTGATCCCGACCACCTACTGGATGATGGTGATCGGCACCATCGCGCTGACCGGCGTCGGGATACCGGGCACGATCATCGGCACCGCCGGCTTCTTCTCCAAGGACGCCATCATCGAAGGCGCGTTCGTTGGCCACAACGTCATCGCGCCGATCGCCTTCACGCTGCTCGTCATCGCGGCGATGTTCACCTCGTTCTATTCGTGGCGGCTGATCTTCATGACGTTCCACGGCAAACCGCGCGCCTCGGCCGACGTCATGCATCACGTGCATGAATCGCCGATGGTGATGCTGGCGCCGCTGTTCATCCTCGCCGCCGGTGCGCTCTTTGCCGGCGTGCTCTTCCACGAGTTCTTCATCGGCGAGGAATACGAACATTTCTGGAAGGCGGCGCTGTTCACGCTACCCGACAACCACATCCTGCACGACTTCCACGGCGTGCCGCTCTGGGTGAAGCTCGCACCGTTCGTCGCGATGCTGATCGGCCTTGCCACCGCCTGGCATTTCTACATCCGCTCGCCTGAAACGCCCAAGGCGCTCGCCGAGCAGCACCGCGGCCTCTACGCGTTCCTGCTCAACAAGTGGTATTTCGACGAGCTCTACGACTTCCTGTTCGTTCGTCCGGCCATGCGGCTCGGCACCTTTCTGTGGAGGAAGGGCGACGGCTATGTCATCGACGGCTTCGGACCCGACGGCATCTCGGCGCGGGTTCAGGACGTCACCGGCCGCGTCGTCAAGCTGCAGTCCGGCTATCTCTACCACTACGCATTCGCCATGCTGATCGGCGTCGCGGCGCTCGTCACCTGGATGATGCTCGGGAGCAGTTTCTAGATCATGACCGACTGGCCCATCCTCTCCACGGTCACCTTCCTGCCGCTGGTCGGTGCGTTCCTGATTTTCTGGATCGGCGACGACAACGAGGCGGGTCGTCGCAACATCCGTTCCGTGACGCTGTTCACGACGGTGTTCACCTTCCTGCTGTCGCTCGGCATATGGCTCGGCTTCGACAATGCCACGCCCGGTTTCCAGATGGTCGAGAAGGTCGAGTGGCTGAATTCCGGCATCGCCTATCACATGGGCGTCGACGGTATCTCGATGCTGTTCGTGATCCTGACGACCTTCCTGATGCCGCTCTGCATCCTCGCCTCCTGGGAATCGATCCAGAAGCGGGTCAAGGCCTACATGATCGCCTTCCTGGTGCTGGAAACGCTGATGATCGGCGTGTTCTGCGCCCTCGACCTGGTGATCTTCTACGTCTTCTTCGAGGCCGGCCTGATCCCGATGTTCATCATCATCGGCGTGTGGGGCGGCAAGCGGCGCGTCTACGCCTCGTTCAAGTTCTTCCTCTACACGCTGCTGGGATCGGTACTGATGCTGCTCGCCATCATGGCGATGTACTGGCAGGCGCAGACGACGGACATCACCCAGCTTCTGACGCACGACTTCCCGGCCAACATGCAGACCTGGCTGTGGCTCGCCTTCTTCGCCTCCTTCGCGGTGAAGATGCCGATGTGGCCGGTCCACACCTGGCTGCCGGACGCCCACGTCGAGGCACCGACCGCCGGCTCGGTGATTCTGGCGGGCATCCTGCTGAAGATGGGGGGATACGGGTTCCTGCGCTTCTCGCTGCCGATGTTCCCGCTGGCCTCGATCGACTTCGCGCCGTTCGTGTTCGCGCTGTCGATCATCGCCATTATCTACACCTCGCTCGTCGCGCTGATGCAGGAGGACATGAAGAAGCTTATCGCGTATTCGTCCGTCGCCCACATGGGCTACGTCACGATGGGCATCTTCGCGATGAACGTCGAAGGCATCGAGGGCGCCATCTTCCAGATGCTGTCGCACGGTCTGGTGTCAGCGGCGCTGTTCCTCTGCGTCGGCGTGATCTACGACCGTATGCACACCCGCGAGATCGCCGCCTATGGCGGTCTCGTCAACAACATGCCGAAATACGCCGTCGCGTTCCTGATCTTCACCATGGCCAATGTCGGCCTGCCGGGCACGAGCGGTTTCGTCGGCGAATTCCTGACGCTGCTCGGCGCCTTCCAGGTCAACACCTGGATCGCGCTGTTCGCCGCCACCGGCGTGATCCTGTCCGCCGCCTATGCGCTTTGGCTCTATCGCCGCGTCGTCTACGGCGCGCTGACGAAGGAAAGCCTGAAGGGACTGCTCGACCTGTCGACGCGCGAGAAGGCGATCCTCTATCCGCTGGTGATCCTGGTCATCTTCTACGGCGTCTATCCCTCGGCGCTGCTCAATCCCACCACCGCCTCGGTCGAGGCCCTGGTGGGCAATCTGACGATCTCGCGGGATGCGGCACTCGCCGCCGAACCCGTCGCCGCACCGGCGGCACACTGACGAAGGCCCGAAGACATGACGCCTGACATGATCTCGAACCTGACGCTGGTCGCCCCGGAACTGATCATCGCGATCGGAGCGATGGCGCTCCTGATGATCGGCGTCTATTCCGGCGAGCGCGGCAATACGCTGGTGACCGGGCTCGCGGTTGCGATCCTGATCGGCGCCGGCGCCTGGATGGTGTTGATTGGCGACCAGGGACAAGCGTTCGATGGCGCCTACATTGCCGATCCGTTCGCCCGTTTCATGAAGGTGCTGACGCTGATCGGCTCGGTCGTCACCCTCGCGATGTCGGTCTCCTTCGCCCAGGAGGAGAAGTTCGACAAGTTCGAGTATCCGGTGCTGATCCTGCTCTCGACGCTGGGCATGATGTTGATGGTCTCGGCCAACAACATGCTGACGCTCTATCTCGGCCTCGAACTGCAGTCGCTGGCGCTCTACGTGCTCGCCGCGATCAACCGCGACAGCGTTCGGGCGACGGAAGCGGGCCTCAAATATTTCGTCCTCGGCGCGCTGTCCTCGGGCATGCTGCTCTACGGCATCTCGCTCGTCTACGGCTACACCGGCAATGTCGGCTTCGACGCGATCGCCGCAGCACTGACGTCGGGAGAGCGGCAGCTCGGCCTCGTCTTCGGCCTGGTCTTCGTGCTCGCCGGCCTCGCCTTCAAGATTTCGGCCGTACCGTTCCACATGTGGACGCCGGACGTCTACGAAGGCGCGCCGACCCCGGTGACCGCCTTCTTCGCCGCGGCGCCCAAGATGGCGGCGATGGCGCTGATCGTGCGCGTCGTCGTCGGCCCGTTCGGACCGGTAGCGCCCGACTGGCAGCAGATCATCGTCTTCATCTCGATCGCGTCCATGTTGCTCGGGGCTTTCGCCGCGATCGGCCAGAAGAACATCAAGCGGCTGATGGCCTATTCGTCGATCGGCCACATGGGCTTCGCGCTGGTCGGTCTCGCGGCCAACACCCAGGTCGGCGTGCGCGGCGTTGCGATCTACATGGCGATCTACCTGGTGATGACGCTCGGCACCTTCGCCTTCATCCTGGCGATGCGCCGCAAGGAAGGCAATGTCGAGCAGATCGAGGATCTGGCGGGCCTTGCCCAGACCAATCCGATGATGGCGACGATCATGACCATTCTGATGTTCTCGCTGGCCGGTATTCCGCCGCTCGCCGGCTTCTGGGCGAAATGGTACGTCTTCCTCGCCGCGATCGAGGCCAATCTGCTGGCCTTGGCGATCATCGGCGTGCTGGCTTCCGTCGTCGGCGCCTACTACTATCTGCGCATCATCAAGATCATGTGGTTCGACGAACCGGTGGGCGGTTTCGTGCCGATGACCGGCGAACTGCGCCTGGTGCTGGGTGTCTCGGGGCTTTTCGTCGTGTTTTACATGCTGGTCGGCCAGCCGGTCGAGGCGCTGGCCGAAGCGGCGGCGCGGACGTTCTTCTGAGCGGATGGGATTCCGCCTCTCGCCGCTCGCCGAATCCGAAGGCTATCGCCTCGAAACGTTCGAAACCGTCGGGTCGACCAACGCCGTCGCGCTCGAGCGGGCGCGGGCGGGCGATCCCGGTCGGCTGTGGCTCGTTTCGAAGAAGCAGGAAAGCGGGCGCGGCCGCCGGGGCCGGGTGTGGGCGACGCCTCAAGGCAATCTGGCGGCGACGCAGCTGAAGATCGTCGACGGCGACATGCGGCATGCCGCCACGCTCGGCTTTGTCGCCGGGCTGGCGCTGGGCGAGGCGCTGGACGCCGTGGTGCCGGGCGCCGGCGTCGCCATCGGCCTGGACGGCGCCAGCGGGGCCGGCGTGAAGCGCTTCGAGCTCAAATGGCCGAACGACGTCATCGTGGACAGCGCCAAGCTCGCCGGCATCCTGCTCGAATCAGCGCTCCTGCCGGACGGTCGGCTCGCGATCGCGGTCGGGATCGGTGTCAATGTCGTGGCTCACCCGACCGATCTGCCTTATCCGGCGACGAGCCTGGCGGCACTCGGCTCCAGGGTTGATGCCGAAACGGTGTTCCTCGCCCTGTCGGATGCCTGGACGCGCATCGAGCGCATCTGGGCCGGGGGCAGGGAGCTCGACGCGATCCGGCGCCTTTGGCTCGAACGGGCCGCGGGCCTCGGCAGCGAAGTGGCCGTTGATGTGAACGGAAATGTGGTGCGGGGCGTGTTCGAGACGATCGACGAGGATTGCCGGTTCGTCATCCGGGACGCTAAAGGTGGACGCGTGAGCATCGCGGCCGGCGATGTGCATTTCGGCGCGGTCGCCTCGGCGGGACGGAGCTGAGCGGCGCGAGAGGAAATGACAATGGCAAAGGGTCAAGCGGCCGAACTCGTCTTCGTTCCCCTGGGCGGCGTCGGCGAAATCGGGATGAATTTCGCGCTCTACGGCTACGGTCCGCCCAGTGCGCGCGAGTGGATCGTGGTGGATGTCGGCGTGACCTTCCCGGGTCCCGACCTTCCCGGAGTCGATCTCGTGCTGCCCGACACCCGCTTCATCGAAGCGGATCTCGCCAATCTGAAGGGCATCGTCATCACGCACGCGCATGAAGACCACTATGGCGCGCTGCTCGACCTCTGGCCCCGCCTCAGGGCGCAGGTGTGGATGACGCCCTTCACGGCCGGCATGCTGGAATCCAAGCGCCAGTCCGAACGCGGCGCGCCGGACGTGCCCGTGACGATCTACCGTGCCGGCGAGACCTTCGAGATCGGGCCGTTCCGCATCGAAGCCGTTCCGGTCGCCCACTCGATCCCCGAGCCTGTCTCTCTCGCAATCGCCACGCCGCTCGGCACGATCATCCACACCGGCGACTGGAAGATCGATCCGGCGCCCGAAATCGGGCCTATGACCGACGAGGCGCGGTTCAGGGCGCTGGGCGACGCCGGCGTGCTGGCGTTGATCTGCGATTCCACCAATGCCATGCGCGAGGGCGACTCGCCCTCCGAACAAGCCGTCGGCCAGGGGCTGCGTGCCGAGATCGAGAAGGCGCCGGCGCTGGTGGCCATCACCACCTTTTCCTCCAATGTCGGGCGCATCCGCTCGATCGCCGAGGCCGCGCGCGACGCCGGCCGTCAGGTTCTGGTGCTCGGCCGGTCGATGCGGCGCGTCATCGATGTCGCGTCCGAGCTCGGCTATCTCGACGGGCTGCCGCCCTTCGTCGCCGAGGATGAATTCGCCGCGGTGGCGCGCGAGAGCCTGGTGATCCTGTGCACCGGCAGCCAGGGCGAGGACCGGGCCGCGCTGGCCAAGCTGTCGCGCGACGAGCTGCGCGCCGTTCAGCTCGCCGCCGGCGACACGGTGATCTTCTCCTCGCGCACCATTCCCGGCAACGAGAAGGCGATCCTGGCCATCAAGAACAGCCTGATCGACATGGGCGTGAAGATCATCGAGGACGGGGAGGCCCTGGTGCACGTCTCCGGCCATCCGCGGCGCTCGGAGCTGAGGCGCATGTACGAGTGGACGCGGCCGCAAATCCTCGTGCCGGTGCACGGCGAGGCGGCGCATCTGGTGGCGCAGGGCTCGCTCGGCGCAATGGCCGGCATTCCCGAAGTCATGCAGGTGCGCAATGGCGACATGGCGCGGCTGGCGCCGGGGCCGGCCGAGATCATCGATCAGGTGCCGTTCGGGCGCATCTACAAGGACGGCCGCATCATCGGGACCGACGAGGGCGTCGGGCTCAAGGAGCGGCGTAAGCTCTCCTTCGCCGGCCATGTCGCGGTCAACGTCGTGCTCGACGAGCGCTACGACCTGGCGGGGGATCCCGACATCGTCGCCATCGGCCTGCCGCAGGCGGATCCGAGGGGCGCCGATTTCGAGGAAATGCTGCTCGATGCGGTGGCGAGCGCGGTCACCTCGATCCCGCGCCAGCGCCGCAAGGATCTCGACCTGGTGGCGGAAGCCGCCCGCCGCGCCGTGCGCAACTCGGCCAACGAGGCCTGGGGCAAGAAGCCGATCGTGACGGTGTTCGTGACGTACTAGGTGAATGGTGAATGGTGAATGGTGAATAGCAGGAGCTTGCTTCGCTATCGCAATCGTCTCATCACTCCCATTCACCATTCACCATTCACCATTCACCATCCACCATTCATACCGCTCTGAAACTCACGGAATTCGCCATGCTCGGTCGCCTCAACCATGTCGCCATCGCCGTGCCGGACCTTGCCGCGGCGGCTGCCACCTATCGCGACATGCTCGGAGCAAAGGTGACCGCGCCGCAGGCGCTGCCGGAGCACGGCGTGACCGTCGTGTTCATCGAACTGCCGAACACCAAGATCGAGCTTCTGGAGCCGCTCGGCGCTGAATCGACCATCGCCGGATTCCTCGCCAAGAACCCGTCCGGCGGCATGCACCATGTCTGCTATGAGGTGGAAGACATCCTGGCTGCGCGCGACCACCTCAAGGCGTCGGGAGCGCGCGTGCTGGGGGACGGCAATCCGAAGATCGGCGCGCACGGCAAGCCGGTGCTGTTCCTGCATCCCAAGGATTTTGCCGGCACCCTGGTCGAGCTGGAACAGGTCTGATCGCGATGGGTTATTTTTCCGCCTTCGCCGTCTTCTTCATCATCTGGTGGCTGGTGCTGTTCGCCACCCTGCCGTTCAGCCTGAGAACGCAGGACGAGGAAGGCGACGTGACGCTCGGCACTGTGCCCAGCGCGCCACGCGGCTCGCACGTGCGGCGCGCGATGCTGCGCACAACGATCGTCGCGGCGATCATTTTCGGTGTGCTCTACTATCTCAACCAGGTCGCCGGCTATTCGTTCGACGACCTGCCGCGCATCGTTCCGGAATTCGGCTGAGCTGATTCTGCCATTGAACGCTGGTGCGCACCGATCCCGGCGCGGCCGGTCGCGCAAGCGGATACCTCCCGCTACAGGGGCCCGAAACGAAAAAAGAACACGCCTGTGATTATTCCATCATTACAATAAATTGGCCCCTCTTGCCAAAAGAGAACAAAACAGATACAAATCACCATCGGACAAACGGCGAACGGCCTTCATTGACGATCGAGGGGTGATGTATCATGGCTCAGAACTCACTGCGGCTGGTTGAGGACAAATCGGTGGACAAGACGAAGGCATTGGACGCGGCGCTGTCCCAGATCGAGCGCGCATTCGGCAAGGGCTCGATCATGCGGCTCGGAGCCAACGAGCAGGTGGTCGAGATCGGCGTCGTGTCGACCGGCTCGCTCGGCCTCGACATCGCGCTCGGCGTCGGCGGTCTGCCGCGCGGGCGCATCATCGAGATCTACGGGCCGGAAAGCTCGGGCAAGACGACGATGGCGCTGCATACCGTAGCCGAAGCCCAGAAGAAGGGCGGCATCTGCGCCTTCGTCGACGCGGAACACGCGCTCGATCCGGTCTATGCGCGCAAGCTCGGCGTCGACCTGGAGAACCTGCTGATCTCGCAGCCCGACACCGGCGAGCAGGCGCTGGAGATCTGCGACACGCTGGTGCGGTCGGGCGCGATCGACGTGCTGGTGGTGGATTCGGTCGCGGCACTCACGCCGCGCGCGGAAATCGAGGGCGAGATGGGCGATTCGCTGCCGGGCCTGCAGGCGCGGCTGATGAGCCAGGCGCTGCGCAAGCTCACCGCGTCGATCTCGCGCTCCAACACGATGGTCATCTTCATCAACCAGATCCGCATGAAGATCGGCATCATGTTCGGTTCGCCGGAGACGACGACGGGCGGCAATGCGCTGAAGTTCTATGCCTCGGTGCGCCTCGACATCCGCCGCATCGGCTCGGTCAAGGACCGCGACGAGGTGATCGGCAACCAGACCCGCGTCAAGGTCGTGAAGAACAAGCTGGCGCCGCCCTTCAAGCAGGTCGAGTTCGACATCTTGTATGGCGAAGGCATATCGAAGGTGGGCGAGCTGGTCGATCTCGGGGTCAAGGCCGGCGTGGTCGAGAAGTCGGGCGCCTGGTTTTCCTACAATTCCCAGCGTCTCGGCCAGGGACGGGAGAACGCCAAGGAATTCCTGCGCAACAATCCCGAGCTCGCGGCCGAGATCGAACAGACGCTGCGGCAGAATGCCGGGCTGATCGCCGAGAAGTTTCTCGAGACCGGGTCGGAACCGGGTGCGGACGACGACGAGGCGGCGGCGATGTAGCCGGAGGCTGCTGGACCCGAATTCCGAGGCCGCCGGCTTGCCGGCGGCCTTTGTCATGGCGGGGCATCCTCGCCGTCGATGCATTTCTGGACAGGCTTCGAGGGCGCGGCTAAAAGGCCGGGGTTCAGCATTCCGCCGGGTTCCCGGCGTTCCCCGCAAAGGCACGAAAATGAGTGGCGTCAACGAGATCCGGTCGACCTTCCTCGACTACTTCCGCGCGAACGGCCACGAGGTCGTCGAGTCGAGCCCGCTCGTGCCGCGCAACGACCCGACGCTGATGTTCACCAATGCGGGCATGGTGCAGTTCAAGAACGTCTTCACCGGGCTCGAGACGCGGCCCTATGTGCGGGCTGCGACCGCACAGAAGAGCGTGCGGGCCGGCGGCAAGCACAACGACCTCGACAATGTCGGCTACACCGCGCGCCATCTCACCTTCTTCGAGATGCTCGGCAATTTCTCCTTCGGCGACTATTTCAAGGAGCGCGCGATCGAGCTCGCCTGGAACCTGATCACCAGGGAGTTCGGGCTGGCAAAGGACAAGCTGCTCGTCACCGTCTACCACACCGACGACGAAGCGGCGGGTTATTGGAAGAAGATCGCGGGCTTATCCGACGACCGAATCATCCGCATCCCGACCTCCGACAATTTCTGGGCGATGGGCGACACCGGCCCCTGCGGTCCGTGTTCCGAGATCTTCATCGACCGGGGCGAGCACATCTGGGGCGGCCCCCCCGGCAGCCCGGAAGAGAACGGCGACCGTTTTCTCGAGTTCTGGAACCTCGTCTTCATGCAGTACGAGCAGGTGACGAAGGAAGAGCGCGTCAGCCTGCCGCGGCCGTCGATCGATACCGGCATGGGCCTCGAGCGCATGGCCTCGATCCTGCAAGGGGTGGAGAGCGTGTTCGAGACCGACCTGTTCCGCCATCTGATCGATGCCGCCGCCTCCGCTCTGGGCAGGGGCCCCGACACCGAAAATGTCGCGTCCTACCGCGTCATCGCCGACCATCTGCGCTCGTCCTGCTTCCTCATCGCCGACGGCGTGCTGCCGTCGAACGAGGGCCGCGGCTACGTTCTGCGGCGCATCATGCGCCGCGCCATGCGCCATGCGCAGCTGCTCGGCGCCTCCGAGCCGCTGATGTGGAAGCTGGTGCCGGCGCTGGTGCGCGAGATGGGGCAGGCCTATCCGGAACTGGTGCGTGGCCAGCCGATGATTGCCGAGACGCTGAAGCTGGAGGAGAGCCGTTTCCGCAAGACGCTGGCGCGCGGGCTCGGTCTGCTCGCCGACGCGACCGAAACGCTCTCCGCCGGCGACATGCTCGACGGCGAGACGGCGTTCAAGCTCTACGACACTTACGGGTTTCCGCTCGATCTGACGCAGGATGCGCTGCGGCAGCGCTCGATCTCCGTCGACCTGGCCGGCTTCACCGACGCCATGGAGCGGCAGCGGGCCGAGGCGCGCGCCCACTGGGCCGGTTCGGGCGAGGCCGCGACCGAGACCATCTGGTTCGGCCTGCGCGAAAAACTCGGCGCGAGCGAGTTCCTCGGCTACGACACCGAGAGGGCGGAAGGCGTGATCACCGCGATCGTGCGTGACGGGGCTTCGGTGGACGCGGCGTCGGCCGGAGAAACCGTTTCGATCGTCCTCAATCAGACCCCGTTCTACGGCGAGTCGGGCGGCCAGGTTGGCGATACCGGAACGATCTCGGGCGAGGGCTTCTCGATCGAGGTCACCGATACGCAGAAGCGGGCGAATGGCGTCTTCGTCCATGTCGGCAAGGTCGTCTCGGGCGCGGTCACGGTCGGGGCGGCCGCCGAACTCAAGGTCGACGGCGGCCGTCGCCGCAAGGTGCGTTCCAACCATTCCGCGACGCATCTGATCCACGAGGCGCTGCGCGAGGTGCTGGGCACCCATGTCGCCCAGAAAGGTTCGCTCGTTGCGCCGGACCGCTTGCGCTTCGACATCTCGCACAACAAGCCGATCGCGCCGGAGGAACTCGAGCAGGTCGAACGCCTGGCCAACGAGATCGTCCTGCAGAATAGCCCGGTCACCACGCGGCTGATGTCGGTCGACGACGCGATTGCCGAGGGAGCGATGGCGCTGTTCGGCGAGAAATACGGCGACGAAGTCCGCGTCGTGTCGATGGGGACGGCACTGCACGGGCAGAAGGCGAATCGGCCCTACTCGGTCGAGCTGTGCGGCGGCACGCATGTGCGGGCGACCGGTGACATCGGTCTCATCCGCATCGTCTCCGACGCCGCGGTCGCGGCCGGGGTGCGCCGCATCGAGGCGCTGACCGGCGAAGAGGCGCGTACGCACCTCGACGAGCAGGAGCGGCGTCTCAAGGCGGTCGCCTCCTCGCTCAAGGTCGCCCCGGCGGAGGTGCTCGCGCGCGTCGAGAGCCTGGTCGATGAGCGCCGCAAGCTGGAGCGCGAACTGACCGAGGCGCGCAAGAAGCTGGCGCTGGGCGGTGGCGGGTCTGCCGGCGGCGCGGGCAGCGAGACGGTAGCGGGGGTCGCCTTCTCCGGCCGCGTCGTCACCGGCGTCCAGCCGAAGGACCTGAAAGGGCTCGCCGACGAGGCGAAGCAGGCGCTCGGCTCCGGCGTTGTCGTCTTCGTCGGCGCATTCGACGACAAGGCGAGCGTCGTCGTTGCGGTCACGGCCGATCTCACCGGCCGCTTCAGCGCGGTCGACCTTGTGCGCGTCGCCTCGGCTGCCCTTGGCGGCCAGGGCGGCGGCGGTCGCCCCGACATGGCGCAGGCCGGCGGACCGGACGCGTCGAAGGGCGAGGCGGCGATCGCCGCGGTGAAGGCGGCGATGGCCGGCTGACGAACAGCCGCTGTCCACGTCGGGCTCTCGCCGGCGGCGCCGATCCGTGCCAGTCTTTCGCCTGAAGAGCTAAGATCGGGAGGAGATCCGTGGCAGGACAGGTCGTGGTCGCCGGCGTCGGCATGGTGCCGTTCTCGAAGCCGGGCGCCGGTCCGGACTATTCGGTGATGGGGCCGGCCGCGGTGCGGGCTGCGCTCGCGGACGCCTCTCTCGACTGGCGCGACATCGGCCAGGCCTATGCCGGCTACGTCTACGGCGACAGCTGTTCGGGCCAGCGCGTGCTCTATGCAGTCGGCATGAGCGGCGTGCCGATCGTCAACGTCAACAACAATTGCTCGACCGGGTCGACGGCACTTTATCTGGCCCGCCAGGCGGTCGAGCACGGCATCGTCGACTGCGCGCTCGCCGTCGGCTTCGAGCAGATGCGGCCCGGCGCGCTGGGCGACGTCTTCACGGACAGGCCGAGTCCTTTCGACGAGTTCAACCGCGAGACGAATGCGATCGTAGGCCATGGCGAGGTGCCGCTGGCGCTGCGCTTCTTCGGCGGCGCGGGCCTCGCCCACATGCGGCAATACGGCACCAAGCTCTCGACCTTCGCAAAGATCCGCGCCAAGGCGTCGCGGCATGCGGTGAACAACCCGCTGGCGCTGTTCCGCAAGGAGGTGTCGGAAGAGGAGGTGCTTGGCTCGCAGGTCATCTGGGACGGCGTGATGACGCGGCTGATGGCCTGCCCGCCGACATGCGGCGCCGCGGCGGCGATCGTCTGTACAGAGGAGTTCGCGCGGCGCAAGGGCATAGGCCAGCCGATCCGCATCCGCGCGCAGACGATGACCACCGACACGCCGTCGACCTTCGCGGACCGCGACATGCGCAAGGTGGTCGGCTACGATATGTCGACTGCCGCGGCGCGGTCGGTCTATGAGACGGCCGGCATCGGGCCGTCCGACATTGACATTGTCGAACTGCACGACTGCTTCGTCCAGAACGAACTGATCACCTACGAGGCGCTCGGCCTGTGCGCCGAGGGCGAAGCGGAGCCCTTCGTCGTCGACGGGCGAAACACCTATGGCGGGGATGTCGTTACGAACCCTTCGGGCGGACTTCTGTCGAAGGGGCATCCGCTCGGCGCGACCGGTCTCGCGCAATGCACCGAACTGGTGCAGCAGTTGCGCGGCTCGGCGGGAGCGCGGCAGGTCGACGGGGCGCGGCTGGCGCTGCAGCACAATCTCGGCCTCGGCGGCGCCTGCGTGGTGACGCTCTACGGCAACTGATCGCGGCTCGCCGCCCGCAACGAAAAAGCCCCGGATCGCTCCGGGGCTTTTTCGTCAGGCTCGGCATGCCTCAGGCCATCGCCTTCTGCAGGTTCTCGTCGATCTTGTCGAGGAAGCCGGAGGTCGACAGCCAGGGCTGATCCGGGCCGATCAGCAGCGCCAGGTCCTTGGTCATGAAGCCGCTCTCGACCGTCTGCACGCAGACCTTCTCCAGCGTGTCGGCGAACTTGGCCAGCGCCGCATTGTCGTCGAGCTTGGCTCGGTGCGCGAGGCCGCGCGTCCAGGCGAAGATCGAGGCGATCGAGTTGGTCGAGGTTTCCTCGCCCTTCTGGTGCTGGCGGTAGTGGCGGGTGACGGTGCCGTGCGCGGCTTCGGCCTCGACGGTCTTGCCGTCCGGGGTCAAGAGCACCGACGTCATCAGGCCGAGCGAGCCGAAGCCCTGCGCCACCGTGTCCGACTGGACGTCGCCGTCATAGTTCTTGCAGGCCCAGATGTAGCCGCCCGACCACTTCAGCGAGGAGGCGACCATATCGTCGATCAGACGGTGCTCGTACCAGAGCTTGCGCGCCTTGTATTCGGCCGCGAATTCCTGATCGTAGATCTCCTGGAAAATGTCCTTGAAGCGCCCGTCATAGGCCTTGAGGATGGTGTTCTTGGTCGACAGGTAGACCGGGTAGCCGCGCTGCAGGCCGTAGTTCAGCGAGGCGCGGGCGAAGTCGGCGATCGATTCGTCGAGATTGTACATGCCCATCGCGACACCGGCCGACGGCGCGTCGAACACTTCGTGCTCGATCACCTGGCCGTCCTCGCCGACGAACTTCATCGTCAGCTTGCCCTTGCCGGGGAAGCGGAAATCGGTGGCGCGATACTGGTCGCCGTAGGCGTGGCGGCCGACCACGATCGGCTTGGTCCAGCCGGGAACGAGCCGCGGCACGTTCTTGCAGATGATCGGCTCGCGGAAAATGACGCCGCCGAGGATATTGCGGATCGTGCCGTTGGGGCTCTTCCACATCTTCTTCAGCTTGAACTCCTCGACGCGGGCCTCGTCGGGGGTGATGGTCGCGCATTTCACGCCGACGCCGTATTTCTTGATCGCGTTCGCCGAATCGATGGTCACCTGGTCATTGGTGGCGTCGCGATGTTCGATGCCGAGGTCGTAATAGTGCAGATCGATGTCGAGATACGGGTGGATCAGCTTGTCCTTGATGAACTGCCAGATGATGCGGGTCATCTCGTCGCCGTCGAGCTCGACGACAGGGTTGGCCACCTTGATCTTCGCCATTGAATGCGCCTCTTTGAGAAAGTCGGAACCCCGGTTCCGCCGAGCCTTGGATTGGAGATGGGGCCGCTATAGCAAAGCCCTCCGCCCCGCGCAAACGATGCAAAGGGCGCAAGTGCACGCAGGCGCGAATGATTCTCCGACATGACGGGAATGGAGGGAGAGAAGCGTGTTTCAGCCGGAGTTCATGGTGTTCGATACCGGGGCGGTGACGCTGAACGTGGCGGTGGCGGGCGAGAGGAGCAATCCGCTCATTGTGCTGCTGCACGGCTTTCCCGAATTCTGGGCGGCGTGGCGCGACGTGATGGAGGATCTGTCGCGCGATTACTTCGTCGTCGCGCCGGATCAGCGCGGATACAATCTGTCGTCAAAGCCTGACCACGTCGAGGCCTATCGCGCTAGGCTCATGGTGGCGGATCTCGCCGCGCTGGCCGACCACCTGTCGCCTGGCCGGCCGTTCGCGCTCGCCGGCCACGACTGGGGCGCCTCGGTTGCCTATGCCTACGCCTTCGCCCATCCGCAAAGGCTCACCTGCCTGATCATCGCCAACGGCGTGCATCCCTGGTGCTTCCAGAAGGCGATCCACACCGATCCGGCGCAGCGGCTCGCGAGCCAGTACATCAACAAACTGCGCGAACCGGCGACGGACCGGCGTTTGGCCGAGGATGGGTTTCGCCGGACGTTTCGAATGATCGACGGATTTTCGCCCGCGGACTGGCTGGTCGCAGACGTGCGGGCCGCCTATCTCGATGCCTGGAGCCGGCCGGGCGCGATGACCGCAATGCTCAACTGGTATCGTGCCTCGCCCATCGATGTTCCGGAACCCGGCGAGGCGCCGCGGAGCACCGTACTCGACACGTTGCCGCCGGAGACGATGTCGGTGCGGATGCCGCATCTGGTGGTCTGGGGAGAAGCCGACACGGCGCTGCGTCCGTCCTGCCTGGAGGGGCTAGACCGTTTCGCGCCGGATCTGTCGATCGAGCATGTCGCCGGCGCCAGCCACTGGATCCTGCACGAGAAGCCGCATGAGGTGGCAGCGGCAATCCGCTATTTCGTAGGTCAAAACGGAAACGGCCGGGGATAACCTGGCCGTTTCCGTCGAAATGTCGATGACTACTGCAGCGCAACCGCGCCGGTGAAGGCGCCGTCGGTACCGTTGCCGTTGAGCTGGTTGTTCAGATAGGACAGGATGCTTGCACCGCTCACAGCATTGAGACCTGTCAGATTACCCGAAATGACCGATGAGCCGACGCGCACGGTTGAATTCGCCCCGATCGCCCTTATCCCCTGATTGGCGTTGTTGACGATACGGGTCGAGTTGACCATGACTTTGGTCGTCCCGGTGTCGCCCTGCAGGACGACCCCATGGAAGGTGCCGCCGCTCAGTTCGCTGTTGGCGATGCTGATGTCGACCGTCCCGGTCGTGCCGTTCGACACCCCGCGTACGCCGATCGAGTTATTCGCGATCACGGTATTGTCGATCGACACTTTCGCGTTCGCAGCGCCGGTCGGTGCGACATGGACACCCGTCCCTGTGGTTGCCGTGCCGTTGCCCGTGATCTGCGAATTGCTGATGAACAGCTCGGACGTGCCGTTCGACGGGGTGAACAGAACGCCGTTGCCGTTCGGCGTGGCCGCACCGTTGTCGCGGATCACGCAGTCTTCGATGTGAAGCGCAGCGCCCGCCAGGAAGCGAACACCGTTCAACCCGGGTGACCCCGGCCCGCTGTCGAAATCAAGGCCGCGCAAAACGACAATGTCCGTCGCCGCGGCATTCACGATCACGCCGTTTGTGCCCGCATTCAGAATTCCAGCTTCGACGTCTTCGCAGGCGATCGTCATCGACTTGGTGATCGTAACGGCTCCGAAGCCGCCCGGATCGATGCAGTTGATCTCGCCTCCGGCCGCCGTCTTGGAGATCGCTCCCGCGAATGTCTTGCACGGTGCCGTGCGGCTGCAGGGGTTGGCGTCGTCGCCGACGCCGGACACCCAGGTGCGGGTCGCCTGAGCCGATGCGCCGCTGGCAAATCCAATCAATGCGACGGCTGTGATCGCCGCCGCCGTCAGTATCGCTGTCACTCTCATGACCATTTCCTTCTCTGGAAGAATTTCAACTTCTCTTGTCCTGCGCCTGGAGGGGCTTCGCTCGTCTACTGAAGGGCGACAGGTCCCGTGAAGGCCCCGTCGGTACCGTTGCCGTTAAGCTGGTTGTTGCCATAGGAACGGATATTGGCGCCGCTCAAAGCGTTGAGCCCCGTAAGGTTTCCCGAAATGACCGACGAACCGACGCGCACGATTCCATTCGCGCCGATCGCACGTATGCCCTGGTTCGCATTGTTCACGATACGGGACGATTTCACCGTGACCCTGGTGGAGCCAGTGTCGGCCTGAACGACGAGGCCGTGGAACGTCCCGCCGGTGAGTTCGCTGCCGGCGATCGTGATCTCCACCGTTCCGGTCGTATTGTTCGACACGGCGCGCACGCCGATCGAATTGTTGGCGATCACCGTATCCTCGATCGATACCTTCGCCGACGCGCTACCGGAAGGCTCGACATGGACGCCGGTCCCGTTGGTGGCCGAGCCGTTGCCCGTGATGAAGGAATTGCTGATGAACATTTCGGGTGAGCCGCTCGACGGCGCGAAGAGGATGCCGTTCCCGCTTGGCGCGGCCGCGCCGCTGTCGCGGATCACGCAGTCTTCGATGTGCAGGGCGGCGGCCGCGAAGAAGCGGATTCCGTTGGTGCCGGTGCTGTTTGGCGCGCTGTCGATGTCCAGCCCGCGCAACACGACGACATCCGTCAGGGCGGCGTTGACCACGATCCCATGGATCCCGCTGTTGAGAATCCCCGCCTGGACGTCCTCGCAGGAGATCGTGATCGATTTCGTGATGGCGACGCCCCCGAACGCGCCCGGATCCATGCAGTTGATTTCGCCGCCGGCGGCTGTCTTCGAGATCGCACCGGCGAAGGTCTTGCACGGTGCCGTGCGGCTGCAAGGATTGGCATCGTCGCCGACGCCCGACACCCAGGTTCTCGTCGCCTGGGCGGATGCCGCGCCCGCCAATCCGATGCACACGGCGACCGCCGACGCGGCCGCCGCTACGATCGTCGACAGTCTCGTCTTCATTCGCGGTTCCCGAAAAACGCCCTTCGCGGCACTCGGATTCTCTATACTTTGCACCGAGGTTACGCAACGGAAACTTCTCCGATTGAACACATCCCCGCGAATCGAAAGGAAAAGCCGTCGAGCGTTGCATATGACACAGGTCCCTAGCTCGATGTTTCTTTCGTTAGTATTTCATGCCAGACACGCGCCCATGACAGACGACCTCTCCCGCCCGCGCGAGATGCCCCCGGCAATCATCCTCGTCGAGCCGCAACTCGGCGAGAACATCGGCATGGTGGCGCGCGCCATGGCCAATTTCGGCCTGACCGAATTG
This sequence comes from Mesorhizobium sp., assembly GCF_023954305.1. Taxonomy (NCBI): domain Bacteria; kingdom Pseudomonadati; phylum Pseudomonadota; class Alphaproteobacteria; order Hyphomicrobiales; family Phyllobacteriaceae; genus Mesorhizobium; species Mesorhizobium sp. Next base: position 160,171 of record NZ_JAMLIG010000004.1, on the reverse strand, counting down.
CGCCTGGTGAAGCCGCGCGACGGCTGGCCGAACGAGAGCGCGCGCGCCACCGCAAGCCGCGCCGACCATGTGATCGATGCCGCGACTGTGTTCGGGTCGCTTCAGGAGGCGGTCGCCGATCTCGCTTATGTCGGCGCGACGACGGCGCGGCCCCGCGACAATTTCAAACCGGTGGTCGGCCCGGTCGAGGCGGGCAGGGGGCTCAGGGCACGCAGCCGGTCCGGCCTGAAGACCGGCCTCTTGTTCGGACGCGAGCGGTTCGGACTGTTCAACGAGGAGATCGGCCTCGCGGACGAGATCGTCACCTTTCCGGTCAATGCCGAGTTTTCCTCGCTCAACATCGCCCAGGCGGTGCTGCTGATGTCCTATGAATGGATGAAATCGGGACTCGAACGCGAGACCGACACGGCTTTCGCTGGCCCCGATCTGACACCCGCGGACAAACGTCACATCCATGGGTTCCTTGACCATCTCGAACAGGCGCTCGAGGCGCGCGGCTATTTCCGGCCGGCGGAAAAGAAGCCGAAAATGCTCGACAATGTGCGGGCGGTGTTCACGCGGCCGGGCTTCACGGAGCCCGAGGTGAAAGTCCTGCGCGGCGTGCTCGCGTCGCTCGACTATTTTTCGCCGAAGGAGCCGCGCGGCAGCGGCTATCCCGAGCGCAAGAGGCAGGCCGACCTGGCTGGCCGGATCCCCGAGGACGGCAATGGAGACGACTGACAAGCCGGTGCTGGTATTCGATTCCGGCATAGGCGGCTTGACCGTCTTGCGCGAAGCGCGGGTGCTGATGCCGGACCGGCGCTTCGTCTACGTCGCCGACGACGCAGCCTTTCCCTACGGGGCGTGGGAAGAGAAGGCGCTTGCCGAGCGGATCGTCGGGCTGTTCGGCGGGCTCATCGACGAGCACGCGCCGGCGCTCATCGTGATCGCCTGCAATACGGCCTCCACGATCGTACTCCAGGCGCTTCGCGACGCCTTTCCGTCGATCCCGTTCGTCGGCACCGTTCCGGCGATCAAGCCCGCGGCCGAGCGAACGCGCTCGGGTCTTGTCTCGGTCTTGGCAACGCCGGGCACAGTGAAGCGCCAGTACACGCGGGACCTGATTGCACAGTGGGGAACGAAGTGTCATGTCCGCCTGGTCGGGAGCGACCGGCTGGCGGGGCTCGCCGAAACCTACATGCGCGAAGGCTTTGTCGACGAGGAGGCTGTGCGCGCGGAAATCGCGCCGTGCTTCATCGAGAAAGACGGGAGGCGCACCGACATCGTCGTGCTCGCCTGCACGCATTATCCGTTTCTCGTCAACCGCATGCGCAAGACGGCACCCTGGCCCGTCGACTGGATCGACCCGGCCGAGGCCATCGCCCGCCGCGCGCTCTCGCTCCTGCCGCCGAAACGCGGCGATGCGGACCCTCAGGGCGAGGATATCGCGATCTTCACCTCGGGCCGGCCCGATTTCGCCGCCCGGCGGCTGATGCAAGGCTTCGGGCTCAAAGTGGTCTGACCGGCGCGGAACCGTCGCCGGTCCCATTTCGTTGCCGCTGTGAGCAACGAGGAGCAACGGTCATGCCGGCCAAATCCAAAGCCCAGCAGAAAGCGGCGGGCGCTGCGCTGTCCGCCAAACGCGGCGAGACGCCGAAGTCGAAGCTCAAAGGCGCTTCACGTCAGATGGCGGACTCCATGTCCGAAAAGCAGCTCGAGGAATTTGCCGAGACGAAGCGGAAGGGGCTTCCTGAGCGCAAGGACAAGGACTGATCGCCCCAGCCGCGACGAGAGGTGCGCCGCTCGTGCCCGCCGCGGGCTTCGCGCGTGAGCCTCGCGATGCCGCCGGGCATAGTAACTTTTGCCAATATGATCAAATCTCGGCCACATTCTTCTCCGAAAAGATCTCCTCAAGAGGCGAGATTCATCGCCCGCTGGCGCATCGAGGCCGCATTCCGGCATGAGTGGGTGACGGGGGCGTCAGTCTACACGGCCGAGCGCTAGGCCGAACGTAGGAGCCCAACGACGTGAGAGTGACCAGGGACGTTGTCTACGGGGGCAACACGGACGGGGACACCCTTCCGGAAGGCGTGGGTCAGGGATATTTCGCGATGGGGGCCGCCCTTATCGCCGTAGGTGTCGGTTCGGCGGGTGCCGCCGTGCTGGCAATGTCGCTTCTGGCAAGCGATCTGCCAAATCCGGTCCCGGAGCAGGAAATCATCCTGTCGGCCACCGCCGGCGAGCCGCAGGCGGCGAAAGCGTCCGAAGAGGCGGTGTCCCAAGAACCCGTCTTCAGCGATCTCATTGCCGCCACGCCGGCCGTGTCGCAGGCCAGCGCTGCAATGTCGACGCTTTCGGCGCCGGCCCCCGCCGACGAGGCGCCGGAAGAGATCGCCGCGCTCAGCCCCGGAGATCCCCGCTTCGCCCGTGACGCCCTTGCCGCGCGCGGCATCGAGGATGTCGAGGATATCGGCGACCTGGCGAAACCGGAAAGCGCCTTCGGCCCGATGCGGAAGGTGGTGCAGATTCCCTTCGATCGCATCGAGGAGGCCAATGCCGCCGAGGAGAAGACGGCCGCCATCGCGCCAGCGCCTGCTAAACCCGAGAGCGAACCGGTCAAGGTCGAGAGTTCCGGCAAGGCCGTCGCAGGCACCGCGTTGATGCTCGATGACGCCAACATCCGCAGCCGTCCCAAAAAGGGTGCGAAAGTGATCGGTACGGTCCCGGCGCGCACCCAGGTTCAACTCGTCGAATGCCAATCGTGGTGCGAGATCGTCGTCAACGGCAAGCGCGGCTTCGTCTGGGGCCAGTTCGTGCAGCGGGGCGAGCGCTCCAGCAAGAAATTCACCGTCACCAACGCGGCCGCGAAAGCGGCAGATGACAAGAAGCCGGACATCGTCCCGGCATCGAAGACGGCCCTACCGGCCGGTTCCACCATGGCTCGTTGACAAATCGCGCCTTTGCGCCTATTTCGCCGCCAACGCCGCGCAGAGATGCGCGGTGTTTCATTTGTAATCCTCGGGTGTCGGCATATCCTAGCCGGTCCTGAGCAACCGACGTGTCCCGTGGGACTTTCCGCAATGCGTGCGTGGAAGCCCCTGTCAGGTTCCTCAAAAGGGAGCCAGAGGAGGGCGCGTTTCCTTGATCCGGAGCATCAGCTTCGGTTCGCAACATGTTGAAGGAAATGCGATGAGCAAGCGCGAATCCGCGAAATACAAGATCGACCGCCGTCTCGGCGAAAATATCTGGGGCCGTCCGAAGTCCCCGGTCAACAAGCGTGAATACGGACCGGGCCAGCATGGCCAGCGCCGCAAGGGCAAGATGTCGGACTTCGGTCTGCAGCTGCGCGCCAAGCAGAAGCTGAAGGGCCACTACGGTGACATCTCCGAAAAGCAGTTCCGCAAGACTTATGAGGAAGCCGACCGCCGCCGCGGTGACACGTCCGAAAACCTGATCGGCCTGCTCGAATCGCGCCTCGACGCGGTCGTCTACCGCGCCAAGTTCGTTCCGACGATCTTCGCTGCGCGCCAGTTCATCAACCACGGCCATGTCAACGTGAATGGCCGCCGCACCAATATCGGCTCCTATCTGTGCAAGCCGGGCGACGTGATCGAGGTGCGCGAGAAGTCCAAGCAGCTCGTCATCGTGCTCGAATCGGCCCAGCTCGCCGAGCGCGACGTGCCGGACTATATCGAGGCCGATCACAACAAGATGGTCGCGAAATATGTCCGCGTCCCGGGCCTGGCCGACGTTCCGTATGCGGTCCAGATGGAACCGAACCTCGTCGTCGAGTTCTACTCGCGCTAAGGGCGCAGACGCGAGAACCATCGAAAGGCCGCCTCGTGCGGCCTTTTTTCATTTGCCGGCGCGCCGCTTTGCCCTATTCGACGGCGACGCGCCCCGCGGAGAAGAAGTCTTTCATGCCGAACGCCTGCCAGTTGTGTCTGTCGACGGATTTCGAGACGGTTTCGGGGGCTGATCGCCACGGCCAGCCGCTGCACACGGTGCTCTGCCTCGGCTGCGGCAGCATCACCAACGATCCCATCCCGGACGAGGCGGAGCTGGCGGAATTCTACCGCTCGCAATACCGCGTCGAATACAAGGGAGCGACGGAGCCGCGAATGCGCCAGATCTGGCGCAATTTCTCCCGCGTCCGCGACCATATGCGGGACAACAGGCAGTTCTACACCGGACGGAAGACCTGTCTTGACCTGGGATCCGGCAGCGGCGAATTCATGTTCCTCGCCCGCGAGATCGGCCTGGAGTGCATCGGCATTGAGCCGAATACCGGCTACGCGGCCTATTCGCGCGACAAGCTCGGCCTGAACGTTCTGGTCCAGGCCATCGAGGATACCAGCTTTCCCGCCGGCAAGTTCGACCTCATCCGGCTGTCGCATGTGCTCGAACACATGCGCGACCCGGTCCGCTCGCTGGCGACGCTGCGCGACTGGCTCGCCGACGACGGGCTGCTCTATATCGAAGTCCCGAACATCCGCGCGGAGGCGGCGCAGAAGGTGCGCGGCAAGCTCTTCCACTACGGACACATCTTCAATTTCAGCCCGCCCACGCTGCAGGCCGCCGCGGCACTTGCCGGGCTGGAGCTGCATCCGCAGTCACGGCGCCTCCACGCAGACATGACGCTGGGCTTCTTCAGGAAGGGCCGGACGATCACCCATGCGGAGGCGGCAAATCCCGAAAACGCCCGCATCATGAGCGCGGCCATGCGCGCGCACCGGTCCCGGCTCCTGCCGGCTCCCGAAAAGCAGTCGGCATTGGCGCGCGGCGTGGCGAGCATCACCAGCCGGCTGACGGAGATCCTTCGGTCCCGCCGCTTTGCGTCGCCGCGCGCCATCGCCGACGATTTCGCCGGCCTCGTCCGGAACGATTTCGCGAAATGAACCTCGCCTCCGCCATAACGGATTCCTCCGACCATCTGGCGGCGCTGCACGGCGGCATTCCATCAACCGTCGAATTCAATAAACTGCGCAAGCGGCTGATCCGGCAAATGCGCCAGGCGCTCGAGGATTTCGCCATGGTCAAGCCCGGCGAACGCTGGCTGGTGGCGCTGTCGGGCGGCAAGGATTCCTATGGTCTCCTCACGCTGCTTCTCGACCTCAAATGGCGCGGCCTCCTGCCGGTCGAGCTTCTCGCCTGCAATCTCGACCAGGGCCAGCCCGGCTTTCCGAAGCACATTCTGCCGGATTATCTGGACCGGATCGGCGTGCCGCACCGCATCGAATATCAGGACACCTATTCGATCGTCACCGGTAAGATCGCCGAAGGCGCGACCTACTGTTCGCTGTGCTCGCGGCTTCGGCGCGGCCATCTCTATCGCATCGCGCGCGAGGAGGGCTGTGCCGCTCTGGTGCTCGGGCACCATCGCGAGGACATCCTCGAAACGTTCTTCATGAACCTGTTCCATGGCGGGCGGTTGGCCGCCATGCCACCCAAGCTGATGAATGACGAGGGCGACGTGATGGTGCTCCGGCCGCTCAGCTACTGCGCCGAGTCGGATCTGGCGAAATTCGCCGAGGCGATGCGCTTTCCCATCATCCCGTGCGACCTTTGCGGCTCCCAGGACGGGCTGCAGCGCAACGCCATGAAGGCGATGCTCGACGACATCGAACGGCGCATGCCTGGCCGCAAGGAGACGATGATCCGCGCCTTGACCAATGTGCGGCCGAGCCATCTGCTCGACCGCACGCTGTTCGACTTCGCGGGGCTCTGAACCGGCTCTCAGTGTCCCATCGACCCCGACGGGTCAGTGGCCGACGAGGACGTGCCGAAGAGACGGCCACGTTCGGCAATGAGCACGAGGCCGAGCGCCACCGCGGCGACGCCAAAGAAGCCCGCCGCCAGCGGCGTGACCGTGCCGTCGAAAGCCTGGCCGATCAGCGCGCCGACGACACCGCCGCCGAGCGTCTGGATGAAACCCTGGATCGACGACGCCGTGCCGGCGATGTGGCCGAGCGGCTCCATCGCGATGGAGTTGAAGTTCGAACCGATCCATCCGAACTGGATCATCGCCAGGGCGAACAGGCCGACGAAGGCGGCGAGGGGTACCGGGCCGGTCAACGACCAGACGAACCACACCGCGCTGACGGTCAGGAATCCGATCAGCGCGCCGTGCGACAGCCGACGCATGCCGACGCGCGACACAAGTCTCGAATTGGCAAAGGACGATGCCGCCATCAGTCCGGCGACGAGCGCGAAGAGCACCGGGAACCAGGCCCCCAGCTGATAGATGCCGACGTAGATCTGCTGCGCCGAGTTGATGAAGCCGAACATGGCGGCAAAGACGGCGGTCGAGGCCAGCGTGTATCCGAGCGACATTCTGTTCGACAGAACCGTGCGGAAGCCCTGCGCGATCGACGCCACGTCGATCTCGCGGCGGTCTTGCGGATGCAGGGATTCCCGCAGCCGTGCCCAGGTCCAGAACGTGATTGCCGCGCCCAGGATCGCCATGAGTACGAAGATCATGTGCCAGCTGGCGAAGGTCATCATCAACTGGCCGAGGGACGGCGCGATAACCGGGACGATCATGAACGTCATGAAGATCAGCGACATGACTTCGGCCATTGCCCTCCCGCCGAAGCGGTCCCGGACCACCGAAACGGCAATCACGCGCGTCGACGCGGCGCCGATGCCCTGGACGAAGCGGAGCGCGAGCAGGACCTCGAACGACGGGGCGAAAGCAGCGCCGGCCGCCGCCATGACGTAGATGGACAAGCCGACGAGCAGGGGTCCGCGGCGCCCGAAGCGGTCTGAGAGCGGTCCATACAGAAGCAGCGCGGCGGCCATGCCGCCGAAATAGGCCGAGATGACGTATTGACGGTGGTTCTCGTCGTCAACGTTCAGGCTGGCGCCGATTTCCTGGAGCCCGGGCAGCATGATGTCGATGGCGAGCGCATTCAGCGCCATCAGGGCGGCGGCGAGCGCGATGAACTCCCAGCGCGGGAGCGAATCCTGGCGCGAGTCGGCCAGCGGGCTTCTCTGGTCCATGGTATTGGTCCAATCGGAAACGGAAAAATGCAAAAGGATGTGCGGTTTCCCGTCACATCCTCTGCAGAGAGGCGCCTGAAGCGGCGCCCGGGTCGATGATCAGACGATCAGGCAGCGCCTTTGACGCTGACGCCTTTCTCGTCGAAGAAGCCCTGCAATTCGCCGGCCTGGAACATCTCGCGGACGATGTCGCATCCGCCAACGAATTCGCCCTTGACGTAGAGCTGCGGAATCGTCGGCCACTGCGAATATTCCTTGATGCCCTGGCGCAGCTCGTCGGAGGTCAGCACGTTGACGCCTTTGTAGTCGACGCCGAGATAGTCCAGAATCTGCACGACCTGGCCGGAGAAGCCGCACTGCGGGAAGCCGGGGGTGCCCTTCATGAAGAGCACCACGTCGTTGCCCTTCACTTCGCTGTCGATGAACTGTGCAATCGCGCTCATGTCGATAGTGCCTTCCGTGGCCGCGGCTTCGCGTGACGAAGCGGGAAATCCATCATTGGCGATTTACATAGGCGATCGGACGCGGACTGTCGAGATGAAGCAGTCACCTTTCGTAACCTGCCGCCACCCGCTGTCAGGATCGCGCCTCCCGATGCTCGAGCCAGCGCAGCACCGTCATCTCCGTTTCGCTGAGGCGAGGGCGGGGCTTTCGGAAGGATCGCCGGGCGCTGCGCAGCAGGTCCGCGAGCTCGCCATTGCGCCAGTCCTCGATGATGCCGGGGTGAACGTAGCAGCTCCGGCATACGGCGCGGGTGTTGCCGAGGACCGCGGCGACCCGGTCGATCGATTCGTTCAGCGTGCGCCGCACGTCTCTCTCTGTCTCCGGCACGGGGATCGATGCGAGGGTCGCGGACGCATGGACGGTTCCTCCCCAGGTGCGAAAATGCTTGGAGGTGAATGGGGAGCCGGTCGTCTCGCGTATGTAGGCGTTGACGTCGTCGGAGCGGATTGCCCGCCGGGCTCCATCGTCGGAAAAATACTGGAACAGATGCTGGCCCGGAATGTCCTGCGCACCCTTGACGACGCGCGCTATGCGCCGGTCCGATAGTTTGAGGCGCCACTCTTTCCCCGATTTGCCGGTGAAGGCAAAACGCAGTTTCGACCCTTCGACCCGGACGTGCCGGTCGCGCAGGGTGGTGAGACCGAACGACGCGTTTTCGCGGGCGTAGGACGCGTTGCCGACGCGGATCATCGTGTTGTCGAGCAGCCAGACAACGGCCGCAACGACCCGTTCGAATGAAAGGCTGCGACGCCTGAGATCCTGATCGACGGCTTCCCGCAGCACCGGCAAGGCGCGGGCGAAATCCGGCAGGCTCGAAAACTTCACCTCATCGCGGCAGGCGATCCATCGCTCATGATAGCGGTACTGCTTGCGTCCTCTCTGGTCGCGGCCGGTCGCCTGGATGTGGCCATTAGGGTCCGGGCAGATCCAGACGTTCGTCCATGCGGGAGGGATGGCCAGCCCGTTGATACGCTCGATGACGCCGCTCTCCCGAAGCGTGCCTCCTTTGGGATCTACATAGGAAAAGCCTCGGCCCGCCTTGCGCCGGCGAATTCCGGGCTGCTCGTCCGAGACATAGACGAGAGATCCCGACCCTTTCCACGCGCGCATGATTTCTGTCGGAACGTCCCGCCGCAATTGGCTCACCCTTCGCGTCGACCAGTATGGATTAACGGTCTCAAACCGGCAGGGTTCCGAGCGCAATGAATCTAGCGAAAGCTTGCTTGCGGCCGATCGCTAACGCTATTGTGCTGAGTATCAAAAATAGGCGACGCGCAAAAAAAAGATGCCCGAGTGGCTCCCAAAATTTGACCGATCAATAGTGTTATCAATAACGTCGCTTACAGTGGCAATTGTTAGTCTTGGTGTAGCAATAAATTCTAGTCTAAATTTTCAATATGCGCAGAAAATAAATAATCAGCCGGAATTGAATACTGGAGGCCCAATTTTCTCCCCGCCGAAAAGCACGTCATTTGTGGCAAATAGGGGTCCTGGAATTGCGATTATAGACAATGTAATTGCAACTTATGATGACAAGAAGATAAGACTCTCTGAAATAAAAAGAGTATTTTCGGAATATCAGGATGCATATAACAAGACAAACCATACATCATTAACCTGTTCGATAGAATCAGGAACTTACTATAAAGGGATGCGCATCGATGCTGGTCAAAGAGTGGCGCTATTTGTTACGGAGGGTGAATGCCCGGAGGATATGTACATGGGATTTCTCACGAAGTTGGTGATAGATTTCCTCTACCGGTCGATGAGGGGTGAGTCGTTTGCAATGACATTCGCGGCGGTAGGATCCGCTGAAGAGATTCCATTCGAGATGCAGATGTTCTGAATCCTTGCTTGGAGACGCGAAATCCGAACTGCGCCATATTCTGGATCAACAAGCGCCCGTCCCGAGGTCGTAGCAGGCTGCGATCGTGTCGCTTCGGTGCATCTATCAGAGGTGAGATATGGCCGGAATGAGAGCCGACCCTTTCTCACTATGGTAAAGATCGGATTCAATCTTTCTTGGTAATTTTCCCTTCATAAAGACCTCCGGCATTCCGGGCGTCGCTCGGTCCTTCTTGTTCTGCGTATCGGGTCCGACATGCGACATTCCGCACTCGCCGCCTCCCTCCTTGCGTGCCTCGGCCTCGCCGGCTGCATGTCGAGCAACGCCGCCGACGTATTGAAGCTCGGACCGTCCGGGGAAACGACCGCTTCCGTATCGGGCCCGCGGCCCGAAGTTTCGGTGGGCAAGGTCGTCGGCCTTGCCGAGGAACAGGAGCGCGAGATCGCCGAAACCGGCGCGGCCGACATCGATACGGTGAAGGTCGCGGCGCTGGCGGAGCCCGACGTGATCGATACCCCCGCTGTCGAGGCTGTCGCGCTGATCACCCCGCCAAGGCCGGATGCGCGGCCGCAGACGCGAAGCTACGGCGCAGTGCAGCGTCAACGTTTCCGCGACGCCAAGCCGATCAACTTCGGCAAGCGCAAGCCGGCGGACTATGCCGTCCACGGAGTCGACGTGTCGCGCTGGCAGGGCGAGATCGACTGGGTGAAGCTGCGCAGCCAGGGCGCCAACTTCGCCTACATCAAGGCGACCGACGGCGGCGACCATCTCGATCCGATGTTCGCCAAGAACTGGCGCGAGGCGGAGCGGGCCGGCCTGAAGCGCGGCGCCTATCACTTCTTCTACTGGTGCCGCAGCGCGTCGAGCCAGGCCGACTGGTTCATCCGCAACGTGCCGAAGGACGCGAACGCTTTGCCGCCGGTGATCGACGTCGAGTGGAACCATCTGTCGAGCTGCAAGAAGCGCCCTTCGCGGGCGGTGGTGCTCGAGAAGATGCAGGTCTTCATGGACAGGCTCGAGGCGCATTACGGCCAGCGCCCCGTCATCTATACGGCGCCTGATTTCTACGGCGACAATCTGAAGGGCGCTTTCCCGAACCATCCGTTCTGGCTGCGCGCCGTCGCCCAGCATCCCTCGAAGGTCTATCCCGGCCGGGAATGGGTGTTCTGGCAGTATTCCGGCTCCGGCCTCTCGCACGGCGTCAGGGGCAAAATCGACCTCAACGTCTTCTACGGTTCCGAATCCGACTGGCGCCGCTGGCTCGGCCGCCAGGAGCGGATCGCCGCGAACTAGCTTGCAGCGAGAGCCCTGGCGATTTTTGCCGCCAGGCGCGCATTGTTCTCGACAAGCGCGATGTTGGTCTTGAGGCTGGCGCCTTCGCTGAGTTCTAGGATCTTCTGCAAGAGAAATGGCGTCACGGCCTTGCCGCTGACGCCGCTTTCGTTCGCGGCACGCTGCGCCGCCTCGATGAAGCCGCGCATCCTCGCCGCCGGGATTTCGTCCGCCTCCGGAACGGGATTGGCGATCAGCATCCCGCCGGAAATGCCCAGTTCCTCACGCGTCTTCTGGAACCGCGCTATCGCCTCGGCGCTGTCGAGGCGCAACGGCGCCGGAAAATCGGAATGCCGCGACCAGAAGGCGGGCATCACGTCGGCGCCGTAGCCGACGACCGGCACGCCGCGCGTCTCGAGCACTTCGAGGGTCTTGTGAATATCGAGGATCGCCTTGGCGCCGGCAGAGACCACGATTACCGGCGTGCGCGCGAGTTCGTCGAGGTCGGCCGAGATGTCGAAGCTCGATTCCGCACCCTTGTGCACGCCGCCGATGCCGCCGGTGGCGAAGACGCGTATGCCGGCGAGATGCGCCGCGATCATCGTTGCCGCCACGGTGGTGCCGCCGGTGCGGCGTTCCGAGATGGCGAATGGCAAGTCGGCGCGCGACAGTTTCATGGCGCCCGGCGTGGTGGCGAGCGCGGCCCGTTCGCCGTCGGCGAGGCCGATCTTGAGCCGGCCGTCCATGACCGCGATCGTCGCCGGCACCGCGCCTTCCGCCTCGACGATCGCCTCGACCTTGGCCGCCATGTCGTTGTTGGCGGGATAGGGCATGCCATGCGTGATGATGGTGCTTTCGAGCGCCACGACCGCTCCGCCGCGCACGAGGGCGCGGTTCACGTCGGGGTGGATATCGACCTGGGTGAAGGGCTTGTCGGTGAGCATGAGCGGTCTCCTTGGCAGCCTCATGCCACCGCAACGGCGGCCGGCACAAGCGCCAGTGCTGCCGCGAACACGTCGGCATCGAATTGCGGGACGGCGAGAGGAGATTCCAGCGCGAGCATCGCGGCTGCGACACCTTCGCGCGCCGCATCGGCAAGCGGGACGCCGCGGGTCAATGCCGCGACCGTCGCACCCGCGAGCGCGTCTCCGGCTCCGGTGACATCGGCGATGCGATGCGGGGCTGGCGGGGCGATGCTGTACCGTGAGCCCGCATCCAAAATCTCCACCGGCCTGGCGCCGTCGGTGACGACCGCACCGCGCAGCCCCTTGGCGCGCAGGAACGCCAGCACGTCCGCCGGGCTGCCCGCGTCGAGGCCCGCCAGCGCGCACGCCTCCTTGCGGTTCATGAACAGGTAGCCGATCCGGTCCAGCAATCCGGCGAGACGGACGACTTTTGCCGGCGAAATGCCGATTGCATGAAGCGGTTTGCCCGCCGCGATGCTTGCGACCAGTTCGAGGGCAGCCGCCGGCAGGTTCGCATCGCACAGGATCGCATCGGCGCCCGCGATCGCGTCACGGCAGGCGGAGCGGCGAAGCTGGCGCGGGAAGAGATCGTAGATCCCCATGTCGGCGAAGCCGGCGATGAGCTCGCCGTCGCGGTCGATGAGCGCGGTGTAGCTCGCCGTGACGCGGTCGAGAAACACCGCCGAACGGTCCTCGATGCCGGCCTCGGCGATCTCGCGCGCGACGCGATCGCCGCCGGAATCGCCGCCGCGCATCGAAATCAGCGCGCAGCCGACGCCGCGCCGCCGCGCCGTGCGCAGCGCATTGAAGACCACGCCGCCGACATCCTCGCGCATCGTTCCGGGGTTCGAGGCGCCCGGCACATAGATCCCCGCGACCTGCCCGCGGCGGTCGATATGCGCGCCGCCGATGCCGAGCAGCAGCGGTGGTCTGGGCGGAGAGCTGGTCATGCGAGGCGGCTGGTCCCGACGTTGCGACGACACGAAGACTAGGGCCGGGTCGGCCGCGGTTCAATGTGCGCGGGACCAACGTTTCAAATCGGGCAGGGTCGAAAACTGCCCAAAAAAAAAGCAAGGCCCGAAGGCCTTGCAGATTAACGCGTCCGATCTGTTTCCGGTTACCGGCGGCTGCGGAATGTCGCGCCTAGATCGCATCCTCCCAAGACTTTGACCGCGTAAAGGGGCAAATTTCCTTCGCCCATCTGGTTATGCGAGAAACCCTAGACCAAATTTCACATGCTTGTCACGAGGAATTTTGCTTTGAAATGACCATTGATGTGGTGCAATGCACAATGAAGTCGCATTCTCTGCCTTGGATTTGACCAGGCCAGTGCATTGCCCTCTTGCACCGGCGGGGGCGGGTTTCCATTTCGCCTTGAAATCGCTATGAAGCCCGCGCAAATCCTGCCCCGGGGTTGTTCGATTCCGCCCGGGCGTCCTCCCTCACGGAATAGATGATGCGTCTGTCGCGCTACTTCCTGCCGATCCTCAAAGAAAACCCGCGCGAGGCCGAGATCGTCTCGCATCGCCTCATGCTGAGAGCCGGCATGATCCGCCAGCAGGGGCAGGGCTCCTTCACCATGCTGCCGCTCGGCAAGCGGGTGCTCGACAAGGTGTGCCGGATCATCCGCGAGGAGCAGGACCGGGCAGGCGCACTCGAAATCCTGATGCCGACCATCCAATCGGCCGAGCTTTGGAAGGAAAGCGGCCGCTATAACGACTACGGCAAGGAGATGCTGCGCATCAAGGACCGGCAGGAGCGCGACCTGCTCTACGGTCCGACCAACGAGGAGATGGTGACGGAGATCTTCCGCTCCTACGTCAAGTCGTACAAGGACCTGCCGCTCAACCTCTACCACATCCAGTGGAAGTTCCGCGACGAGGTGAGGCCCCGCTTCGGCGTGATGCGCGGGCGCGAGTTCCTGATGAAGGATGCCTATTCCTTCGATCTCGATTTCGACGGAGCCAAGGCTGCCTACAACCGCATGTTCGTCGCCTATCTGCGCACGTTCACCCGCATGGGGCTGAAGGCGATCCCGATGCGCGCCGACACCGGCCCGATCGGCGGCGATCTATCCCATGAGTTCATCATCCTTGCCGACACCGGCGAGAGCCAGGTGTTCTGCCACAAGGACTTCCTCGACCTCGCCGTGCCGGGCGAGAATGTCGATTTCGGCAATGACGGCGAGATCGCGGGCATCGTCAAGGACTGGACGACGCCCTATGCGGCGACCGACGAAATGCATGACGAGGCGGCCTGGGAGAAGATTGCCGAGGACGACCGCCTGTCGGCGCGCGGCATCGAGGTCGGCCACATCTTCCATTTCGGCGAGAAGTATTCCAAGCCGATGAACGCCAAGGTGCAGGGCCCCGACGGCAAGGAGCACTTCGTCTCGATGGGCTCCTACGGCATCGGCCCGACGCGCCTCATCGCCGCGATCATCGAGGCGAGTCACGATGAGGCCGGCATCATCTGGCCGGAAAGCGTGGCGCCCTTCGAGGTGGTGATCATCAACATGAAGGCCGGCGATGCAGAGTGCGACGGCGTCTGCGAACAGCTCTACGCGGCTTACCAGGCAGCGGGCATCGAGGTGCTCTACGACGACACCGACCAGCGCGCGGGCGGAAAGTTCGCGACCGCCGACCTGATCGGCATCCCCAACCAGGTGATCGTCGGTCCGCGCGGCGTCGCCGCCGGAGAGGTCGAGCTGAAGCGGCGCGCCACGGGCGCCCGCGAGACGACGAAGCTCGCCGATCTTTTGGCCTTCATCGGGAAGACCGCATGACCGACACGACGGCGGCTTCGCAGACCGCTCGCGCGACAAGGGCGAAGCATGCCGGGGCCGGCCCCTTTTCGTTGTTCGAGCGCATGGTCGCCTGGCGCTATCTCCGCTCGAAGCGCAAGGAGACGGTGATCTCGGTCATCGCCTCGATCTCCTTCATCGGCATCATGCTCGGCGTGGCGACGCTGATCATTGTCATGGCGGTGATGAACGGCTTCCGCACCGAACTGCTCACCCGCATCCTCGGCATCAACGGACATCTTATCCTGCAGCCGATCGACCGGCCGCTGGACGACTATGCCGAAGTAGCGGCCCGCATCGCCGGCGTGCCGGGCGTCAAATACACGATCCCGCTGGTGGAGGGGCAGGTGCTCGCCTCCGGCCGGCAGGGGACGGCGGGCACCGGGGCGCTGGTGAAGGGCATCCGCGAGGCGGACCTGAAGAACATTCCCCTGGTCGCCGGCAATGTGCGGCAGGGCGAACTCAACGGCTTCGAGACGAGCGAGGGTGTCGCCATCGGCACCCGCATGGCCGAGAATCTCGGCCTCGGCCTCGGCGATCTCATCACGCTGGTTTCGCCGGACGGCGACATCACGCCCCTCGGCACCAACCCGCGCGTCAAAGCCTATCCGGTGACGGCGATCTACGAGATCGGCATGTCGGAATATGACGCGCTGATCGTCTTCATGCCGCTCCCCGAGGCGCAGCTCTATTTCAATTCGGAAGGCCTGGCGCAGACGATCGAGATATTCGTCGACGACCCCGACCGGGTCGACGAACTGAAGGAGCCGATCGAGGCGGCCGCGCAGCGACAGCTCTATCTGACCGACTGGCGCTTCCGGAACCAGACGTTCTTCTCCGCGCTCCAGGTCGAACGGAACGTCATGTTCATGATCCTGACGCTGATCGTGCTGGTCGCGGCTCTCAACATCATCTCCGGCCTCATCATGCTGGTGAAGGACAAGGGCAGCGACATCGCCATCCTGCGCACCATGGGAGCGACGCGCGGCTCGATCATGCGCATCTTCATGATGACGGGGGCGGCGATCGGCATGACCGGGACGATCGCGGGCGTCATCCTCGGCATCGTCGTCTGCCTCAACGTCGAATCGATCCGCCAGTTCTTCTCCTGGGTTTCGGGGACGACGATCTTCAACCCGGAACTCTACTTCCTCTCGAAGCTGCCGGCCGAGATCAACATGAGCGAGACGGTGTCGGTGGTCGTGATGGCGCTGGCTCTGTCCTTCCTCGCAACCATTTTCCCAGCGTGGCGGGCCGCCCGCATCGATCCGGTCGAGGCGCTGCGCTACGAATGAGCACGGTTCTCGAACTCAAGGCGGTCGGGCGTCACTACCACCAGGGCGAGGAGCACCTGGCGATCCTGGTCGATGCCGATTTCGCCATGTCGCCGGGCGAAATGGTCGCGCTTGTGGCGCCGTCGGGCGCCGGCAAGTCCACTCTGCTCCACCTGGCCGGCCTGCTCGAGCGCCCGAATTCGGGCGACGTGGTGTTGAACGGACGCGCATGCGGCCGGCTCGGCGACGACGAGCGTACCGCGATCCGCCGCAACGAAGTCGGCTTCGTCTACCAGTTCCATCATCTCCTGCCCGAGTTCACGGCGCTGGAGAACGTGATGATGCCGCAGATGGTGCGCGGGCTCGATCGCAAGGAAGCCGCGACGCGCGCCGCGCAGTTGCTGGACTACATGCGGGTGGGTCCCCGTGCGCAGCACCGTCCCTCCGAGCTCTCGGGGGGCGAACAGCAGCGCGTCGCGATTGCGCGCGCGGTCGCCAATGCCCCGTCTCTGCTGCTCGCCGACGAGCCGACGGGCAATCTCGATCCTGATACGGCCGTCTACGTGTTCGAGGCGCTGGAGGCGCTGGTGCGCCAGTCGGGTCTCGCGGCGCTGATCGCCACCCACAATCACGACCTCGCCGCCCGCATGGACCGGCGCGTGACGCTGTCCGGCGGCAAGATCGTGCCGTTCTGAGCAGGCCCCGCTCAAACGTTCGGAATTAACCATGCGGCAGGGTCATCGCGCCCGAGGTCTGTTTACGATTGACGATAGAACAGAAAGGGAACATATTAAAAACAGAAACAGATTTTAGGAGAATCTTCCATGACCGACATGCTCCAGGACGTCGTCGCGCTCGTCTCCGTCGGCACCTTCCTCGTCTCGCTCGCCATGTGGATCGGAGCGTTCTGAGCGGTCGTCACAGCCGCGTGAGAATTGCCGCAACCGCCAAAGGCTTAAGTATTTCTTCCGCATCGACAGCTAGTTTCGCATCGAAACAGGATGGTTCTCGATGCCAGGCTGGGCCGCCGTAGCACTGATCGTCATCAATCTCGGGCTGATCTTCCTTTTGTTCGCAGCACCGGTCGGTGTGCGCACGATCAGCCGCACGGTGCGCATCGGAGCATCTGCGGGCCGCGTCTGGGACGCGGTCCATCCGCTGGGAAACGATGCCGGCTGGTCCGGCGAGATCCTCGCCGCCGAGCCCGTCGCGGACCGGCCGGACCGGGTGCAACTCGTCGTTGACTGGGAAGGCCGGGACGGTCTGCCGATCCGGCGGATCGCCGAGTTGACCGAGGCCCCCCGGGACCGGTCCTTCGCGATGCGCATTGTCGAGGACAGTTCGCTCGACACCGGGTTCTGGGAGCATTTCGCCGAGCAGGTCGAGTTCTCGCCGGAGGACGGCCATGTTCGCCTGACCATCCGCCAGACCGATTCCTATCGCGGCGCGGCGTTCCTGGTGTTTCGCTACTTTGCCCTTCGACGCAGGATGGCCAAGCTGAAGCGGTGGGCCGAAACCGGGGCCTACCGCCGGGGCGGCATGTTCGAGCATCCGCTGACCCAGGTGGCGATGGCGGCTGCCTCCGTCATGATATTATGGACGCTCGCGGGCTTCACCGTCGGCGGACTGGCCTTTGCCGTGATGCTCACCGCCGTCGTCGCGCTGCACGAACTCGGACACATGGCGGCGTTTCGCGTCACCGGGCACCGGCGCACCCGCATGATCTTCATTCCCTTGCTCGGTGGTATCGCCATTGGCGGACGGCCGTATGACAGCCATTTCGAGGTTGCCTTCGTGGCGCTGATGGGCGCCGGCTTCTCAGCCTTTCTCGTCCCGCCTTTGATGCAGGCCGGCGTAATGGCGGTGGCGACCAACAACGTCCATGGCGGCAACTTCGCGGCCGCGCTGGTCGGCTGCATCGCGCTCTTCAATCTCGCCAATCTCGTGCCTGTGTGGAAGTTCGATGGCGGCCAGGTGCTGCGCCAGATCTGCCCGCCGGGCCTGCCGCTGGCGATCTCGTCCTTCGCCCTGCTCGGTCTCTTCCTCGCGGTCGGCTGGCTGGCGGGTTTCCCGCCGGCGGTCGTCCTGACGGCGGGCGGCGTCTTCGCGGCGCTCAGCCTGATGACCTCGGGCCACGCGGTGAAGCCGCGCGACGCACTTACCCCGATCGGCACCGGCGGGCGGATCGCGCTCGCCGCCGCGCTGGTCGCCGTGATCTTCATCCACGGACTGGGCGTGATCTGGGTGTTCACCCACCTTGGCTGACGTCAATCTCCGACGGCGACGCCTTCCCGGCGCGGATCGGCGCCGCCTCCGATGCCGGCCAGCGAGAGCGAAATGCCGTGCAGACCCGAATTCTGCTCCTTCTCGGCGGTCTTGTAGCCCAGCGCCTCGAGATCCTTTGCCAGCGTCACCGCGGACGTTCCTGCCTCGAGGTCGTAGGTGCCGAAGCGGTTGGTGAGATGCGGCAGGGCGATGGCCTGGCCGATGTCCATCTTCCAGTCGACCAGCGCGACGATCGTCTTCGCCACATAGGGGATGATGTTGGAACCGCCCGGCGAGCCGAGCGCAAAAGCCGGCTTGCCGTCCTTCAAGACGATGGTCGGCGACATCGACGAACGCGGCCGCTTGCCGGGCTCGACGCGGTTGGCGAGCGCCCGACCGTCCTCTTCCGCCACGAAGGAGAAGTCGGTCAACTGGTTGTTGAGCAGGAAGCCGCCGCTCATCAGCCGCGCGCCGAAGCCGTTCTCGATCGAACTGGTGACGGAAGCGATGTTGCCGGCAGCGTCGACGATGACGAAATGGGTGGTCGAGGGGACTTCGAAGGAGAGGCCGCCGCGCCTGAGTTCCGCCTTGTCCCAGGGCGGATTGCCGGCCTGAACCTGATCGTCGGGCAGGGCGGTGGGGCGGCGCAGGAGTTGGGAACGGCCCTTCAGGTATTCCGGGTTGAGCAGGCCCTTGGGGATCGAGACGAAATCGGCGTCGGCGACGTAGCGTCCGCGGTCGGCGAAGGCGAGGCGGGTGGCGTCGCCGAGGATGCGCCAGCTTTCGGGATCCTCGGGTCCCAGGCTGGCGATGTCGAACGGCTCGACCAGGCCGAGAATCTGGCCGATGGCGAGCGCGCCGGAGGAGGGGGGACCCATGCCGCAGACCTCGAAGCCCCGATAGGGGGCGCAGACGGCCGGCCGCTCGATTGCGGCATAGGCGGCCAGATCTTCAAGTGAAATACCGCCGGGGTTCGTCTGATGATCGCGGACCGCCTGAACGATGCCCTCGGCGATCGGCCCCTTGTAGAAGGCGTCCGGCCCGTCCTTCGCGATAGTTGCCAGCGTCTGCGCATAGGCCGCGTTGGTCAGCCGGTCGCCCGCCACGATCGGCTTGCCGGCGGGAAAGAAGTAGTCGCGTGTGGTCGGCTGGGCGCCCAGCTTGTCGGCATCGTCGGCGACCAGCGCCGCCAGCCGCGGCGAGACGTCAAACCCGTCGGTCGAGAGCCTGATCGCAGGCTCGAACAATCCCGCCCAGTCGAGTTTGCCATAGCGGCCATGCACCTCGCCGAGCAGCCGCACCACGCCCGGCGTGCCGACGGAGCGGCCGCCGACGACGGCATCGAAGAATTTGAGCGGCTTGCCGTCGGCGCCGAGGAACAGGTCGGGCGTCGCCGCCTCTGGCGCGGTTTCGCGTCCGTCGAAGGTCGTGACCTTGCCCGTGGCCGCGTCGTACCAGACGAGGAAAGCTCCCCCGCCGAGGCCCGAGGACTGCGGCTCGACCAGGCCGAGCACGGTCTGCACGGCGACGACCGCGTCCGCCGCCGAGCCGCCGGCGCGCAGTGCGTCGAGCCCGGCCTGCGCGGCTAGCGGATTGGCGGCGACCACCATCTGGCGCTCCGCATGGACGGTGGCCTTGGGGGCGGCGGTGGTCGCGGCCTCCGGTGCGACCGTATCCGTCGCCTGCTGGGCCTGTGCCGCAAGCGGAAGGGCAAGGGAGACCGCAAGTGCGGCGACGGCGAACGGCTGGAACAGCTTGATCATGGACACCTCCGGAACCGGGGTTGCCCGGTCAGGATAGCGGCCCGAACACCTCTTCGAAAGCCGCCTTCAGCGCGATGTCGAGGTCGGCCATCGTCACCGGCAGGCCGAGATCGACGAGGCTGGTGACGCCATGCTCGGAAATGCCGCACGGTACGATGCCGCCATAGTGCGCCAGGTCCGGCTCCACATTGATCGCGATGCCGTGGAAACTCACCCATTTGCGCAGCCGAATGCCGATCGCGGCGATCTTGTCCTCGGCCGCGCGGCCAAGCACCGGCGGCCTGTCGGGACGCACCACCCAGACGCCGACGCGGTCCTCGCGCCGCTCGCCTTTGACGTTGAAGCGGGCAAGCGTGCGGACGATCCATTCCTCGAGGCTCGCCACGAACAGCCGCACGTCCTCGCGGCGCCGTTTCAGGTCGAGCATGACGTAGGCGACCCGTTGCCCAGGGCCGTGATAGGTGTATTCGCCGCCGCGGCCCGCCACGAAGACCGGGAAGCGGTCGGGCTGGACGAGGTCCTGCGGCCGCGCGCTGGTGCCGGCGGTATAGAGCGGCGGGTGCTCGACCAGCCAGACCATCTCCGGCGCCGAGCCGGCGCGAATCGCTTCGGCCCGCGCCTCCATGACGGCGAGCGCCTCCGGATAGGCGACGAGGCCGGGCTCGATGCGCCACTCGACGGTCGGCCCTGCCTCGCGTGGCCAGAAATCCGTGACGATGTCCTGTCGGATATTCACGCGTCGCACTCGGTTTGCGAGGGAGATATGGACCTTCGCCGCCCGCTCGTCCAGTCGCGAAGACCGGTAGCGGAACGGCGGCGCGACGCGGGACGAAAAGCCGGAAATTAGCCCGCCGGCGCACTTGTTTAGGAAAGGGCTATTTGCTACATGCCCCGGGCCGGTCGAGGCCGGCATCTACCACGTGCGGTCGTGGCGGAATTGGTAGACGCGCAGCGTTGAGGTCGCTGTGGGGCAACCCGTGGAAGTTCGAGTCTTCTCGACCGCACCAACTCTTCTCAATCTGGCATAGCGATCTCTCAGCCGCTGGCCCCTCGGGCCGCCTGCGGCGGGTTCCCGGCAATACAGGCTCAGGTATCTGCACCCGGATCGGTCGCACGGGTCTGCGAGACCTGCGCGCGGGGGCGCTCGAACGTCGTCTTTCCGACGACAAACTGCGGTGCGTTATTCACGCGCGTGTAGATCCGGCCGACATATTCGCCAATGACGCCGATGCAGAAGGTCTGCACGCCGCCGATGAATAGGACGGTGGCTATCACCGAGGCCCAGCCGGGCGGAACCTGCGGATTCAGCATCCGCTCGCCGATTACCAGGATGAAGACGATCAGGCTTAGAAGAGCGAGCGCGAAGCCGGCTACGGTGGCGGCGCGCAGCGGATAGATCGACGAGCCGGTCGCCATCTTCAGCCAGAGGGAGAAGAGACGTCGGAAATTGTAGGTGCTCTCGCCTTCCCACCGGCGCTGATGCTTGATCTCGACGGAGGCGATCGAGTTCGTCGTCGCGAAGATGAGGGCGTCGAGATAGGTGTATGGTCCGTCGTAGCGCAGCACCGCGTCGACGATGTCCCTGTTCAGGGCCTTGAACGAAGAGAGGTAGAGTCCCTTCGGCTTCTTCATCAGCCAGGTTGCCGCGATATCGTTGATGCGGCTTGCCCACTGCTTCCACAGCGCGTGCTTTCGCTCGGCATATCTGGTGTAGCAGACGTCCGCGCCCCGCTCGATCTGCTCGGCGAGTTGCAGGATCGCGGACGGCGGGTGCTGCAGGTCGTCGTCCATGATGACGACGATATCGCCGCGCGAGAATCGCAACCCGGCCATGGTCGCATTGTGCTGCCCCACATTCTTGCGCAGCGAAATGCCGCGCACGAACGGGTGCTTGCCTGCGAGGTCCTGGATCACAGACCAGCTGTCGTCGGGACTGCAATCATTGGTGAGCACCAGCTCGAAGTTGGAGGCGTAGGCGCTCTCGGCAAGCGCGCCTTCTATCTGCTTTACCAGTTCGGGCAGCACCGCCATGCTGCGGTAGACCGGGATGACGATGGACAGGCGGGGGAGGGAGGGAGGCATCATTTGAGGACTCAACGCGCGAATGCCGCATGGAGGTGATCGCAGGAAGGAGTCCCGATCTTATCGATAGACAATGTCAGTTCATCGCCTTGTTTCGGAAGGGTTTCTGACACCAGGTCCCCCGGCTTCACTATGCCTGACTTAAGCGGCACTCCATCCACGATGATCGCGTACGCCACCCCATCCGCGTCGGGGCAAGTCTTGAGAACCCCTTTGCGGATCGAAAACGCCACTCTGCCAATACGAGCCGTCGATGAGCCGATCGAGAAAGGCAAGGTGACGCGGGTCGGCGTCGTCGCACCGGGATGAATTAAGAGGATGTCGTTCGGGTTGGGTCGAACTGCCCCCCATACGTCGCCCGGTTCGGTCCGCATTCCCGCAAAGAGCGGTGCAAGCGAGTCTGCAAATTTCGCGCGCCACCCAGGATACTCGATATAAGCTGCGAGAATCAGATCTACGAGGCTGCGGATCTCGGCTGCAGTCACCGGGCGTATCTGCTTAAAAACGTAGGCTCTAACGCCTCCCGCAAGCAGGTAGGTCGCATCGATTTGCTCGTATGCGGCGCCAAAGCCGTTCCTATCCAGAAGCATCTGAGCTGGAATCGTTATGTTCCTTTGTGTTCCCGGAGCCAGCATAGTCTGGAGCGGCAATGGAACGATCGCATAATTCGCCTTCACCATATCGATGTTGAAGAGGCCTTGACTTGCGATATGCGGCGTCTTGGTGACTATCTCGCGCATCTCGGAATCAACCGCAATAAGGATTTGATCCGAAAGAACAAAGCTCGAGGCAAAGACGGCTACGTCGTTCTTAGAGGCGTGCGTCTTCAGGTAGTCGATCAGGCGTTTGTACTCGGCGTAGTTCTCAAGAGTCCTCGGGCGCGCGAGCTGCTTTGGAACGAAGAAGGATGTATATCCACTGATCGGCATTCCGGGCGTCACCGCAAATACGAATATGCCGACTGCGATCAGACAAATAGGCACCAACCTAATATATGACGGAATGACTGTCAGGAGCGAAGATACTGTATAAGCTCCAGTGAAATAGGCGGGAAAGAGCATGAAGGCGATCGGCAGGAAATGATGATCCGCCAAGCCTTGAGTCGATGCGAACAGGACGAATGTCAGCAGTCCGGTGGATACGGCAAAGATGATCCGGAAATCCTTTCGCCAGATCGAGACCGTAAAACCGACCGCAACGAGCGAAACGACATACCACCCACACCGGTTGACGACCATCAGCAGGTGTGTTGTCGCGCTCTTCTGGTAAGCGGCATAGGCATCCCGGTAGGAGGTCTCGAGAATGCGCTGCGCCAGCCCTCCCTGGAAGATCGCGACGAACCCTAGGAGAATAACGCCCGAAAGCGCGAGCCATGCGGTGAAGCGCGCGTATTCGCGCCAATCTCGTTCGCCGCCGAACCATCGAGCGAGGATGCCGACGACAAATGCGATGAAGAAGAACGAGACGACACTGAACGCATACCAGCGCCTGAGCAAAAACGGCGCCCATAGCAGGACGCCAAGGGCCACCGCATGCAAGAGAGCACTTTTCCTCAGGAAGTCGGATCTAAAGAGAACCACGGTCGATATCCCGAGGAAGACGAGGCCGACGATATCGACCATTCCAAGCAAGGTCGGCGACCAGAACGGAAGATAGGTGATTGCAAGGACAAACGCGGCAACCCAGACCGTCAGATCTGTCCGCTTGTCGCTCCACGAAGAAATCGAAGCCGCGATTGCTGCTGTGGGCAAAAGATACATCAGGGCGACTGCGGCGATGTAGGTTGTCCTTCCACCGCCGAACATCTGGTAGAAAGGAAAGAGTGGAACAACGGGAGCAGGATTGTAGTCGTTGTGATATATTTCAGATAGAGCAGCCTTCCACCAGGTCGGATCCGCTGCAATCAACGCGCCATATCTCTGGAACCTCCCCCAATATGCTCCATAGTCATAGGGATAGACCGGATCTTCCAAAGCCACATATGTCTGACAGAAGAGGACGATCGGCGCGATAAGGCCGATTAGAATCCAGACGCGCATCGAAAGCAGGTTCCGGTCGGTCTCAGACGAAGCCATGCTTATTTCCTAGTTCGTACACATTGCCGCGATCGACGCATCCGACACACGACATCAGGGGTATTCTGAAAAGACAGTCCGCGGGCCGCGGTTCCGCTTAGTCGAAGAGCCAATGCGGCATAAACTAACTCACGCCTTTCGCTACTCACGACTCGCAGAACGCCAGGTAGCTTCAACAATACCCTCTCCTCTTCAGGTAGGGAGTTGTCGTAACCGGCCTCCCTCCCAAAGTAGGCGCTTGCGAGAATTTCGTGCAAATCGTTGCATTCCTTGCCCCACATTCATTCCAATGATAACCGCAGTTTCAAAAGGATTGGTGCCATCTGATGGATCGCGAAGCTGGGAAAGTTGAAAGCGAGTTCGATGCCTATCGGAACAGCTATTCGGATGCGGTGAATGGTTCAATCGCATTTTCCGGGTTGAAGGTCGATTTCTTCATCCGGGCCAAGGCTGCCCGGCTGATCGATCTTCTGTCCGAAAACGTCGGCGCTCCGAAGAATCTCTCCATTCTCGATGTCGGGTGCGGCGTCGGAACCTACCATCCGCTGCTCGCCGGGTCGGTGGGGCGGATCACGGGCGTTGATCCGTCGGCTGAATGCATCGCGGAAGCCAGGATGAACAATCCGCGCGTCGACTACCAGGCTTACGATGGCGAGAAGATTCCCTATCCCGACGCGAGCTTCGACGCTTCCTTCGCCATCTGCGTGATGCACCATGTTCCCGTCCCGAACTGGTCGACGTTCGTATCCGAGATGCGGCGTATCACGCGGCCGGGAGGCGTGGTGATGCTGTTCGAGCACAATCCCTACAACCCGTTGACGCAGCGCGCCGTTTCCAACTGTCCGTTCGACGCGGATGCCGTGCTGCTGACAATGCGGACGGCAAAGGAATATCTGCGGGCGTCCGGCATGACGATCGTCGAGGGCAGGTACATCCTCAACGTTCCATCCATCACCGGCTTAGCCCGGCGGATCGACGACGCATTGGGGGTCTTGCCGACCGGCGCCCAGTATTACGTGGTTGCGCGTCGGTGATGACCTCGCGAGACGAGGTCAGGGTCTTTGTACGGCGCATCGCAGCTTTTGTCGGGATCGGCGCGGTCAACACAGTCGCATTCTTCCTGCTGTCGAACGCGCTGCACGAATTCATCGGCCTTGGCGCCGTCGCGTCGGGCTACATCGCCTATGCAGTCCTGGTGCCGGTCTCCTTCTTCGGTCACCGGCGCATCACTTTCTCGTCGACCGGTTCGATATCGAGTGAGTGGATCCGTTTCTGCGTCATCCAGGCGGTCAATCTCGTGGTGATTGGAGTGGTCACGAGCTTTTCCGAATCCGGCGCGATCCCGGGCTGGGTCGCGTTCGCCGCCATAAGCGTGCTCATCCCGATGTTGAACTTTGTCATCTTCCAGCTCTGGGTGTTTTCGCGACGGCCCGTCTGAAGGCCGGAGCCCAACGCCCTTGGCCCCGCGCAGGCGGCCGACTATTGTCACGAATCCGCAAGCCGTCCGTCGACCATCCTGTAGATGCGGTCGAGGCGGCCGAGGATCTTGTCGTCGTGGGTGACGGCGATGATCGCCGCATCCTGGTCGACCGCCAATTTGTGGAGCAGGTCCATGACGATGCCGGCGCGGGCCGAATCGAGCGCCGCCGTCGGCTCGTCGGCGAGGATGATGCGGGGCCGGTTGGCGAGCGCCCGGGCGATCGCCACCCGCTGCGCCTCGCCGCCGGAGAGCTGCCCCGGCATTGCGGCCGCCCGGTGCTCGACCTGGAGGTAGGTCAGGAGCTCGCGCGCCCGCGCCGCCGCGGCGTTCATCTTCCAGCCTGCAAGAGTGAGGACCAGCGCGACATTGTCGGTGCAGTTGAGGAACGGAAGCAGGTTGTGCGACTGGAAGATGAAGCCGATCTTGTCCAGTCGCAGGCGCCTCAGGTTGCCGCGCAGCCATCGGTTGTCATAGACGACCTCGCCGTCGAGACGCATCCAGCCGGCGTCCGGCTCAAGGATGCAGGCGATCACGTTGAGGAGCGTGCTCTTGCCCGAGCCGCTGGGGCCGAGGAGGCCGACGACCTCGCGCGCATTGATCGTCAGCGTCACGTCGCGCAGCGCGTCGACGCGCGCCTCGCCTTCGCCGAAATGCTTCGAAATCCCCCGGATCTCGACCAGGGCATCGGCGGGCTTCGTCTCCACCATCGGACCTACCCCGCCAGCGCCCGGGAGGGATCCACCTTGACGGCGACCCTGACCCCCAGCGCGCTCGCCGCCAGGCAGACCACGACGACGACGACGAACAGGCCGACGATGTCGGTGGGCAGCATCTCGATGCGTCGCGGAAAGACACCGCGGAAGAGAAAGACCAGCGCGGTCCCGATAACGAAGCCGCTCACGCCCATCAGCAGAGCCTGCTGAACGATCAGGCCGATGATCGTCCGGTCGGGCGCCCCGATCATCTTCAGCGTGGCGATGTCGCGGGTCTTGTCCAGCGTCAGCGTATAGACGATCAGCGCGATGATCACCGCCGAGACGAGGGTCAGCACGGTCATGAACAGGCCGATCTGGCGGCTGGCGCGTTCGATGACGGTGCGCGTCAGAAGCGTCTCCTGCTGGGCTCCCGTCAGAACCGACAGGTGCTTCCAGCGGGCGATCTCGGCGGCGATCACCGCGGGCGGCACGTTGGGAGAAACCTTGGCGACCACCGCGTTGACGAAGTCGGTGCCGCTGCGCTGGGCGCCGCGCGCCGCCTCCTTGCGCGCCGCGGGCGGAGCAAGGTCGAACTGCAGCTTCTGGGCGTCGCGCAGGGCCATGTAGAGGACGGAATCGCCCGACAGCGTCACCACGCCCGAGGTGAGGCCGACCACGGTGAAGCTGTCGCGACCGAGCGCGATCCTTTCGCCGACCTTGAGGCCGGTCTGCCGGTCGGCGATCAGCTCGAAGCGGCTGGAGGTGATCTGGCGACCGTCGGTGAGGCGAGCCGGAGCGCCCGGCCGGCCCGGCTCGTAGCCGACGATCTGGATGCGCAGACGGCGGCCATTGTGCAGGAGCTGGACGGTCTGCAGGGTCAGCGACCCCGCTTCCTCGACGCCGTAGATCCGCGCCACCAGCTCGCGCGTGTCGCCCGGCACGCGCGACGCCTCGGCGAACGGCCCCTGCGAACCGGACTCGACGATCCACACGTCCGCGTCGGTGGCGTTGAGCAACGCCAACGCATCGGCCGTCTGGCCCCGATAGATGCCCGCCATGGTGACGACCACCCCCAGGAGAAGGCTCAGCCCCAGGCAGGTGAGGATGAAGCGACCGAGCTTGTGGCGGATGTCGCGGAAGGCGAGGTTCATTTGACCGCGACCCGTGCGGCGCGTCCCTCGGCAAGGCCAGTCGTCGGGGCACTGACGATCTGCGCACCCTGCGGAAGGCCGTCGACCACTTGCACACGGCCGTCGAGGGTCCTCAGGCCGAACCGCAGCGTCGCCTCGGCCAGCCTGCCGTCCTGCAACGTCCACACCCTGCCGCGGTCATGCGTCAGGTCGGCAATCGCCGACAGGGGGACAAGGAGCGCATCGGCAAGAGTCGCGACCGTGATGACGACCTCCGCCTGTTCGCCGAGATGGAACGTGCCGGGGCATTCCTCGCATTTCACGTAGACGCGGCGCTCTTCGTTGACCCGGTCGCTTTCGATGTCGATGCGGGCGACGCGCGCGGCATGAACGAGGCCCGGCTGCGAACGCAACGTCACGCGGGCCGGCTGGCCGATTTCGATGCGGCCCGACTTCGCTTCGTCGACATAGGCGAGCACCCAGATGCTCGCCGGATCGGCGATGGTGTAGAGCGTCTGGCCGGGGTTGAGGATCGAGCCCAGTTCGCCCTGGCGCGCCACGATCAGCCCGTCGAACGGTGCCGTGAGGGTGTATTTCGCCAACCGTGCCTCCTCGACGGCGAGCAGTGCCTCCGCCTGCCGGACGTTTTCGTCCGCGACGTCCACCGCGCTTTCGGCAAGGGCTACGTCGGCGAGTGCGATCTCGTAGGCCGCACGGGCTTCCTCGGTCGCTTCGCTGGAAGCGGTGCCGCGACGGGCGAGTTCGTCACGCCTTTCGCTGATCGCCTGCTTCTGCCGCATCGCCACCTGGCTGCGGCCGACGGTCGCCCGGGCCTGCGCGGCAGTGGCGCGCGCCTGGGCTGCGGCTGCTTTCATGGAAATTACCCGCGCGGTCTGTTCGCTGCTCTGAATCTCAGCGAGAACCTGACCCTTGACGACCTTGTCGCCGAAATCGGCCGGAAGTGACACCAGCGTGCCGGAGACCTCGAAACCCAGTTGCGAGATCGTGCGGGCCTCCACGGTGCCGAGCCCGAAGACTTCGACCCGAACGTCCTTTTCCGCCTCGACCACGGTGACGTCGATCGGCCTCAATCGCATGAATGCGAAGCCGGCGATCAGCACCGCTGCCAGAACAAGCAGTGCCAGGGGAAGGGTGTATCTTCTCAGTGATACGGTCATCGACGTTTCACCAGCCCGTTCCTCCACGCCGCCCAACCGTCACTGCATCAGGCGGCTGCCCGCCCGGCAAGCGCGTTGAGCCGCAGCCGCACAGCAACCGCCACCGACTACCAGAGGAGAGGGGTGCCGGTCTATGTGACATACCGCTAGACGCCGAAACGCGTATCTGCTTGCGGGCGTCGCAATTCGATTGATGTTTCGCCTGCGGCGACGGTAAGGGTGGGGCGAAGCAGCCGCAGACAGGGAGGCGCCTTTGGAAGAGCCCAACGAACGCGCTCCCGCCCTCCACGACTACCTGGGCAATGCCGATATCTATGGTGAGGACGGCGCGATCCGCGCGTCCTATCTCGCCCATATCGGTGCGGCGATAGCTGATCGGGACGTGCTCGTCCTCAAGCAGGATCTCGCCGATCTGCACCAGTCCGAGCTCGGCGATCTGCTGGAGGCGCTTTTGCCGGACCAGCGACGTGTGCTGGTCAACCTGCTGGGCGAGGATTTCGACTTCGCAGCGCTGACCGAGGTCGACGATTCGATCCGTCAGGAGATCGTCGAACAGCTCCCCAACGAACAGATCGCGCAGGCCGTTCAGGATCTCGATTCCGACGATGCGGTCTACATCCTGGAAGATCTCGACGAGGACGACCAGGAGGAGATCCTCTCCCAGCTTCCGTTCACCGAACGGATCCGCCTGCGCCGGGCGCTCGACTACCCGGAAGAGACCGCCGGCCGGCGTATGCAGACGGAATTCGTCGCCGTGCCGCCTTTCTGGACGGTCGGCCAGACCATCGACTATCTGCGCGAGGACCAGAACCTGCCCGACCGGTTCGCGCAGGTCTTCGTCATCGATCCCACTTTCCGGCTGCTCGGCGCCGTCGACCTCGACATGATCCTGCGCACCAAGCGGGCGGAGAAAATCGAGGACATCATGCACGAGACGCGCCACGCGATCCCGGCGACGATGGACCAGGAGGAGGCGGCGCAGGAGTTCGAGCAGTACGATCTGCTGTCGGCCGCCGTGGTCGACGAAAACGATCGCCTGGTCGGCGTGCTGACCATCGACGACGTCGTCGACGTCATCCAGCAGGAAGCCGAGGAGGACATCATGCGCCTCGGCGGCGTCGGCGACGAGGAACTGTCGGACAGCGTGCTGGCCACCTCGCGGTCGCGCGTGCCGTGGCTGCTGGTCAATCTTCTCACCGCCTTCCTTGCCGCGACGGTGATCGGCCTGTTCGACGCGACGATTGAACAGGTCGTGGCGCTCGCCATCCTGATGCCGATCGTCGCCGGCATGGGTGGCAATGCCGGCTCTCAGACGATGACGGTGACGGTGCGCGCGCTCGCGACGAGAGACATAGATATCTACAATGCGGGGCGTATCATCCGCCGCGAGATGGGTGTCGGGCTGATCAACGGGATCGTCTTCGCAGTGCTCGTCGGCACCGTGGCCGGTCTGTGGTTCGAGCCGCATATCGGTTTCATCATCGCCGCGGCGATGATCATCAACCTGTTCGTTGCCGCGCTTGCGGGGATTCTCATTCCGTTGCTGCTCGATCGCGTCGGCGCTGACCCGGCCGTCGCGTCCGCGGTTTTCGTCACCGCGGTGACCGATGTCGTCGGCTTCTTCGCCTTCCTCGGTCTGGCCGCATGGTGGTTCGGGATCGGCTGACGGCAGACCTCACGCTCATCCGAGTTAGATCGCCGAGGGCTTCCAAGGACGGTGCGGCCGTGACAACGGGTCGGATAGCCAAGCGATTTCAGTAATTTCCGCAGAGTAAGTCAGGTTTGCTGAACAATATAAGCGGAGGATCGAAAGCATCGACAGAATCTGCATTGCTTGACATAAGTTCTCATTGGGCAATACTCACATCGGGCGAATTTTTGGCATTGGCGATGGGGGCAATCATGGCAATCGTGAAGAACCTGCTGACCGCGATCGGAGTCGTGGTCTTGCTGTCGCAGACGGCAGCTTTCGCGGTTGAAGGAACGGACGGGGCGCAGCGCCGCCATCCGATCACGATCTACACGAAGGCTGCCTCGACCGGACAGAACGATGGGTCCGCACAGGACCTGCTTCGCATCGCCAGAGAGGCCGGGAGGATCCGTGTAATCATCGGGCTGAACATGTCGATGAAGATGGAGCACACGCTGTCGCGCCAGCAGGCCGAGGCGCAGGCGGCGGTGCTGCGTTCGATGCAGCGAAGGGTTGCCGACCGCGTTCTGGGCTCGTCCGAAGCGCAAAAGGAAGACCGGTTCGACTTCATACCCTACATGTCGATGTTCGTGACCCCGGCCCAATTGGGCCGCCTTGTCGGCGATCCGGATGTGGTCAGCATCCAGGAGGATGTCCAGGACGAGCCTCTGCTGGCCCAGAGCACGACACTCGTTCACGCCAGGGACCTCTGGCTCAAGAGCATACTGGGAACCGGCCAGACGATGGCGGTGCTGGATACCGGCGTCGACAAGTCGCATCCGATGTTCGCCGGCAAGGTGGTGTCGGAGGCCTGCTACTCGACGACCGACGCGGCGACGAACATGGCATCCGTCTGCCCTGGAGGGGTGCCGGCAACCACCGCCCCAGGGTCCGGCGTCCATTGCTCTACCGCCTGGAAGGGCTGCGATCACGGCACGCACGTGGCGGGAATTACTCTTGGCAAGACCGCCGGCAAATTCGGCATGGCTCCCAATTCGAGGTTGATCGCCGTCCAGGTGTTTTCGCGCAAGACCACGACCAACGTCGTCACCAGCTTCCAGACCGACCAGATCAAGGGGCTGCAGCGCGTTTATGCCTTGCGCAACACCTTCAAGATCGCCGCCGTCAACATGAGCCTGGGGGGAGGGTTCTATTCGGCGGCCTGCGATGCGGCCTTTCCCGCCATCACCACGGCCATATCCAATCTGCGGAGCGCCGGTATCGCGACCATCATCGCCTCCGGCAACAATGGATATAATGGATATATCAGCCGCCCGGCATGCGTATCCACCGCGGTTGCCGTCGGCAACACAACGAAGAGCGATCTGGTATGGCGCTCGTCCAACCATTCCAGTCTGCTGAAACTTGTTGCGCCCGGAACCGCAATCAATTCATCCGTCCCCGGGGGCACCTATGCGAGCAAGACCGGCACATCGATGGCCGCTCCTCACGTCGCCGGCGCGTTCGGACAGTTGCGGCACGCCAAGTCCGCGGCGACCGTGGACGAGATGCTCGAGGCGCTGACCTGCACCGGCAAGACGATCGACAAACGTTTCGTCAGCGGCGGGACACCGACGGCAGTATCCCCGCCGGTGCCGCGGATCGACATGATCGGCGCCTACAACTACCTGCTCAATCCCCCGGTCGTGGCCCGATCATGGCCGTTCACGTCGGCGTGGGAGTATTTTGACTGGTCGATCATCCGGGGTGGCTGGCGGGTCGCCGGCGGCAACCTCGTCCAAACGCCACGTCTGTCCGGCTGGGCGGGAACGAAAGTCTCGAATTGCAGCACGAAGGTGCAGATCTCGGCAAGGCTGAGGCGCATCGACCCGGATACGTCGCAATACTGGAACAGCGGAATACTGTTCAAAGTAAAGACGGACCTCTTCAACTCACGAGTATCGGGCTATTGGGTGGCCTACAACGATTGCCCGACGCGCAGCGACGGCGTCTGCACCGGCGATCCCACCGATCCCCGGGGCCAGGCCGTGTTCTGGGTGGTCACCGACCTCGATCTCGACAGCGGGTTCGCATCGGCGGCGTCCCTCAAATGCACCAAGGGTATCCCCATTGCGCCGAGCGGCTACAATACGATCCGGGTCGTCAGCAACGGCACAACCCACGTCTATTACCTGAACGGCAAGTTGGTGTGCGCGGTAACCGACGGAAGCTATACGTCGGGAGACGTGGTCTTGCAGGCTGCGTTTCCGTCCGACACGACAGGCCAGTACCTCGCCTATGACCATGTGGCCATCACAGCCTACCAGGCCTCGACGACCAGTATGGCCGACGTCCTGGCGGAAGCCGGTGCAATGACACCGGCGAGCTTGGCGCCGGCTGCTACGCCATCGAATATGAGCATTCGCGGTTCAACGAAGCCTTCCGCGACCACGAACTGACCCGACACGGCATCGGCAACTGCACGGGCGGCTGCCGTTCGCGCGCAGGACGCGGTGGGCGTCGCGGCACAGGGGCGCCTCCCTGTGCCGTGCGGGCAAAGCTTCAGGGTGACGAGATACAGCAGTTGCGTGAATTGACTTTTACGTAAATGCCGTGCCAAGCTTTTTCCGAAACGGAATCCGGAGTTTGGCCGCATAGATGGCGCGGGAATATTATACGATCACCGAACTGACGCGTGAGTTCGACATTTCGACGCGCACTTTGCGGTTCTACGAAGACGAGGGTCTGATCCAGCCGTTGCGGCGGGGCCGGACGCGGCTGTTTCGGCCATCCGACCGGCATCTGATCAAGCAGATCATGCGCGGCAAGCGTCTCGGTTTCTCCATCAACGAGATCCGCGAGATCATCCAGATGTACAACGAGCCGCCGGGCGAGGCGGGGCAACTCAGACTGCTGATCAAGCGCATCGAGGAAAAGCGCAACGATCTGCGCCAGAAGCGGCGCGATCTCGAGGAGACGCTCGCCGAACTCGACCAGGCCGAGGAATCCTGTGTCGAACGTCTGGCCGAGCTCGGCGTCAACACCTGACGCGACCGGCGAGGCGGCCTCACCTGCCGGTCTTCAGCATCGAGTCGATCTTTCCGATCACCGCCGCGTCGAGAGCTTTCCAGTCGGCGAGCAGTTCGCGCGGGAAACGATAGGTGAGGCTGAGGTCGTCGCCGACCTGGACGTCACGCTCGCACGGCGCCAGCGAATCGGCTGAGGCCGCCTCATCGAGACAGCGCGCGACATAGGGGTCGTCACCCGGACGTTCGGCGATGACGAGGATCTCGTTCATGTAGCCGGACTTGGCGTCGAAGCGGCGGACCGCAAGCCCGCCGGGAAGGGTCGTTTCGGTCGGCTCTGTCAGTTTCGAATAGATCGGATCGTAGCGTCCGCTCATGCCGCGCGACATCATGCGCTGCGAAAGCGAGGCGAAGATGATGCCGGGCACTCCGCCGGCATGGTTGAAATCGTCGCGCGCCGCGTGAGAATAGCCGTCGAGCTGCGGCCAGCGCATGTAGAAATCAAGCCGCGCCGCAACGCCGTTGCGCCGCGCCGTCTCGAAACGGATCATGTTCTTCGGCGCGGCGATGACATTGTTGCCGATGACCACTTCGGCGATCGTCGTGTCGTCCGTGTGCCCGGCCATGGCGATACCGCGGCCGGCATATCGGCCTGCGACGCTGATCGCCGCGGATAAAAGCGCAAGCGCGGCAAAGGCATAGAAGACCCGCCAGACGAAACGTCCGTCGAGCAGGGGCCGCGATACGGGATCTGCCGCAGCCATCTCCATCACCTCAGTCATCTCCCAGGCATGTGCCTCGCCGGCACAGATCGCACGGCACGGCGATTGCACCATGCCCGGCGGCCAAGCTGAACCAACATGGTAAACGGGAGGTGAAGATGGATCTGCTCTGGGCGTTCGCCTTCGCTCTCGCCGTCGGGCTGACGATCGCCGGTTTTGCCGGCTCGATCATGGAGATCGCGGCCGGCGCGCGGCTGCGCCTCGCGCCGCCCTTCGTCGACCGCCGACGGATCGTCCTGTCGCTCGCCGCCAGCGCCGCGGCGGGTCCGTTCCTGGTCAACGACGCGCTCGATGCGCGCGCCGCCCGCCGCATAGGCACTCCGGCCTTCGCGCTCCTGATTGCGATCGCCATCGGATGGACCATGGCCACCGGCATCGTGGCGACGGAACTTGCGATCCTCGCGGCCGGGCGATAGGCCGTTTGCGACAGCGAACGGAGGATCCCATGCCAATCTACGCCATCGATGGAAAAAGCCCGCAATTCGAGGATCGCGACAGCAACTTCATCGCGCCCGATGCGACCCTGATCGGGAATATCGAGGTCGGGCGGGACGTGTCGGTCTGGTTCGGCGCGGCGATCCGCGGCGACAACGAAAAGATCAGAATCGGTGCGCGCACCAACGTGCAGGAGCATACGATCATGCACACCGATCCCGGCTACGGGCTGACGATCGGCGAGGGTTGCACGATCGGCCATCGCGCCCTGCTGCACGGCTGCACGATCGGCGACAATTCGCTGGTGGGCATGGGCGCGATCATCCTCAACGGCGCCAGGATCGGCAAGAACTGCCTGGTAGGCGCCGGTGCGCTGGTGACGGAAGGCAAGGAATTCCCGGACAACTCGCTGATCGTCGGCGCGCCCGCCAAAGCCGTGCGCACCCTCGACGACGCGTCGGCCGGCCGGCTCAAGGCGTCGGCGCAGCACTATGTCGACAACGGCAGGCGCTTCGTCAAAGGACTGAAGAAGGCCGACTAGGCGGGACCGTTCCACGATCAGGCGCGCTGCGCCTTTTTGATGCCGACAGAAAAGGCGGAGCCGGCCCGGGGACATGGGCCGGCTCCTGAACCCGGTCGTTGGGGACGGGGAGGGTGGGGGACTCGACCGGGTTGTCTCTCCTACTTGACGCTGCCCACAGCGACGGCGCGGCTGTCGTTGACAGCCACCCAGACGCCCGCGTTCCGCTCGGATTGGCGCTTCAGATAGGTGTAATCGGTATCGGTCCAGGCAAGGATCTTCGGCTCGAGATTGTCGAGCACGAAGTCGCCCAGGCTGGTGCGGACGGTGAGAACGGCATGCCCGTCGCCGTTGCGCTGGCGCACGACGGTGATGAGAAGATTGCCCGCGGGAATACCAAGCGCCATCAGTTGGCGCCGCTTTTCCAGCACATAGTCTTCACAGTCGCCTTCACCGTCGGGATAGGACCAGTATTCCTCCTGGCCCCACATCTCCATGTCGGTGCGCGGCGCGACCATCGTGTTGACCGCGTTGTTGATGTCGATCATCTGCCCCCAGAGCTGCCGGGTCAGCTCGACCGGCTTCGTCTTCGCCGTCTTGGCCGCGCATTCGCGCGGCGTCCTGAGGCAGAGTTCGTAGTGACCGATCGGCTGTGTGGTCCTGTCCCCGCCCGGCATGAAATTGGCGGCCGCCTGCGCCTGCCCCCAGAATCCGGCTACGCTCACAGACGTCGCGGCCAGCAACAGGAAAGTCTTCATTGTCCCCATGTCCCCGTCTCCCCGTTCGAGGAGACAATGACACGGACGGATTTATTCGCCGCAAAAGAACGAAGTATAGATTGAGGCTAAATAGAATAGAACAAATATAAAATAAGAATAGAATTTAGATAAAATTTGCCCAATCTTGGCAAGAAACCGATCACGATCGGCCGGAGGCAGCGGTTGACTGCGCCGCGGCACATAGACTGCCTAATGGCGGGCTCGGCGCGGGCGATGTCAGCGAACATGAAAAAGGCCGGGCGAACCCGGCCTGCGACCTGTGCGGGAAAAGCTGTCTACAGCGAGCGGCCGGCGCTGAACTCGGCTTCGAGCGATTCCGGACGCTGCACGACGGCAAACTCGATCGCGACGCCGTCCTCGAAATGGCGGACCACCTGTCCGCGCATCGTCCCGAGCGTGACCTGCGTGCCGAGTGCCGGCTTTACATCGATCTCGATTGCCGCGCCGGAGAGCGACAGGTCGATGATTCGGCACTGGTATTGGCGGCCGTCGGCAAGTTGCACGACGCTGATCGGGTTGCGGGGCGCGATGCGCTCGTGGCGACGGTCTTCGGGCAGGTCGAGTTCGTGCTTGTTGGCGAGCCAGGTCAGCTGTGCGGCCAGCTTGTCCTTCTTGCGGTCCGACGCGACGATAGTCATCGCGAACCCGTCTTCCTGGGTCCGGGTTACCACACCTTCGATGCGGCCGATGTGATCGATATAGGCGATGACCTTCTCGCCGGGTTGGCCAATGCGATCGGCCCGGAGCAGCACGTTGCCGGGCGACATGTCGAGAACCTGGCACGGGTGCTCCGAGCGGTCCTCCAGCATGAAGCGGCCATAGATCTTAACGCGCACGCGTTGGAAATTGCGCCGCTCGGCCCTCGATGGGGAGAAGTCCATGGCGGCTGACGTCATTGCTGTCACTGGCCTCGACCGAGCTGCGAAACGGTGCGCCTTCGCACACATTCTGCCAAGAGATTAGGTCGGAATAGATTAATAACGGGTAAGTATTCGCCCAAAAGCTGTATTGGACGAGGACGATTTAGTGGCTCTCGCGGCCTCCGTCGAGCACCAGCAGATGCCGGATCCTGCGGCCCCCCGCGCCGGGCCGGATCGTCGTATCGGCGGCACCAAGGGACGGCGAGAGCGAGGGAACCGGAACTGCCGGCCGATTCGCCAGGAACAGAGGCTCGCGTTCCGGATCGACGACGCGCAGCGACGTTATCCGGCATTCGACAATCGGATCCGCGCCCAGCCAGTATGGGCGTTCCGCCGGCGTGATCGCGCCGAGCGAGCGAGGATGGTCGACACCGCCGTCGAGCGGCAGAAGCAGCAGTTCGAAGGCGTTGGCGCGGCCGTTCCGGCTGATGCCGTCGAAGTTGATGACTACCACGGACTTCGCCAGGAACGCGCCGTGCGCGAGGCGCGCGACGACCCGCTCGTCCTTCTGCAGCCACAGCGACGAAAAAGCGAAGCCCTTCAGCTCGCGGCCGAAAGTGGCGCACAGGCGGGTGCCCGCCAGCCGGAACACGGCTTCGCCGCGGACATCCTTCTCGAGGATGAACGTATCGGCGAGCAGCGACTTGATGTCGGCCGGTTCGATCTCGGTCCGCTTCGGGGAAGGGCGGCCGTTGCGGAGCCTGTCCCAATACTGGAACAACTCGATCGATCCCTTGAGTTTCATCTGCCTGCTCCGCTCGGACTGTTCCTGCATGTGCCATCGGGGAACAGCGCCGCGCCCACCGGTGGTCTTCATGCAGGACGTTGCAGGTTGCGTGCCAGCGCAGGCCAAACATTGTTAACAGGGCCGGGCCGTTAAGGTTAACTTTCGGTTATCATTGCCAGCGGCAGGGAAAGCTGCGAAACGGGAAGCACTTCGCGAAGACATTGTCTTCACAGCGCTTTTCGCGGCGATGGCCGCAATCGTTTGGGTGGGCTGGGGGCTCGACCAGGCCGTCCGAGGGCAACCTCGGACGGCTTTTTTCTTAACCATTCGCGGCAATCGACGAATGCATTGCTATATGAGTCGCCGCAGCGAGACGACTCACCAGAATGACCCGCCCACAACCTATGCAGCAGCAAAGCGAGCCGACCGATCCACCCGTCTCGGGTCGCGAGCCGCTGTTCAACCTGCCGGGAATCGTCACCGCGTTCATCGCCGCCTGCGTCGCCATTCATCTGGTCCGGCTCTACCTGCTCTCGCCGCAGCAGGACTACGAACTGATCCTCCGGGCGGCGTTCTTCCCGATACGCTACACGGGCGGATACGATCTCGACGTCTACGCCTTCACCAGTCCGTTCACCTCGTCGCTGCTGCATGCGGGATGGACGCACCTCGTGCTGAACATGGTCTGGCTGGCGGCGTTCGCATCGCCTTTGGCGACCCGGATCGGCGTCGCGCGTTTCGTGGGGTTCTGGTGCGTGGCGACGGCGGGATCGCTCTTGTTGCATTTCGCGGCGCGGCCTGACGACATGGTTCCGGTGATCGGTGCTTCGGGAGCGATTTCCGGGATGATGGGTGCGGCAGCCCGGTTCGGCTTCCAGGTTGACCGGTCGCGACGCCTGCCGGTTTTCGCCGGCCGGCGACTCGGGCTCATCGAAACGTTCCGCTCCCGTCAGGCCGTCGTTTTCCTGGTCGTCTGGCTGGCAATCAACTTTGCCGTTGGCGCGGGTTTCGATCTGTCCGGAAGCGACGGATCCATCGCCTGGGAAGCGCATATCGGCGGCATGCTGACAGGGCTTTTCGGGATTGGCCTGTTCGACAGGTCGCCGCCGCGCGAGGGACATTCATCGGTCTTGCAATGACCCGAATCCGGGCGCACCATTTCCATGCGGCCGGCGCCGCGCGGGGAAGGTTGTGCCGGCTGTCGTTGACAGGAGGACTACGATGACGGTGAAAGCTATTCTCGCGGAAAAGGGTCGCAACGTGGTGACGCTCACGTCGGGCGAGACGATCGAAAGCGCGGTGAAGACGCTGGCGCAATTCAAGATCGGCGCGCTCGTCGTCACCTCCGGCAACGGCAGGATCGAAGGCATTCTGTCCGAGCGGGACATCGTCCGCATTTTCGCCGAGGAGGGCGGCGCCGCACTGAAGATGCCGGTCTCCGCGGCGATGACGGCCAAGGTCAAGACCTGCAGCGAATCTGCGACGGTCAACGAGGTGATGGAGGTCATGACCCTCGGACGGTTCCGCCATCTGCCGGTGGAGAAGAACGGCCTGCTGGCTGGCATCATCTCGATCGGCGACGTGGTCAAGCGGCGCATCCAGGACATCGAACGCGAGGCCGAGGAGATCAAGCAGTATATTGCCACGGTTTGAAGCCGCGGCGGCTTTCGGCGACCCTGCGCGCATTTTTGCGTCGAGAGTGAAATCCCCTACGGACGGCGCGTCGGGCGGCGCGCTGTAATCTTTGCGTCACCTGACGGATCCAACCTGACGGGGTCGGCGCAGCAGCTTTGCGAAGGGGAAAGAGCCATGCCGAGCAAGCTGATCAAGGGGACATATCACGTCAAGAATCGCTCGCCGGACGGCGATTCGATTGCCTTCCAGGCGAACGACACCGCCAACTGGGACTTCTTCAACTGGAGCCGGAATTTCCGCAAGCCGACGCCGGAGAAGAACCGGCCGATCCAGCTGCGCATCGAGGGGATCGATTCTCTCGAGACGCACTACGAGGGTTTCGCCCAGCCCCTGGCGATCGCCAAGTCCGCGACCGATGCGCTGCTTCGTGCCTTCGGTATTCCTGTGCTGACCTACAATCTCAACTTCACCAAAATCGTCACGGCCGGTGATTCGGTCGAGGGCGCGATCATCGCGGCCGACGTCGATGGCTACGACCGGCCGATAGCCTATGCGCTGCTAGGCGACCACGGGCTCGCCGACGGGGCCGAACTGCCCGCCTTGACCGACGCGATCGTCGAGATGACGATCAACTACAAGCTTGCCGCCGACGGGTTGGTCTATCCGACCTTCTACACCACCACCAACGAAACGGGCCTCGCCGCGATCTCGCGCGCGGCGGCCGCGGCGATCGAGGACCGGCGCGGTATTTGGGCCTTCGACCGCAGCCTCGGATTTCAGTTCTGGGGGCCGCGGACGATCGTCGAGGAGGCGGTGATCCTGCCCAAGCTGTTCCGTCGTCTGGTCAATTTCTGCGAGGAAAGCGACGATATCGCCAAGCTCGAA
Source organism: Mesorhizobium sp. (assembly GCF_023954305.1). Taxonomy (NCBI): domain Bacteria; kingdom Pseudomonadati; phylum Pseudomonadota; class Alphaproteobacteria; order Hyphomicrobiales; family Phyllobacteriaceae; genus Mesorhizobium; species Mesorhizobium sp. The sequence goes on along the minus strand of NZ_JAMLIG010000004.1, from coordinate 120,519 downwards.
GTCTGGCTGCGCGGCAAGCGCGACCCGTTCACGGTGATCTCGACCGGCGAACGCTTCCAGAAACTGAGCGACCTCGTCTTCGTCAGGGGCCGCGAGGTCGGGCTGAAATTCGACCCGCTCGACGTGATGTTCCGGCCGACGTCGTAAAGGCTTCCCTCCGCGCCGTTCCCGGTCTAGGAAGCGGGCTCCCGCCACCCGGATCGCAAGACGCAAATGTCCATCATCGATACCCGCATTCCCGAAGCCAAGCGGTTCATTCCCGGCGCCACCGGCGACTGGGAGGTGATCGTCGGCCTCGAGGTCCATGCCCAGGTCATGTCGAACTCGAAACTCTTCTCTGGGGCCTCGACCTCCTTCGGGGCCGAACCCAACGCCAATGTCAGCCTGGTCGACGCGGCGATGCCAGGCATGCTGCCGGTGATCAACGAGGAATGCGTCAAGCAGGCGATCCGGTCGGGCCTCGGGCTGAAGGCTCAGATCAACCTGAAATCGGTCTTCGACCGGAAGAACTATTTCTATCCCGACCTGCCCCAGGGCTACCAGATCTCGCAGTACAAGCAGCCGATCGTCGGCGAAGGCAAGATCATGATCTCGGTCGGCCCCGACCGCGAGGGCAAGTTCGAGGAGATCGAGGTCGGCATCGAGCGCCTTCATCTCGAGCAGGACGCCGGCAAGTCGATGCACGACCAGCATCCGACGATGTCCTATGTCGACCTGAACCGCTCGGGGGTCGCTCTGATGGAGATCGTGTCGAAGCCCGACATGCGCTCCGCCGACGAGGCGAAGGCCTACGTCACGAAGCTGCGCACAATCCTGCGCTACCTCGGCACCTGCGACGGCAACATGGACGAAGGCTCGCTGCGCGCCGACGTGAACGTATCGGTGCGCAGGCCCGGCGGGGAATTCGGCACGCGCTGCGAGATCAAGAACGTCAACTCGATCCGCTTCATCGGCCAGGCGATCGACTCCGAGGCGCGCCGTCAGATCGCCATCCTCGAGGATGGCGGCTCGATCGACCAGGAGACACGGCTGTTCGACCCGAACAAGGGCGAGACCCGCTCGATGCGCTCGAAGGAAGAGGCGCACGACTACCGCTATTTCCCCGATCCGGACCTTTTGCCGCTCGAATTCGACCAGGCCTATGTCGACGCGCTGGCCGCGGACCTGCCTGAACTGCCGGACGCCAAGCGAGACCGGCTGGTCGGCAAGCTCGGACTGTCGGTCTACGACGCCTCGATCCTCGTCTCGGAAAAGGCGATCGCCGACTATTTCGAACAGGTGGCCGAGGGTCGCGACGGCAAGACGGCCGCCAACTGGGTGATCAACGATCTGCTCGGTCTCTTGAACAAGGCGGGCAAGGGCATCGAAGAGTCTCCGGTCTCCCCGGCCCAGCTCGGCGGGATCATCGACCTGATCAAGGAAGGCACGATTTCGGGCAAGATCGCCAAGGACCTGTTCGAGATCGTCTGGACTGAAGGCGGCGACCCGCGCCAGCTCGTCGAAGCCCGCGGCATGAAGCAGGTCACCGACACCGGCGCGATCGAGAAGGCGGTGGACGAGATCATCGCGGCGAACCCCGACAAGGTCGAGCAGGCCAAAGCCAAGCCGACGCTCGCCGGCTGGTTCGTCGGCCAGGTGATGAAGGCGACCGGCGGCAAGGCCAATCCGCAGGCGGTCAACGATCTCGTGAAGGCCAAGCTCGGCCTGGAATAAAGGTTCAGCGCCGCTGAACCTGTGTTGAGCGGAACGCGCTGGCATCTTCGATCCCCGTCGGCCATGGTGACGGGGAGGAGAATCCGCATGAATGCCCGCATCCGCCACATGAGCGAAGCCGACGTGGAGCAGGTTGCCGCTCTCATTCATGCCTCCTGGGTTTCGACCTACGGGCCGCTGATGGGCAAGGCGAAGGCCGAGCAGGAATCGGCGAAGAAGCACCAGCCGGAGATGATCGCGGCCGACATGAAGCGCATGCATTCGGAAAGCTTCGTCGGCGAGGACGAGGCCGGACGCATCGTCGGCTATGCCTATGCGAAGGTCGCGAAGGGCGTTCTCTGGCTCGACCGGCTGCATGTCTCTCCCGAACATCAGGGCAGCGGGCTCGCGGCCGGACTGCTGCATGCGGTGATCGTCAACTATGTCGGCGAACCGTCGATCTCGCTGGAGGTGATCAAGGGCAACGACCGCGCGATCCGCTTCTACGAGCGCGAGGGGTTCATCGCGACCGAGGAGCGCGACGCCTGCGGCGGCATCGGCGGCGTGCCGACGCTGATCATGCGCAAGGCGATCTCGCGGGCCTGAACGGAAGGGCGAGCACCGATGATCGAAACCGCCCTGTGGAGGCGCCTCGACACGCCCGGCCACGACGCGGCGCGGATCGCGACCGCGGCGGACGGGCGCCGGCTCGAAGGCACGGCCGTATTCCGCCACGAGGACGGGCCGGCCGCGATCTCCTACCGGCTCGATCTCGCGCCGGACTGGTCGACGCGGCGGGGTCTGCTGCGCGGCTTTGCCGGTGCGAAAGCGGTCGAACACGAGATCCTGCGCGGGCCGGACGGCTGGACGCTGGACGGCGTGGCGCAGCCGGCGCTCGGCCATCTTCTCGACCTCGATCTCGGCTTTACGCCGGCGACGAACCTGCAGCAGCTGCGCCGCGTGCCGCTTGAGATCGGGCAGGAGGCCGACATCAGGGTCGCCTGGTTCGACGTTGCGGCGGAGCGGCTGGTGGAACTGCCGCAATACTACCGCCGGCTCGACGAGCACCGTTATTCCTATCGCGGCTTCTCCTATCAGGGAGTTCTGCAGATGGCGCCCTCCGGTTTCGTGCGGCTCTATCCGGAGCTGTGGGAGATGGACTGACCTGCCGCTGGACCAACCGCCCCGCACTGGCGCTGCCGCGCCGCTCCACCTATCTTTTGACAACACGGACAGATCGTCCGTCCGCCACATTCATCCTCCCAGGAGCCGCACATGTCCGAAAATGCCTACATCCCGCCCAAAGTCTGGACCTGGGACAAGGAAAGTGGTGGCCAGTTCGCCTCGATCAACCGGCCGATCGCCGGACCGACGCACGACAAGGACCTGCCGGTGGGAAAACACCCCTTGCAGCTCTACTCGCTGGCGACGCCCAACGGCGTCAAGGTGACGATCATGCTGGAGGAGCTTCTGGCCAAGGGCCACAAGGGCGCGGAATACGACGCCTGGCTGATCCGGATCAGCGAAGGCGAGCAGTTCGGCTCCGGCTTCGTCGAGGTCAACCCGAACTCGAAGATACCGGCGCTGATGGACCGCTCCGGCCCGAACCCGGTGCGGGTCTTCGAATCCGGCTCGATCCTGTTCTACCTGGCCGAAAAGTTCGGCGAGTTCCTGCCGACGACGCAGCCGGCGCGGGCGGAAACCATGTCCTGGCTGTTCTGGCAGATGGGCGCGGCCCCCTATCTCGGCGGCGGCTTCGGCCATTTCTACGCCTATGCGCCGGAAAAATGGGAATATCCGATCAATCGCTTCGCCATGGAGGTGAAGCGCCAGCTCGACGTGCTCGACCGGCGCCTGGCGGAGAGCGAATATCTGGCCGGACCGGACTATACGATCGCCGACATCGCCGTCTGGCCCTGGTATGGCGGGCTGGTGAAGGGCTGGAGCTACAATTCCGGCGAGTTCCTGTCGGTGCATGAATACAAGAACGTCATCCGCTGGGCCGACCAGGTCCATGCCCGAGCGGCGGTCGTGCGCGGGCGCATGGTCAACCGCGTGACCGGCGACCCGGCCGGGCAGCTGCGCGAGCGCCACGACGCGACCGACTTCGAGACGCGGACGCAGGACAAGCTGGCGGCGGAGTAGGGCGGCCGGCCCTACAGGCACCAGCTCTTCTTCGAGCCGGTCCAGCGCCGCGCCAGCCCCTCGGCGATCAGCGTGTCGCCGATCGAGCGGCCGTCGCGCATCACGGTGCGCAGCTTGCGGCCGTAGACATCCTCGTCGCGCGACTGAGCGACGAGGTCGAGCGGCCCGGCGTTCAGCAGATCGCGCAGTCGGCGCGTCGCCCTTGCCGCGAGCTCGGCCTCGCGTCGGCATTTCGGATCGCCGGCCTCCGGCGTGTCGATGTCGGCGACGCGGATCGCCTTGCCGTTCAGCACGAACGTGTCGCCGTCGACGACGCAGTTGCCGCCGCCGCCCTCGCCGCAGACCGGAAAGGCCAGGCCGGACACATGGGTGACCCGGCCGGAGCGGCCGGGAATGTCCGCCTTCGGCGTCGGGCCGACGGAGGGCCGCACGACGACGGGAAGGGGCTTTGCCTCGCGCCGCGCCTCCGGCACCGGCTTCGGCGGGCGGGGCACGGGGAGCGCGGATGTCTCGATCGACCGGTCGGGTTTCGCGGCGGGCGCCCGGGAGCGCGGCTCGGACGTCGCCGTCTGCTCGACGCGGGCGGGCGGCTGGAGCCGGGTGATCGTCCGCTTCAGCGCGTCGATGTCGGGCACGCCCGTCCAGGCCACCGCCGCCAGGGCCATGACGGCGCCGAGCGCCACGAGGCCGAAGGATCTGAGCGCGCCCGCGCCGTGCCCGCCACCCTTGCGTTTTGCCGGCCTGCCGCCGGTCCGCTTGCGATTCGCCGCCATGCGCGCCTCCATCGTGAGCGCAGGATGCGGCATGAGGGGTTAAGGGAGCGTGCGTTCGGCAGTAGGCAGTGGGCGGAGGCGCCGGCCATCCGCCCCCATTGGTGCACATCCGCGGGGTGGCGGGGGTAGGGCGCGTGTCCTTCTCCCCTTGTGGGAGAAGGTGCCCCTAGGGCCGAGTCGGATGAGGGGTGTTGGACGGATCGGGAGGGTTGAAGGTGGGCGCTGTCAGCGCTTTTTCCTGGAGCGCCTCGTTTCTTCCAGCACCCCTCATCCGTCCCGGCCTTCGGCCGAGCCACCTTCCCCCACAAGGGGGGAAGGACAGGCGCGCGTCGCTGCGCTTCTCGACCGATCTCCCGTGCACTATCATCCGGGCATGCCGCATGAACCCGTGCCACTCTCGAAGCGCGAATTCGCCCGCTCGCAGCGGCGGGAACCGACCGATGCCGAGGATCGGCTGTGGGAGGAACTGCGGGACAGGAGGCTCGACGGGGCGAAATTCCGCCGGCAGGTGCCGGTTCCGCCCTATACGGCCGACTTCCTCTGCGCCAGGGCGAAGCTGGTCGTCGAAGTGGACGGCGGCCAGCACGGCGAGAGCGTTTCCGATCCGGCCCGCACGCGGTTTCTCAATGCCAGGGGATTTCGCGTGCTGCGGTTCTGGAATGAAGAGGTGCTGCGCGAGATGGACGCCGTATGCGACACGATCATCGCCTTCGTGCGTGATCCGACGCTGCAGCCGTGGCGATGAGAGCGCCGTCCGATGGAGCGCGTGTCCTTCTCCCCTTGTGGGAGAAGGTGGCTCGGCCGCAGGCCGAGACGGATGAGGGGTGTTGGACGGAGCGGGGCGCTTCAGGAAGGGTGCTGTCAGCGCCCTTTCTCCACCGTCTCACTTCGTCCAGCACCCCTCATCCGACCTCGCCCTCGCTGCGCTCGGCTCGGCCACCTTCTCCCACAAGGGGAGAAGGACAGGTCGCTACTTGGCTAACGGCTTCCCCGCCGCGGAGAGCTTTGCGTTCAAGGCAGCCTTGCGCGCTGCTGCCTGCGCGGGCCGTACATAGAAATGGTCGAACATCTCTTCAATAATTTGCAGGCACCACTCGGCTTCTTCGGGCTCTACATCTATTATCTGTAAAGTCGTTTGATCGTCTATTGGATGTGCTGAGAAGTTACCGAAATTGCGAACTGCGTCGACGGTATCACGTAGCGCTGTTCCTACAGCCTTGGAGGCATCAGTCTCATTGAGCAAGGCATCGATCTGCTTTGACAAATCTCGTCCTTTGTAACCGTGGCTGTTGAGTATGTTCTGCAAGCAACGTCGCGAGAGGGCGGCCGAGGCCTTCGCGCTTATTGGCAGCACGTTGCACGATTCTATGTAATCAGAAGAAATATTGGATGGTATCGAGCTGGGTACCGGCCCACGGCTCGCTGCTGCAGGCTGCACCATGCGCCATGCGTCGGTGGATTCATAAGCTAGTTCAATGTTGGTCGTCGAGCATTCTGGGCATCGATCAGTCCGACATCTCCAATCAGATGACGAACCATTCCAAGGCAGCCAGAATTCCTGAACTCTTCGGGCGTAGCTTACGCCGCAGTTAGGGCACTTCATGGCGATATCCTAGGATGTTGCGCCTGACCCAAGCCAATCTATCACGGTCCTCGGCCCGATCGAGCAATTGAGCCGAGGACTACAAAATTGATAGTCAGGCCCCCCCCCTCAGCTACACCCGCTCGTCGCCCCGCACGTATCGCACTTCTCGCAGGTGCCGTTCCGGACCATCGTGTAGTTCTGGCACTCGGTGCACATGTTGCCGGTGTAGCCCTGCATCAGCGACTTGACGCGGCGGTCGTTGGCGACGGCCTTGGCGGCGGCGGCGTCGGCCTGCGCCTTGTCGGAGAACAGCGCGGTCGTGGCCGACGGCGCGTCGTCCTCGAACAGGTCGGGGTGGTTCTCGTCGGCGATCTCTTCCGCGAACTCGGCGGCGCGCTCCTCGTAGTCGCGCTTGAACGCCACGGTCTCCTCGACGCGCTCCGACGAGACGGTCTTGAGCGCCGTCACCGTGCTGCCGGAGAAGGCGCGCACGTTGGAGCCGCCGAGCGCCGTCGTCGTGGCACGGACCGGCGAGGCGGCGGGCGAGGGACCGGCGCCGCCGTCGGCAAAGCCCTTCGCGTCGTTGCCCTTGCCCGAGACCAGCGTCGGCTTGTAGCCGCGCGTCCAGCCGGTGGAGACGAGGTTGGTCTTGCCCTCCGAAATGCCGCGCCCGAGCGCCGTGTTGCCGAAATCGGACGTGTCGACATGGGCGAGGTCGTGGCGCGCCAGATAGGAGACGGCCAACTCGCGGAAGACGTAGTCGAGGATCGACGTGGCATTCTTGATCGCGTCGTTGCCCTGGACCATGCCGGCCGGCTCGAACTTGGTGAAGGTGAAGGCCTCGACATATTCCTCGAGCGGCACGCCGTATTGCAGGCCGAGCGAGATGGCGATGGCGAAATTGTTCATCATGGCGCGGAAGGCGGCACCTTCCTTGTGCATGTCGATGAAGATCTCGCCAAGACGACCGTCGCCGAACTCGCCGGTGCGCAGATAGACCTTGTGGCCGCCGACCACTGCCTTCTGGGTGTAGCCCTGGCGGCGGTTCGGCAACTTCTCGCGGTCGCGCACGACGCGCTCGACGATGCGCTCGACGATGCGTTCGGTGACCTGCACCGCCTTGGCGGCCGCGGGTGCGGCGACCAGCGCCTCGACCTGATCCTCCTCGTCGTCCTCCTCGTCGGCGATCAGCGAGGCGTTGAGCGGCTGGGAGAGTTTGGAGCCGTCGCGGTAGAGCGCGTTGGCCTTCAGCGCCAGCTTCCAGGACAGCATGTAGGCGTTCTTGCAGTCCTCGACGGTCGCCTCGTTCGGCATGTTGATCGTCTTGGAAATGGCCCCCGAAATGAAGGGCTGGGCCGCCGCCATCATGCGGATGTGGCTCTCGACCGAGAGATAGCGCTTGCCGATCTTGCCGCACGGGTTGGCGCAGTCGAAGACGGGCAGGTGCTCGGCCTTCAGGAAGGGCGCGCCCTCGAGCGTCATTGCGCCGCAGACATGGATGTTGGCGGCCTCGATCTCCTTCTTGGTGAAGCCGAGCGCCGGCAGCATCTCGAAGGAGAAGTCGTTCAGCTGCTCGTCGGTGAAGCCGAAGGTCTGCTTCACCCAGTCCGCCCCCAGCGTCCACTGGTTGAAGACGAACTTGATGTCGAAGGCGGAGCCGAGTGCCGCGTTGACCGCCGCGATCTTCTCGTCGGTGAAGCCCTTGGCCTTGAGCGAGCCGGGATTGACGCCGGGCGCCTGGTTCAAATTGCCGTGGCCGACCGCATAGGCCTCGATCTCGGCGATCTGGCTCTCCGAATAGCCGAGCGTGCGCAAAGCTTCCGGAACGGCGCGGTTGATGATCTTGAAGTAGCCGCCGCCGGCGAGCTTCTTGAACTTGACCAGCGCGAAGTCGGGTTCGATGCCGGTGGTGTCGCAGTCCATGACGAGGCCGATCGTGCCGGTGGGCGCAATCACGGTGGCCTGGGCGTTGCGGTAGCCGTGCGTCTCGCCGAGCGCGATGGCGCGGTCCCAGGCGGCTTTCGCATGCTCGCCGAGCGCCGGCTGCCTGAGATCCGCGGCGACGAGCGGCACCGGCGCGACCGACAGCGCCTCGTAGCCGGCGGCCTCGCCATAGGCGGCGCGGCGGTGGTTGCGCATGACGCGCAGCATGTTGGCGGCATTGCGCTCATAGTCGGGGAACGGACCGAGCTCGCCCGCCATCTCGGCCGAGGTGGCATAGGCCACACCCGTCATGATCGCGGTGAGCGAGGCGCAGATGGCGCGGCCCTCGTCGGAATCATAGGGAATGCCCGAGGTCATCAGGAGGCCGCCGATATTGGCGTAGCCGAGGCCGAGGGTGCGGTATTCGTAGGAGAGCTTGGCGATCTCCTTCGATGGGAACTGCGCCATCATGACCGAGATTTCGAGCACGATGGTCCACAGCCGCACGGTGTGCTCGTAGGCCGCGATGTCGATTTCGCCGTTCTCCATGCGGTAGGGCAGGAGGTTGATCGAGGCGAGGTTGCAGGCCGTGTCGTCGAGGAACATGTATTCCGAGCACGGGTTGCTGGCGCGGATTGCACCGGCACTCGCACAGGTGTGCCAGTCGTTCATCGTCGTGTTGAAATGCAGGCCGGGATCCGCCGACGCCCAGGCGGCGTAGCCGATCTTTTCCCACAGATCGCGGGCTTTCAGCGTCTTCAGCACCTTGCCGTCCTTGCGGGCGGTGAGGTTCCACGATCCGTCGGTCTCGACGGCGCGCAGGAAGTCGTCCTTCAGCGAGACGGAATTGTTGGAGTTCTGGCCCGAGACCGTGAGATAGGCCTCCGAATCCCAGTCGGTGTCGTAGGTCTTGAACTCGATCGAGGTGTAGCCCTGGCGCGCGAACTGGATGACGCGCTGGACGTAGTTTTCAGGCACGCCGTCCTTCTTGGCATCCTTGACGGCGCGCTTCAGCGCCGGGTTGCGGTTGGGGTCGTAGCAGTCGCCGTCCGGCCCCTCGCAATTGACGCAGGCCTTCATCACGGCGGTCATGTGCTTCTTGACGATCTTGGAGCCGGTGACCAGCGAAGCGACCTTCTGCTCCTCCTTCACCTTCCAGTCGATGTAGTCCTCAATGTCGGGATGGTCGATGTCGACGACGACCATCTTGGCGGCGCGGCGGGTCGTGCCACCCGACTTGATGGCGCCGGCGGCGCGGTCGCCGATCTTGAGGAAGGACATCAGGCCCGACGAGCGGCCGCCGCCGGAGAGCTTTTCGCCCTCGCCGCGCAGATGGGAGAAGTTGGAGCCGGTGCCGGAGCCGTATTTGAACAGGCGGGCTTCGCGCACCCACAGATCCATGATGCCGCCCTCGTTGACGAGGTCGTCGGCGACCGACTGGATGAAGCAGGCATGCGGCTGCGGATGCTCGTAGGCCGACTTCGACTTGGTCAGCTTGCCGGTGAACGGGTCGACGTAGAAATGGCCCTGGCCGGGACCGTCGATGCCATAGGCCCAGTGCAGGCCGGTGTTGAACCACTGCGGCGAATTGGGGGCGACGCGCTGGGTGGCCAGCATGTAGGCGAGCTCGTCGCGGAAGGCGCGGGCGTCGTCCTCGGAGGCGAAATAGCCGCCCTTCCAGCCCCAGTAGGTCCAGGTGCCGGCGAGCCGGTCGAAGACCTGGCGGGCATCGGTCTCGGAACCGTAGCGCTCGTTCTCGGGCAGCTTGGCGAGTTCGGCCTCGTCGGGCACGGAGCGCCACAGGAAGGAGGGGACGTCGTTCTCCTCGACCTTCTTCAGGCGCGCGGGGACGCCGGCCTTGCGGAAATATTTCTGGGCGAGAACATCCGTCGCGACCTGGCTGAACTGCGCCGGCACGTCGATGTCGGCGAGGCGGAAGACCACCGAGCCGTCGGGGTTCTTGATTTCGGACAGCGCCTTGCGGAATTCGATCTCCGCATAGGCCGCCGATCCCTGGCCATTCTGGCCATCCTTGGTGAAACGCCGTTCGATCCGCATCGTATTGGTCCTTCGGTCCCCAAATATAGCGTCATCCACAGCCATCCGCCTCCGGAATCTGCGATGTCGCCCTGTCCTGTTCCGCCGCTGCCGCCACGGCCCGCGACGTCCCTTTTTCACCCCGGTCGGCCTGCCCGGTCCGCCCCCTCGAAAAGGCGTCCCCGGCGATGGCCAGAACGGCTCCGCTGCCCTTCCTCCGATACCTTGGAGTGATTCCCGCCTCGCGAGACCATTCCTTTATCTGGTATCGACTATCCCCCGCAAACACTAAATATAGTATTAACAACCTCTTTACGCCACCCGAAATCGTTCCGTTTTCCCGTCCTGGCAGGCATAGGAATCCGCAGCCGAACGACCCGCCGCAAAGCGGTTTCGGTCGGGGGAAAAACGCATCAATCGGGGAAGAACTGGCTTGGGCCGGAGCCTGCGCCGCGCCCTCAACAGGGGTGCATATCCAATAAAAGACGACTCGGACGGAAGCGTCAACGATTCGTTTGTACGAGATTTATGACCACAACATCTTGTGGGGATGCGTGTGGATAACGGGGACCACGCCGCCTTCAGAACACCAGGCCGATGAGGTGGAAGGCACCGATGGCGAGGAGTGCGGAGGCAGGCACGGTGGTCACCCACGCGGCGACGATAGTGCGCACATGGGCGCGGCGCACCAGGTTGCGGCGGATGATCTCGTCGCGGGAGACCGGCGGCGAGACGCCGTTGTCGAGATCGGCCTCGTCGGCGAGCACCTCGGCAATCGCTCCGACCGATGCTTCGCGCTCGGCGCGGCGTCGGGCCATCTTGCGCTCGAGATAGGCGCGCCGGCGCGGCGAGTTGGCCGTGTACCATTCGCGGAAGAAGCCGACGCCGAACACCGCGCCGACGGCGATGTGGGTGGAACTGACCGGCATGCCCAGACCCGAGGCGACGATGACGGTCAGCGCTGCCGACAGCGCCACGCAGAAGGCGCGCATCGGGTTGAGTTTGGTGATCTGCTCGCCGACCATGCGGATGAGCTTCGGGCCGAACAGGATCAGGCCGATCGAGATGCCGAGCGCGCCGATGAGCATGACCCAGAGCGGTATGCCGACCTTGGCCTCGACGCCGCCGCCCTGGGCGGCCGAGACGATCGCGGCGAGCGGCCCGACCGCGTTGGCGACGTCGTTGGCGCCGTGGGCGAAGGAGAGGAGTGCGGCCGAGATCACCAGCGGCAGCCGGAACAGCTTGCGCAGCGACTGGTTGCGGTTTTCCATGCCGCGTGACTGCCAGGCGACGTAGCGGTGGGAGACGACCCAGAACAGCGCGGTCGAGCCGACAGCGAGGGCGGAGAGCGTCAAGCTGTCGAGCTTGATGATACGGCCGAGGCCCTTGCTCGCCAGATAGGCGGTGAAGGAACCCGCCATGATGGCGATCAGCACCGGCACCCAGCGCCGCGCGGCGGTGAGCTTGTCGTCCTGGTAGATGATGGTCGACTTGATGAAGAACAGGAACAGGGCGGCGATGGCCCCGCCGACCAGCGGGGAGACGACCCAGGACGCCGCGATCGCGCCCATGACGCTCCAGTCGACCGAGGCCATGCCGGCCGCCGCCACGCCGGCGCCGAGCACGCCGCCGACGACGGAGTGGGTGGTCGACACCGGAGCGCCGATCCAGGTGGCAAGATTGATCCACAGAGCCGAAGAGATGAGCGCGCCGAGCATGAGCCGGATGAACGTGTTCGCATCGGCCACAAGCGCCGGATCGATGATCCCCTTGGAGATCGTTTCGACGACGTCGCCCCCGGCGATCAGCGCGCCCGCGGTCTCGAAGATCGCCGCCATGACCAGCGCGCTGGCCAGCGTCAGCGCGCGCGCGCCGACTGCGGCGCTGACATTGTTGGCGACGTCGTTGGCGCCGATGTTGAGCGCCATGTAGCCGCCGATCGCCGCGGCGGCGATGATCACCACCGCGCCCGGTTGGCCGACGACGTAGATCGATGTGGCCGCGGAGGCGAGGGCGATGAAGAGCAGTGCGAGGCCGGGTGCGACCAGCCCGCGCGACAGGACGCCGGCCGCCTCCTCGACGGAGACGATCTTTTCAAGATCCTTGTCGAGCGTTTCCTTGCGGGCGAGTTCGGCGGAAACTGCCATCGTCCAGCTGATCCAATCCTGACGACCTGCGCGGCCGTCGATCGCCCGCACTTCCGCGCGCGATAAGGGGTTTCACCCGGCCCGGCAATGACCGACCGGGTTCAGGCGGCGATTTGTCGTGGATTAGTGCCGAAACGGGCGATTAGTTCCGCCAGATCGCGTTCCTCGACGAGTTTGGCGGCGTCGACGGCACGGAACCACCGGCGCTTGCGCTTCTTCATCTCGGGCCATTTGTCGGCAACGGTGTCGACCTCGAGCGGGAAGACGTGCACCTCGCAGTGCCATTCGAGGCCGGAGGGGAGGACCTTCTCGTAGTAGAATCTGCCCGCCTCGCGTTCGGCGATCCCGCCGGAAATGCCGGCTTCCTCCGCTGCCTCGCGGGCGGCTGCCTCGGCCAGCTTTTCGGAGGCTTCCGGCCAGCCTTTGGGCAACACCCAGCGGCCGGTTCCGCGGCTCGTCACCAGCATGACCTCCACATCGCCGCCGGACAGCCGCCAAGGCAGGGCGGCGACCTGAACCCGGCACGGCATGCCGCCGAAGAACTGGCGGGCGCGTTCGAGCAGTCGTCTGCGGGTGGAGTGTGAGATCAACATCCTGATGGTTCGATGGTCGCCTTCTTATTTGCCAGCTTACGAATCATACAGATAGTGCGCTGATAATAAAGCGCAAACCCTGCACGAAACTTACCGAAACGGAATTGTCGGCGACGCGGCGGGAATCCAGCGCTCGCCTTCGCGACCCAGTAGACGCGAGTCTCCAACGACTGTCGATAAATATATGATTCGAGACAGCTTTTGACTGCACTGGGCCTGTGTCTCGGCAGATCCCGGCGCGGCGCGTTGGTCAGGGCCGTTGCATCGGCGTCAGCCGCGATGATCTTCCGCGATCGGCTTCTGGTAGGTGAAGCCCATATCCCACGGGAAATAGATCCAGGTGTCCTGGCTGACCTCGGTGACGTAGGTGTCGACCATCGGCCGGCCCTTGGGCTTGGCGTAGACGGCGGCAAAATGCGCCTTCGGCATCATCGCGCGGACGACGGCCGCCGTCTTGCCGGTGTCGGTGAGGTCGTCGACGATCAGCACGTTCTCGCCGTCGTTTTCCAGGAGCTTCGCGGTGACCTCCTTGAGCACGGCGAGTTCCCCCTGGGACGTGTAGTCGTGGTAGGACGCGACGGAGACGGTCTCGATCACCCGGATGCCGAGTTCGCGCGAGATGATGGCGGCGGGCACCAGACCGCCGCGGGTGATGCAGACGATCGCCTTCCACTGGCCGCTGTTGACCCCGGCAAGCCGCCAGGCGAGCGCACGCGCGTCGCGATGAAACTGATCCCAGGAGACCGGGAAGGCTTTTTCTGGCAGCGACATGGGATGCACTCCGCTTGGCTGGAATGCAGGCGGGATTAGCTGGATTTCGGCGGGATTTGCAAGGCGCGCGACCGCCCGTCCACCGGGAATCGCGGCAAGGCCGCTCAGGCGGCCGCGGCGATCGCCGCGAGCATGGCCTCGACCTCGGCTTTCGCCCTGGCGAGGCTTTCCGCCGAACGCGACCGCACGACGAGCTCGGTCCAGAACTTGCCGTCCAGATATTTGGGGTAGGAGCCGATGATCGTGTCCGGATTGGCCTTCTGGATCTCGCCGAGCTGGGTGCCGATCGTGCCTTCGCCATAGGGGCAGTGGACGGTTTCGGACAGCATCAGCGTGCCGCCCTTCAGCGTCGGCACGACATTGTCCAGCATCGCCTGGAAGATCATCGGCACGCCGGCCATGACATGCACGTTGCCGACACGGAAGCCGGGCGCCAGCGAGATCGGATTGTCGATATGCTCGGCGCCGACCGGCATGCGCGCCATGCGCTTGCGCGCCTCGGTATATTCGAGACCGCGCGCGGCATAGCTCTCCTCGAGCATCCTGTATGCCTTGGCGTCGTAGTCGCAGGGCACGCCGAAGGCCTTGGCGATCGAATCGGCGGTGATGTCGTCATGGGTCGGGCCGATGCCGCCGGTGGTGAAGACGTAGGTGAACCGGGCGCGCAGCGCGTTGACGGCGGCGACGATCTCGTCCTCCTCGTCGGGGACGATGCGGACCTCCTTCAGGTCGATGCCGATGGCGGTCAGGACGTCGGCGAGGTGGCCGATGTTCCGGTCCTTGGTGCGGCCGGAGAGAATCTCGTCCCCGATCACCATCATGGCGGCAGTCACGATTTCGCTCAACGTCGCATCCTTTCGCTTCGCCTGCGTCTCGTAGCGCCGTTGCGCGCGGGCGGCAATGGGCCCGCCCGGCCGGTATCGCAACTGCGAGAGATCATCTAAGCTCGCGCAGAATCCGCGGAGTGCATGTTCTTGTCGAGTATCGTCTGGGTCGTCGTCGTTATCCTGATCCTCGCCCTGGCCGTCGCGGCCTACTTCGCCCTGCAGACACAGCGCATCGCCCGTCGCGCCGAGCGGCGGGTGCCGCCACGCGGCAAATTCGTCGAGATCGACGGCAACCGCATCCACTATGTGGAAGAAGGCGAGGGCAGACCGATCCTCTTCATCCACGGTCTCGGCGGCACGCTGCATCATCTGCGCCATCCGCTGTTCGGCGGGAAGATCCCTGGCTACCGGCTGATTGCCTTCGACCGCCCTGGGGCCGGCTGGTCGACGCGCGCCCCCGGGGCCAGCGCGCGCCTGCCCGATCAGGCGGCGCTGATCGCGAAATTCATCGACAGGCTCGGACTGGAGAAGCCGCTGGTCGTCGGCCACTCGCTCGGCGGCATGATCACGCTGACGCTGGCGCTGAACCATCCGGACAAAATCTCGGGCATCGTGCTCATCGCCGCGCTGACCAGGCATCGCGAGGGCGTGCCGCCGGAATTCGCGCCGATCTACATCCGCTCGCCGCTGAAGCGCTGGCTCCTGGCCTATACGGTGGCCATCCCGACGGCGCTGAAGATCGCGCCGGAGACGCTCGCCTATGTTTTCGGTCCGCAGGAGACGCCTAAGGACTACATGACCGAGGGGGGCGGCGAACTGGGCCTGCGGCCCGGCCATTTCATCAACATGGTCAAAGACCTGGTGGCCATCGCCGAGGACATGCCGGCGCTGTCGAAGCGGTTCTCCGAGATCGACATGCCGGCGGGCATGATCTTCGGCAACGCCGACCGGGTGCTGAAATACACCGACAATGGCGAGGAATTCCGCGGCCTGATCAAGGGGCTCGACTTCGAGATGCTGGACGGCATCGGCCATCACCCCCAGTACTGGGCGAGCGACCGTGTCGTCGCCATGATCCGCCGCGTGGCGCAGAGGGCGTTTGCGGCTTGATCGGCCGCGCTGTCTCCAATAGCCACCCGGGCCACAGGGGCGCGGGGGAACTGGTCGACGCAAGGGACTTGCGCGCCGGGCCGTCACGAACGGAGCCAGCTATTGCTTGCGTCCGCACGCGGCGGTTCCAATCCCTGATCATGAGCTTTGGTGCGGACGGCGGGGGTCGAACCCGCATGGCCGAGGCCGAGGGATTTTCTTACCAGCTACGGCTTTCGCCGCCGCCATATGGCGTTTGTGGTCTGGACTATACCTTCACCCTAGCGATGCCTTAGGTGCCGCCCGTCTAGTCTCTACACCTTCCCGGCGAGGCCGGACTTGGCTCGGGATCGCCATCTGACAGGGTTCCCCGACTTTGAGCAGTTCTACAGCCGGGGTTTCCCCCGGTGCACTCAATTGCGTTCAAGTCCCTTGTGTCTACCGATTCCACCACGTCCGCATGTTCCCAACGTGTAACAAAGCCGACCATGTTGTTCAATTCGGCCGGCGCATACAAACCTGCCTGCGCGGTGGGCAAGAACCACCTGGCGAGCCTCCACACTTGCCCTGCATGCCTTATGCTGCGGCATGAGCCCAAAAGGACGCTTTGACGAGATCTGTCTGACCTCTACGGTCTGCAGCTTCAAACCGGCACGGACTGAGCTCCGTTAGATACCGTTCTTGCCCACCAGTTTCGACAGGATGTGCAGCACCGGTGCCGAGGAAAGCACAGGACGGAGGGCCGGCAGAATCTTTTCCACGACCGGCGGCATGTTGGGAATGACGTATTCCTTTGTTTTGGACCGGTCATCCTTGTCGAAGTAGGTCTTGACCTTTCGGGCGAAGGCCGGCGCCTTTCCGATACGGGGTCCCGTGACGTCCTGAATCGGGCCAACCAGAAGGCCCGTCATCCCCACGGGGTCTTTCCATTGCGCGGCGAAATGGCCGATCAGGGCGCGCGCGCCGGCCGCACGAGAGGCCTCGTTGGTGGCATCGAAGTGGATGATGTTTTCCGCCCACATGTACCGCCCCTCATGTGGCCATATCCATTGTTCATCGGGGCTTCCTTCGCAGAGGTCTCCGCCGGGTGCGGTATCTTCGGCCAGCATCATTTCCCCCATTTCCACAGCCTTTGGCAGGAAGTGAAAGCTGTCGAGAACCCCGAAACTCGTCGTGATGCCGCCCGAAGCGCGCAGAACGCGCGGCACATATTGTGAGGTGGCGAGGTTGTGATAGAGAACACCTTCCTCCTCAGTCGTCATCTCCGCGAAGCGGCCGCCGTGATGCGCAACGATCTCGCGCACCGTATCGTGGCGCCACCGGTGCTCGGCCGCGGAGCGTGAGGCGATCAAAATCGTCCAGTTCGCGCTGTTCTCCGGCCTTGCCGGTTCCGGAAGCGTCCCGTCGCGTGTGCGTCGCACGAATTCGGCGTTGCTTTCCGTCAGCGTCCAGCCCACATGGTTTGGAGGCATACGCAGCAGGACCGTGCAAACATCATCCTGCAGCAGATCAAATGTCGCGGAACGCTGCGCATCGTAGCTGGGAAAGATCGCGTGCAGCAGTGCAGTGTTCGGCGGTAACGGGGAACGCAGCTGCGGAACCTGGCCCAAGGTTTCCATCTTCCCCTTGTGATTGATCGGAAAAAGCTTGATGCCGATGCGCGTGAACACGCCGATACCGCCGCCGCCGCCGAAGAAGCCGCGCAGCAATCCCCGCGTGCCCGGCCCCGGACCATCGCTGGCATACCAGCCCATGCCGCTCGCCGCGCTTCCTCCGCGAATGATCTCGCCTTCCGGCGTCACCCATTCCCAGGCCAGCATGTTGCGCATGTTTGCGCTGGTAAACTGCGAGGTGATGCCGACCCCGATCAACGAGGTCGCCGAAGCGAGAGGAGAGTGGGACGGACCGGCGCCGACGACATGGCAGGCCAGTCCGTGCTTGTGCGCTTCGGCCTGCAACTGATTGGCGGTTGCGTAAGGACCGATCACCGCCATGCGATCCTCGGGCAGTATCTCGAGATGGTTCATGCGCCTGAGGTCGATGCAGATCGAGTCCGGTGACGTCACGCAGCCCATGGATCCATAACCGGTCGAATGTGGGCGGAAACTCAGTCCATGCCGCTTGCAGCATTTGATCACCGCCGCGACTTCCTCGGTCGTGGCGGGCAATACGACGGCGATCGGCCAGATCGGCGCGAACTTGTCGCCGCCGGGGATCTTTCCGACACCCGTGTTCCAGGCATAGCCGGACAGGAGCGCCGGATCATCGGTGACATATCGCGCACCGAGGATAGTCTCGAGCTCGGTCCTGGCCTGAGGGCTGAGAACCATACGGTGTTTGGCGTTCTTGCGTGCCATGTCACTCTACCTCTCGCGGACAGCCGCGTTTGCCGCACCGACGACGATGCTCGGGGCGAGGATGTCGATCAGATCCACCACGGTTGCCGGTGCGCGTGCATGCTTGTCCAGGTGATGCGCACAATTCCCGCATGCGCTGACCATCACTTGGCTCTCCGTCTCCTTCAACTCGTCCAGACGGTTGCGGGCGGCCATCTTCGCGGCTGCCGGGCGTGTCTCCTTCACGCCGCCCTGCGCGCCGCAGCAGTAACTGAACTCGCGGTTGCGCTCGAGTTCCTCCACTTCGATATCCATCTGACGCAGCAAGGCTCTTGGCGCCTCGTAGATTCCGTTGCGCGAAAAATTGAGCGCTTCCGGGCTGCGGCTGGCGTAGATGCCGCCCATCTCCTTGGTGAGCGAATAATCAGCGCGCTGGTAGGGTTCCGTCAGGCGTCCCAGCTTGCAGGTGTCGTGAAAAGCGACCTTCCGCCAGGCGTGATCACTGGCCGTTTTCAGTGATAGTCGGCCCGTCTCTGCCATTTCGAGCAGGTATTCGGTGAAGTGCAGGAAGCGGATATCACTGGTATCGATATCCATTCTCGGATAGATGCTGCGATAGGCCGAGATCGCCGACGAGGAGAAGGTAACCACCGTCTTCGCTCCAGACTGCCGGACCTGCCGGACAAAGGCGTTGGCCAATGTCCTTGCCTGCTCGTGATAGCCGAGATCCCAAGCCAGCATGCCGCAGGAGCCTTCGTGCTGTCCCAGATAGGCCAATGGGACGCCTGCCTGTTGCACGGCCTCAACGATCGTCCGCAGGCTCTGGTGTTTGCTCGCGTCGTAGCTGAGCACGCTCCCCACATGCAGCAATACGTCGGCCCTTGTGCTGAAGGTCAGACCGGTCGCCCACTTTGCTCTTTCGCTGCGCGCAACTCCCTGCGAACTGCCGGTCTCGCCAATCTTCTCCATGATCTCGCGATGCCGCTTCGGCGATTGGCCATCTGCGACGATCCTCGCCCGAAAGGCATAAAGCCCCTCCAGCGGTTCAACGATCTCGGCGAAGTTGACTTTGCACGCCGTGTCGCAGGCTCCGCACATGGTGCATGCGCTGATGGTGTCGAGCAGCTCCGGCGTATAATCGATTTCGCCATGGGCAATGCCTGAGGCCATGATCAGCTGACCGCTGGCGCTTCCCGCATGATACTCGACGAAATCGATGCTGGGACAGGCCGACATGTGCGCGCGGCTTTTCGGCACGGGCACGAACTTGCATTGCGAACAGCGTGTGCAGCGGTCCGTGGCGGCAAGTCGTTCAGCAAGAAGATCTCCGCCGGGCATCAGTTCGCCTCCTGAACGACAAAACGGTTAGGGTTCATGATGTTGTGCGGATCCAGCAGCGCCTTTGCCGCGCCGATCATCCGCCTAGCGCTGCCGTCGTCCCGCACGAATGCGAGATCGCGGGAGCCGCCATGCGGGCGGCTATAGAATGCGCCAGCATCAAGGCTGATCTCGGCCAGCGCCTGCCACCCTATTTCGACAGCCGAATCCGCCGCGTGCGGCATGACGCGCTCGAAATGGGCAAAGGTACCCTGCGCCAGGGGCTGAATGTAGGTGCCGACGGGCCTCCCTTGGAGGGTGCCGCGCGCCAGATGCTTCTGCTGCGCCTCGATCATCCGTTCGACGGACGAAATGGGATGCAGGAAGAACAGCTCCTTGTGCGCCCCAAGACAGAGGTCGCGATAGGACTCTGGCCTCGAGCGGCGCAGATTATCGGCCAGATCGTCTGCCGCTACCCCGAGCAGGTCTGTCGCGACCGTCGCGCCATGGCTTGCAGCGATCGCTTCCAGATCCGCTCTCTGCCACGCCACCTTGTCTTCGGGTGCATGAACGTAACCGGCCTGGGTCGCGAAGAAGGTCCAGGACGGCAGGGTCTCCGCGACCTCCAGTCCGAGTCCGAGAAGCATGGCGAGCTGGACGGCGTCCGCCACGAAGGCGGTCGTGCAGATGCGCCGGTGGACCGCCTCGCGCATGGCGGACAGGACAGGGGCCGGTGTGTCCGAACAGAGGAAGACGCTCTGCTCGATCTGCGGCAGACGCTCACAATAGATGGCCGCCCACCCCATGATTCCGAGTGAACCCTGGGACCCCTGCACGACGCGCGTCAGGTCGACATTGCCTGGGCCGAATGTCACCATATGGCGATGGCCGCGCTCCAGCTGCTCCCGGAGGCTCCCTTCGAGTGCCGCCGACCCGTTCAGCGTCAGCTCTCCGCCACCGGAAATGATGGCCGTTCCGCCGAAGGGATCAGCCGGATCCCAATGCACGTCGGCGTTGATGATAGGTTCCCGGTCGAGATAGCTGGCGATCACCGACTTCCCGGATCGCGGCATCAGCGGCCTGAATGCCCGCAGTCCGTGGGGCCGCAGCAGTTCGTTGACGGATCCGAAATCGACGCCGGCCTCGATGATTGCGATCTTGTCACGGTTGTCGGCATGCACCAGCCGGTTCATGCCCGACAGGTCGACGACCACCGCACCCTCGACTCGAGCGACGGTGTCGCCTCTTCGGCGAGGGCCCGTCGAGGAAACTGGAACGAGCGGCGTTCGGCTGTCATTTGCCCAACGGACGATTTTCAGCAGATCCTCGATCGTCTGGGGATACAGGACGGCGCGGGGCGGAAACCCGCTGCGCGTATCGAGATCGGTGGAAAAGGCGTCGCATGCGGACGCCGAAACATTGGCCTTGATGCCGTTCGGCAGGCCAATCATCGGCCCGCCCCCCGACATTGGGTGCGCAAGAACATAGCTATCCTCCCTGACGTGACGCCTTAACTGCGTCCAGAAGAAGGTAGCGATCTTCGCCGTGCATTACTGCGTGGTAGCGTCTGATAAAACGACCAATCCGTCTCGCGGTGACTTGGATCAAAGACAGTCGCCGCAACCGATTTCGCGTATTCGCGGGGGCTGAGGCCTGTTTCGTGGCGGAAACTGGTGCGGAAGGCAGCCTCGGAGTGATAGCCGAGATCGAAGGCGATGGACGAAACAGTCGCACCGCCGTCACGCAATGCACGCCGCGCCATATGGATGCGCCAGGACCGCAGGTAGCCCATGGGGGTGACGCCCGTCACCTCCCGGAACCGGTGCGCGAAAAGCGAGCGCGACAGTCCGGCGCAGGCCGCCAGTTTCTCCAGCGACCAGGGCTCGCCTGGCCCGTTGTGGATGGCGCTGACGGCATGCGACAGATGGGGATCCGCCAGGGCGGCCAGCAGCCCGCCGTGACCTTCCGCATCGCGCAAGGCATAGCTCCGGAAGGCCTGAACAAGAAAGAGCTGGGCCAGTTGCGCGATCAGCGCTTGGAATCCCGGTCTGCCCGCATCGTCGGTCTCCAGATCGAGCCCGAGAAACGGATCTTTCAGAAATCCCTGGCTTCCGGCCCGCTTGAGGCGGATGATTTCCGGAATCCTCTCGATCAGCGGGCCGAGCTTGCGATCGCGCCAGTCGAAGGCGAAGGACATCAGACGCGTCTGTTCCCCGCCTTCCTGTCCCCAGACCAGCCGGCGCAGCGACACGTCGGGGCGATCCTTCAAGAGGGGCTCGAAACGGCCCATCTCTTCGAGGCGCCGGGTGGTGATAGAGTGCGATGCCGATGCCGACGGGGAGGACGAGACGACGTAGCGGTGCCGTGAGATGCCGCGCGGCAGCACGAAGCTGTCACCGGGCTCGAAGACCTCCGGCGCCTTGTCGCCGGTCTTCAGCCATAGCCTGCCTTTGACCACCGTCACGGTAATGGGCTTGGAATAGTCGATGCCGATCGACCACGGATCAAATAGATCCATGGTCACCAGGCCGCTTTCCGAGACCCTGATCGAGTTCAGAACGGCACTCAGGCCTTCGCTCGCCATGAAGGGTTCCTCTTCGTACCGGTGGGTGGCGGAAAAGCCACAACATTCATCGGCAAGGAAAGCGGCGCTTGTCGCCGCCTGCTTTCCGGACGATCATGGTCTACATGGCATGCAATGTCTGCAGCCTGCCTGAGGAATATCGCGCAACGGTGAAGCATGCCGCTGAGCAGAGACCGACGGCGACCGCCGCCATTCCAAGTGCTTCAAACCCGTACTGTTGCGCAAGAACGCCGCCAACGAACGGTCCAAGGGCCGCTCCAATCAAAGCCATCGCCGGCGTTGCGGCTGTTGCACGTCCACTGGGGTCAAGCCGTGAAAGAAGCCCGAAGACGAAGGTGTGGGTGAAGATCTGCGTGGTTACGAAAAAGGCTGCCGAAGGGCCCCAGACCGGCATGACCGTTGCCGTCGTCACTCCAAGCGCCAGCGCTGCCTGCACAATTGGTCCGATCTGCGTCATGAGCGGTGCGGAGACCCTTGACTGCAGGAAGGCGGCAAGAGGAGCCGGCACGAGGAAGTTGATGCATCCCAGGGCAATCAGAACGCTCAGAACCGCATCCGCTTCGAAGCCTCGGATCTTGCCGATGACTTCGACGTAGGCGAACACCATCGATTGATTGAAGGTCATGATGCCTATGCCGAAAATCGTCAGCCAGGTTGCCTGGCTGAACGGCTTTTTCAGCTGTTCCTCTAGCGTCGGAGGATTTCGGAACATGACCGCGGAGACAACCGTCGCGACCAGCATGATGGTGCCAAAGACCAGGAACAGCACCGACCGGCCAAACGTGATCAAGAGCTGAGGCAACGTCGCCAGCAGCAGGATCGCGAGAAATCCGAGGACTGCAAAGGATATCGCGAACAAGCGGTGCGGGTTTGCGGTGCGCCCCATGGTACCGTGCGCCATCGACAGGGCAGATCCGGCACCAAGTCCGGCGGCCAGATGCAGCACCGCGAGCACCCAGAAACCGCTCTGTGCCGCCGCAGAGAAAAAGGCGGCGCAGGCGATGCCGAAACCGACGGTTGCGACAAGTCGCTGATTCAGATTGTTGAAAAGATGTGCCAGAAGTAGGCTGCCGCCGAACGCTCCCGTTATGTAGAGGGTCACGATGCCGCCCGCCTGTTGCGTGCTGAAGCCGTAACGCTCGACTAGCGCTCCGATCCACACCGGGAGCGCCACCATGTCCAGCATGCCCGCGCAATGGCAGATCACCAGTGCGGCCAGCGCGGTCTTGCTCATGTTCCTCGTCAGCATTCTTTCCTCCCGAAATCTGACTGATCCAAGGTTGGAGGGGCGGCATGCGCTAGCTTTGCCCGAGCCCTCCGGGCCTTGATTGAACTGTGCGGAATGCCGATCTCGTACCGTTGGAATTCCCCGTTGCCGAAGAGCCAGACTTTTCCAACCGAAGTGCGCTATGTGCCCTCCAATGCTGTGGCGGCACTGTAGGTCGATCACTTTGGCGACAGACTTGGCGGTACCGTCTCGGCATGAAAGGTTGAACCCGTTCTCATGCACGTCCGGCGCAACGTCGGCAGAGATGGGGACGCTGATGCCTCTCCTCAGACTGCGGTACTTCCTCCGTGGCTCGAACGACTAGCCGCTCAAGCCATTGCTGCCAAATGAGAAGTCTGAATTGCTGGTATCACACGCATGAATAGATGGTGTCGCACCGCCGATGCTGAATCATTCAGCGAGATAGCGTTCGCGATCCTGTTCTTCCTCGCCGACATCACCCCCATACTGCCGGTTTTGTGTGGCGTTTCAGGCCTTGCGGACGTCTTCGAGGCCAAGGAAAAACCCGCCACCGTCGCCGGTGGCGGGCCTTTCTTCTCACGGCCATGAGGGGGAAACTGGACGTGATGCACTGGAATGGCCGGCCGGTGAATTGGTTGCGACTGCGCGCGAAAATCGATTCTGCCCGGTCGTCGCGCGGTTCGGCCGCCGCGGCCGAGCGAGACGGGCAGGATCGGCGCGGCTGTGCTATGATTGTGCGGGTCAGAATGCACGACGGAAGCGGCCGCAGTGACAGGAATGGAAGCGACATGACGAAAGCGTTGCATTTAGGCCTTGCATTCGGTGTCTTGCTCGCCGTGGCCGCTCCCGCTACGGCGCAAACCCCGCCCGACGTCCAGCGCGGGCGCGTTCTCGTCAAAACCTACTGCGCGCAGTGCCATTCCATCGACAAGGTCGGCCCGAGCCCGCTCTCGGTCGCGCCGCCCCTGCGCGACCTGCACCTGCGCTACCCCGTCGAAGACCTCGAAGAAGCCTTCGCCGAAGGGATTTCGACCGGCCATCCGAGCATGCCGCAGTTCCAGCTCGATCCTTACGAGATTCACGACCTGATCGCGTTTCTCAAATCACTCGAGTGACGGTGGCCGGGTCGTAACCGATGCGGACTACGGCGGGCCGTCTCCTTCAGCACGGTCGAATTCCGCGGGGGCTCAGTCCCGCAGCCTGAGCCAGGCCGGCGCGTGGTCGCTGGCGCCGTCCCGGCCGCGCTCGTCGCGGTCGACGCCGGCGTCGGCGAGGCGGCCGCGCAGATTGGGACTGAGCAGGAGATGGTCGAGGCGCAGGCCCGCGTCGCGCGGCCAGCGGTTTCGCTTGTAATCCCAGAACGTGTAGACGCGACGGTCGGGATGGAGCGTCCGGATCGCGTCCGTCCAGCTGCGGCCGACGAGGCGGCGCCAGGCGGCGCGGGTTTCGGGCTGGATCAGCGCATCGTCGTCCCAGGAACGGGTCGGATAGATGTCGATGTCGGTCGGCGCGACGTTGAAATCGCCGGCGAGCACAACGGGCGCACCGCTGCGCCGCAAGCTTGCCGCATGGCGCCGCAGCCGCTCCATCCAGGCGAGCTTGTAGTCGAATTTGGGACCCGGCCGCGGGTTGCCGTTGGGGGCGTAGATCGACGCGACGACGATGCCGTTGATAGCCGCCTCGACGTAGCGGCTCTGGGCGTCGGCGGTATCGCCGGGAAGCCGGTCGCGGGTGAGGACCGGTTCGCGCCCGCGCGCCAGCAGGGCGACGCCGTTCCAGGTCTTTTCGCCGCGCCACACCGCGGCATAGCCGGCCTGCGCGAGCGCGTCGGCCGGGAAATCAGCCTGCGCGGCTTTCAGCTCCTGCAGCGCGACGACGTCGGGGCGGCGCCGCGCCAGCCAGTCGAGCAGGTTGGGCAGGCGCCGGTTGACATTGTTGACGTTGAAGGTCGCGATCAGCACGAGGCGGAAACCCTCGGGGCGGGCATACGTTCCCCCATTCGCGCGCGACAGGTGGCCCGGCGCGGCCGGCAAGGCAGGCCGCGCCGGAAGCGCGGCTAGAAGAGCTGTCCGCGAAGGGCCCCGCCCGGGAACTGGGCATTGTGGATGTTGATGTAGAACCGCGTCGGGTTGGCGATGATGGCCGAGGCGACGGCGGCGGCGATCGCCACGCAGCCGGACGACGCGCCGGGATTGCTGGCGGCAGGTCCGACGGGCGGCGCCAGATTGACCACAACCCCGCCGTTGAAGGTGGCATTGCCGGAATGGATATGCGCGGCATTGGCCGCCACGTTCAGATTGTCGACCGTCAGCGCAAAGCAGAGCAGAGCCGCGCCCGGGGCCTGAGAGATCAGGATCGTCGCCGAGCCGAAAGCGTCGCGGTCGCCAACACGGCAGACCGGCCCGGCCGGCGGGGCGACGGCGTTGCATTCATTGTTGCCGCTCAGGACGGCAAAAAGCGGCTCTTCGGCCGCCTGGGCGGGCGGGGCGGAAAGAGCGAGAGCGCCAACGGAAAGTGCGCATGCGAAAACCGTAGTCCGCAGCGTCGAGGTGCTGTGCGCAGACATCATCGTACTCCGTGATGAGGGTGGAAGTCGCGGCGACAGTCTACTCCTGCCTCCGTCCCCCGCGAAGCGTGGCGCATTGGGGCGGCGTCACGTTTGCGTGACGTAGCGGAAGGTGGATGGTCGTGTCGGCCTCAAAGGTCCGGCAGTTCGACGCTGAACCAGCCCTGATCCGCGACGTGCGCCAGCGCCGGCCAGGCGGCGGCGGAGAGGTTCGCCCAGTTGCGCCGCTTGCCGATGCGGCCGGGCACCTCGTCGGTCTTCTCGACAGCGCGGGAGGGCCACAGGTCGTATTCCTCCCACGGTTTGTCGAGATAGGCGACGAAGACGCGGAAAGCGCCGAGGAACACCTCGACCTTGACCCAGTGCGACGGGTCGGGCGTCAGCGCGACGCGGCCCTCGACCGTGGCATCGGAGGCGGAGTGGCGCGCGACGAAGGGCGTCGAATGAACGGCGCCGGCGCGGCCCGCAGAGCCAGGCTCGATTACCCAACCTCCCGTTGCACGCCATGTCGGCTCGCCGGCGACATGCTGAGCAAGATCCTCCGCATACCAGGCGGCCGCCAGCGCCGGATCGTCACCCCTGTCGGGATCGATGAATTCGAACTCGTATTTGCCCTTGATGCGAAACTGCGGCTCGTCCGAACCCAGGCGGAACCACCCGCCATGGTCGTAGAAGGGCGGCCATGCTGGCGGGGCATCGCTCATTCGTCGTCGACGAAGACTTCTTCGCGCTTCTTGCGCACAGAAGGCAGGAGCATCACGACCAGGACCGCGGCGGCGAGCGCCAGGAGCGTGGCGCTGATCGGACGGGTGACGAAGGTGGAGAAGTCGCCCCGCGACAGGATCATCGCGCGTCTCAGGTTCTCCTCCAGGAGCGGCCCGAGGACGAAGCCGAGCAGAAGCGGCGCCGGCTCGCAGCGCAGCTTGACCAGCACGTAGCCGACGAAGCCGAAGAAGGCGACCGAGTAGAGGTCGAAGATGTTGGAATTGACGCTGTAGATGCCGATCGAGCAGAAGCCGATGATGATCGGGAAGAGGACGTAGTAGGGCACGGTCAAGAGCTTCACCCACAGCCCGACCAGCGGCAGGTTGAGTACCACCAGCATCAGGTTGCCGATCCACATCGAGGCGATGATGCCCCAGAACAGCGCCGGCTGCTCGGTGGCAACGTTCGGGCCGGGCACGATGCCCTGGATGATCATCGCGCCGATCATCAGCGCCATCACCGGGTTGGCCGGGATGCCCAGAGTGAGGAGCGGGATGAAGGAGGTCTGCGCGCCGGCATTGTTGGCGGATTCGGGACCTGCGACGCCTTCGATGGCGCCACTGCCGAACTCGCCCGGGTTTTTCGAGACGCGCTTCTCGACCGTGTAGGAGGCAAAGGCGGCGAGGATCGCCCCGCCGCCGGGCAGCACGCCGAGCGCCGAGCCGATGAAGGTGCCGCGCACGATAGGCGCTGCCATGCGCCGCCAGTCCTCGCGCGACGGCCACAGGTTGGTGACCCTCTTCACCATCACCGAACGCTCGTGCTCGTCTTCGAGGTTGCGCAGGATCTCGGCGATGCCGAACACGCCGACGGCGACGGCGACGAAGTTCAGTCCGTCGGAATATTCGCGGATGCCGAGGTTGAAGCGCGGCGTGCCGGAATAGATGTCGGTTCCGACGAGGCCGAGCAGCAGGCCGAGCACGACCATGGCCAGCGCCTTGACGATCGAGCCCGAGGCCAGCGCGATCGAGGAGATGAGGCCGAGCACCATCAGCGAGAAATATTCGGCCGCGCCGAACTGCAGGGCGATGCCGGTCAGCGGCGGCGCGAGCAGGGCGACGAGGAAGGTCGACACGGTGCCGGCGACGAACGAGCCGATCGCCGCGGTGGCGAGCGCGGCACCGGCGCGGCCTTTGCGCGCCATCTGGTAGCCGTCGATGGCGGTGACCGCGGACGAGGACTCGCCCGGCAGGTTGATGAGGATGGCGGTGGTCGAACCGCCATATTGCGCGCCGTAATAGATGCCGGCCAGCATGATCAGCGCCGAGGTGGGATCGCCGATCTGGAAGGTGATCGGCAACAGCATGGCGATGGTCGCCGTCGGCCCGATGCCGGGAAGCACGCCGATAAGGGTGCCGAGCAGCACGCCGATGAAGCAGAAGCCGAGATTGGCGAGCGTCGAGGCGGTGGCGAAGCCGAGGGAGAGATTGTCGAGGAGATCCATCGGGGCGTCGCCTCAGCGCTGGCCGAGCCAGGGGCCGAACAGCCGGAACGGCAGGTTGAGCCCGTAGACGAAGACGATCGTGGTGAAGAGGGTCATCAGCGCGGCGAGGATAATCGCGGTCGGAACGCGCATCCTGGTCGAGGCGAAGGAGGCAAACAGCGTCGTCAGGAAAATCGAGGGGACGAAGCCCAGGCCTTTCAGGGTCAGTGCGAAGATCACCGGAGCCGGAAGGATGAAGACCATGCCGCGGAGCGGCAAGCCGCCGACCGGCTCGCCTTCGACCCTAATCGCCTGGATGGCGATCACGGCGCCGAGGATGATGAGGATCGCCGCCAGGAAGAGCGGGAAGAAGCCCGGTCCCATGCGGAACGCGGTGCCGATCTCCATACTGAGCGCCGTCAATCCGAAATAGGCGCCGAAAGCGATGAAGATCGCCCCGCAGAGCGCGTTGGCGCGGTCGATGACCATACCGAATCTCCCCCCGTTCTGGGTCTGCCGCCCTGCCGGGTTCCCCTCCGGTGGCGATCTTTCGGGAGCGCGTGGACCGCGCCCCCGTTTTCTAACCGGTCGCCGTCAGTCGGCGTACTGGCCGGCGGCCTCGATGACCGGCTTCCAGCGCGCGATCTCGCTTTCCAGCTTGGCCTTCAGCGCGGCGGGCGTCGCGTCGGCTTCCGGCGAGGGCGAGGTGCCGAGCTCGGCGAAGCGGGCGGCGACATTCTCGTCCTTGAGAGCGACCTGGAGCGACTTCGACAAACGGTCGACGACCTCGGCGGGAGTGCCCTTCGGCGCATAGAGGCCGTGCCAGATGCCGAATTCCATGCCCTGGAGGCCGGCCTCGGTGGTGGTCGGGACATCCGGCAGGACATCGAGGCGCTTCGGCGTCGTGACGGCATAGGCCTTCACGGTGCCGGCCTGGATGTGCTTGGTCGTGTTGGTGGTCTGGTCGCACATGATGTCGACCTGGCCGCCGAGCAGGTCGGTCATCGCCGGGCCGGTGCCCTTGTAGGGGACGGTGACGAGCGGCGTTCCGATCGAGCTCATGAAGAGCATGCCGCACAGATGCGAGGCAGCGCCGATGCCGGCATTGGCGACGGTCACCTTGTCGGCGTTGGCCTTCGCGTAGTCGACGAGCTCGGCGAGCGTGTTGGCGGCCATGTCCTTCTTGGCCAGAATCGTCATCGGAACCTCGGTGACGAGGCCGACATACTCGAACGATTCCAGCGTCTTGTAGGGCAGGTTGCGGTAGAGCGTGTCGGAGGTCGCCATGCCGATATGGTAGAGCAGCAGCTTGTAGCCGTCCGGATCGGCGTCGGCCACCTGCTTGGCTCCAAGCGTGCCGCCGGCGCCGCCGACGTTTTCGACGATGACCTGCTGGCCGAGATCCTTCGACATCGCCTCGGCAACGAGGCGGGTGACCGTGTCGGTCGGGCCGCCGGCCGCGAAGGGCACCACGATCGTGATGCTGCGGTCGGGATAGGTCTGGGCCGCGGCCGAATAGGCCGCCAGCGAGAACGTTGCGGCCACGCCGAGCGCGGCGAGAAGCTTCTTCATGGATTTCCTCCCGATATTGTGTCGCGCCATCTGGTGCACAGATCCTCCCGGCACCGCGTATGGATGTTCGATTAGATGTCCTGTTGCGCCCCCATGGCAACCTGAAGCGGGGACGGCGATGCATTTTTTTGCGTAGCAGCCGGACGATGGGTAGATTCCGTAACATCAGGCGGCAGTGCCTGTGTGGATTGCCACCCACTCCGGGAGCCTCTCAGGCGTCGCTCTTGTCGAGACCGTATTTCTGCATCTTCTCGTAGAGTGTCTTGCGCGAGATGCCGAGGGACTCATAGACCGGTTTCAGGCTGCCACGATGGGCCCGAAGCGCACCGGCGATCACCCCGCGCTCGAATTCGGCGACGTGATCGGCGAGCTTGCCCTCGCCATTGACCGAAGCCGCGTCGCCGGACGGCGTCGCGCCGAGACCCAGCACGAAGCGGTCGGCCGCGTTGCGCAGCTCGCGCACGTTTCCGGGCCAGTCGCGCCGGGCGATGGCGGCGACCACCTGCGGCGGCACGTCGACCGCCTCGCG
Organism: Mesorhizobium sp.; assembly: GCF_023954305.1. Taxonomy (NCBI): domain Bacteria; kingdom Pseudomonadati; phylum Pseudomonadota; class Alphaproteobacteria; order Hyphomicrobiales; family Phyllobacteriaceae; genus Mesorhizobium; species Mesorhizobium sp. The sequence goes on along the minus strand of NZ_JAMLIG010000004.1, from coordinate 90,596 downwards.
GCGGTAGCGCGCCGCGGCCTCGTTGACGAGCTGCAGGAAGAGCAGGGGAATGTCGTCCCGCCGGGCCGACAGCGACGGCAGCCGGAGCGTGACCACGTTGAGGCGGTAGAAGAGGTCCGGACGGAAGCGCCCGGCCGCAACCTCCGCCTCGAGATCGACCTTGCTCGTCGCGACGAAGCGCACGTCGAGCGGCACCGCCTCGTTCGAGCCAAGCCGCGTGACCGAGCGGTCCTGGATGACGCGGAGCAGCTTCGCCTGGAGGTCGACCGGCATGGAACCGATCTCGTCGAGGAGGACGGTTCCCCCGCGCGAATGCTCGAACTTGCCGTAGCGCGCGCGCATCGCGCCCGGGAATGCGCCCGCCTCGTGGCCGAACAGTTCGCTTTCGATCAGCGTCTCGGGGAGTGCGGCGCAGTTGATCGCGACGAAGGGATTGGTCGCGCGCGCGCTGAGATCGTGCAGCGCGCGGGCGGTCACCTCCTTGCCGGTGCCGGTGTCGCCGATGATCAGCACGTCGGCGTCGGTGGCGGCGACGGCGCGCAGCCGGTAGCGCAGGTCGACCATTGCCTGGGTGCGGCCCGGCAGCCGCGCCTCGATGTCGTCGCGCTTGCCGGCGGCGGCGCGCAGCAGCCGGTTTTCCAGCACCAGCCGGCGACGGTCGATCGCACGCCCAGCCATGTCCGCCAGCTGCTGCGCCGTGAACGGCTTCTCCATGAAATCGTAGGCGCCCTCGCGCATCGCCTTGACCGCGAGCTGCACGTCGCCATGACCGGTGACGAGGATGACCGGAATGTCCGGATCGATTTCGCGCACGCGGCTCATCAGCGTCATGCCGTCCATGCCGGGCATGCGGATGTCGGTCACGACGACGCCGTTGAAGCCGGGGCTGACGAAATCGAGCGCGCGGTCGGCAGAGGAGAAATCGCGCACCTTCAATCCCGACAGATCGAGCGACTGCGCGGTCGAGCGCCTCAGCTCGTCTTCGTCGTCGACGAGGAGAACCAGCGGCCCGTTCATTCGGCGGCCTCGCGCATCGCGGACCGGGCGGCGTCGAGCTCGATGGTGAAGACGGCGCCGCCTCCAGCATGGTTCGACACCGACAGCGAGCCGCCGAAATCCTTGACGATGTTGTAGGAGATGGACAGCCCCAGCCCCAGCCCCTTGCCGACCCCCTTGGTGGTGAAGAACGGATCGAAGATTCGCTCGGCGATGGCCGGGGCTACGCCCGGACCGTGGTCGCGCACGGTAATGGCGACGCGGCCGGGTTTTTTCCGCGCCGTCAGTTCGATCCTGCGGTTGTCGAGGCCCTCGACCGCGTCGGCGGCGTTGGAGATGACGTTGACCAGCACCTGCTGCAGCCTGATGGCGCCGCCGCGCACCGTCAGCGGCGCGGGTCCGAGGTCGACGGCGAGCGTCGCGTCGGCCGCTTTCAGCCGCCAGGCGACGATCTCGGCCGTGTCGGCGACGACCCCGCCGAGGTCGACCGGCCCGAGCTTCTCGTTCGGCTTGCGGGCGAAATTGCGCAGATGCCGGCTGATCGCTGCCATGCGGTCGGTGAGCGCGGAGATGCGGGCGACGTTGTCCTTGGCCTCGGCGATGCGGTCGCGCTCGATCAGGACGACGGCGTTGTCGGCGTAAGTCTTGACCGCCGCCAGCGGCTGGTTGAACTCGTGGCTGAGGGCGGCCGACATCTGGCCGAGCGCGGCGAGCTTGCCGGCCTGCACGAGGTCGGACTGGGTCTGGCGCAATTGCTGTTCGGTCGCGCGGCGCTCGCCGACCTCGGTCTCCAGCCGGCTGTTGACGAGGGCGAGGTCGGCGGTGCGTTCCGCCACGCGCCGCTCGAGCTCGGCCTGCGCGGTGCGCTGCAGCTCCATGCGCTCGGCGAGCCGTGCCCGCCGCTGCGCCACGATGGCCGCGAGCAGCGCCGCGAGGCCGAGGACGAGGAGGGCGGCCGCGACGCTGACATAGGCCTGCCTGTGGGCGGAAGCCGTGTCGGTCAGCACGCTGACGGTCCAGCCGGCATCCGCCATCGCCGCGGTCACGGCCAGGTATTCGCTCGTCGCGCCGTCGTCGAGGACGGTCATCAACTGGTGTTCGTCGAGCGTGCCATTGCGAACCGGCAGTTCGCGCAGCCGGGCGTTGGCATAGCGCCGCGATTCCTCCGTCCGGGCCAGACGTTCCGGCGTCAGCGGCAGGAGGCCGGCATAGAGCCAGTCCGGGCGGCCTGACATGAAGATGATGCCTTCGGGGTCGGTGACGATGATGGCGTGGTCGCCGCCGCGCCAGGAGGCCTCGATGGCGTCGAGGTCGACCTTGAAGACGACCACGCCGCGGACGAGGCCATCGATGCGAACCGGCGCAGAGAAGTAGTAGCCGCGCTTCAGCGAGGTCGTCCCGAGCGCGAAGAACCGGCCCGGACGGCCGGCGATCGCATCCTGGAAATAGGGGCGGTAGGAGAAGTTCTCGCCGACGAAGGACAGCGGCCCGTCGTGGTTGCTGGCCGCGACCGTGTCGCCGTTCGGGACCATGACATAGATGTCGGACGACTTGAGGAGCGCGTTGGTCTCCTTCAGGTAGCGATTGGCCTCCGTTCGCAGCGAGTCGTTGGTAGGCTCTGCGACGAGAGCCTTGATCCCGGCATGGTCGGCGATCAATTCGGGCAGCGGCTCGAACCGCCGCATATGGCCGTCAAGAGCCGATACGGCGAGCCTGAGCGTCGTCTGGCCGCGCGCCGCGGCGTCGTCGAGATAGACCCGCGTCGCGATCCGGCCGCCGGCCACGACGACGAGGACGGCCGCCGCCAGCGCGGCGAACGCGAAGAGCAGCCATCTGGTCCTGACAATCCTGGCCGTCACCGTCGCCTCGCAATCGGAGAGGGAATTATACCCCGCAGGCTGGGGCTGACAATCGAGGCGCTTGAACCGACCCTCTGGCGCGGAGCGCCCGTCCTTGGCAAGGTCGCCGAAACAGGAGTCGCACAATGTCTGAATCTTTCCCGAAGCCCAAAGCCAGGTCCGAGACCGCGCCGCTGCTGGTCGACGTCGCGACGGGGAGAAAGCCCGCGGACCTCGTGGTGCGCAACGGGCGCTGGGTGAACGTGTATTCGGGAGAGATTATCGCAGGTACCGATCTCGCGATCGTCGCCGGACGCTTCGCCTATTGCGGGCCGGATGCAAGCCACGCCATCGGGCCGGGAACGATCGTCGTCGATGCGCATGATCGCTATCTGGTGCCGGGCCTGTGCGACGGCCACATGCATGTCGAGAGCGGCATGGTGACGGTGACCGAGTTCTGCCGCGCCGTCATCCCGCACGGCACGACCTCGATGTTTATCGATCCGCATGAAATCGCCAACGTGCTCGGCCTGGAAGGGGTGAGGCTGATGCATGACGAGGCGGTGGCGATGCCGGTCAACGTGCATGTGCAGATGCCGTCCTGTGTGCCCTCGGCGCCGGGGCTGGAGAACAACGGCGCGGTGCTCGACGAGAAGGACGTGGCGGAGGCGATGACCTGGCCGAACATCATCGGGCTCGGCGAGGTGATGAATTTTCCGGGCGTTTCGAACAACGACCGGCTGATGGTGGCGGAGATCGCCGAAACGGTGAAGGCCGGCAAGGTAGTGGGCGGGCACTATGCCTCGCCGGACCTGGGCCTGGCCTTCCACGGCTACGTCGCCGGCGGGCCGGAGGACGACCACGAGGGCACGCGCGCCGAGGACGCCATCGCCCGCGTGCGGCAGGGCATGAAGGCGATGCTGCGCCTGGGTTCGGCCTGGTACGACGTGGCGGCGCAGGTGAAGGCCGTGACCGAGCAGGGGATCGATCCGCGCAATTTCATCCTGTGCACCGACGACTGCAACGCCGGCACGCTGGTCAATGACGGGCACATGAACCGCGTCGTGCGCCACGCGATCGCGCAGGGGCTGAGACCGGTGACGGCGATCCAGATGGCGAGCCTCAACACGGCGCAGCATTTCCGGGTCGACCGCGACCTCGGCTCGATCGCGCCAGGGCGGCTCGCCGATTTCCTCATCGTCTCGGATCTGGCGGAGCTCGCCATAGACGAAGTGTGGGCAAGGGGCGTGAAGCTCGCGGAGAACGGCAAGCTCGTCGTCGAGATACCGCCGTACCAATATCCCCGGAAGGCGAAGGAGACGGTGAAGGTCGGCGGCAAAAAGACGGCTGCGGAATTCGACGTCGCGGCGCCCAAGGGCGCCAACTCGGTCAGGGTGCGCGCCATCGGCGTGGTCGAGAACCAGGCGCCGACCAGGGCGCTGGAGGTCGACCTGGCCGTCGAGAACGGGCTGGTGGCGATGGACCGCAAGGCCGACATCTGCCAGATCGCCGTCGTCGAGCGGCACCGCGCGACGGGCCGGGTGGTCAACGCCTTCGTCTCCGGCTTCCGCTATGCGAAGGACTGCGCGGTAGCGTCGAGCGTGGCGCATGACAGCCACCAGATCATTGTCGTCGGCACCAACAAGGCGGACATGGCGGCGGCGGTGAACCGGCTGTCCGAGATCGGCGGCGGCGCGACCGTCTATGCGAAGGGCCAGGAACTGGCGACGGTCGAACTGCCGATCGCCGGGCTGATGTCGGACGAGCGGGCGGAAATCGTGGCGGAGAAGGCGGAGAGGCTGAAGCAGGCGATGATCGACTGCGGCTGCACGCTCAACAACGCCTTCATGCAGCACTCGCTGCTGGCGCTGGTGGTGATTCCGGAACTGCGCATTTCGGACGTCGGGCTGGTGGACGTGAGGACGTTCGAGAAGGTGGACCTGTTCGTGTGACGGGAACCTGGCCCGGCGAGCGGCGTTCCTGTCGCGCTGCGGGCCGTGTCAACCGGGCATGGCGGTACGGTGAACAGGTCGGTCTTTTTCCCGGTTTCTCCGCCTGGCCAACGAAACGGCAGACGAGCACCTGTCCCGCCCGGCCCGCGGCACCTTTCTACTGGTTGACCACCATGTTGATCACCCTGAACGGGGTGGTGACGATGACTTCGGCGGCGGCGCCCACGCCGCGCGCCAGAAGCGCGGGGGCCTCGGCAGCGTCGGTCTCGCCAGTGAACTTGTCGCCCAGGCGCAGCCGCTCGCCGAGCAGGGCGACCAGCGCGGGATTGTCGGCGAATTTGGTGTGGTTGTAGCTGTCGCCGGCCTTGACCCTGGTGAGATCGACGACGATGAGGCCGAGTTCGGCGATGTCCCTGGCGTCGCGATACTCGCCGAGCCGCGGCTGCTGACCGGCAATGAGGCTGGAGAAGCGCAACGCGCGGTCGTCGTCGGACAGAAGCACGAAGAACGGCCGCCTGGGCACCCCATAACGCCGCATCTGGCTCTTGAACACGTCGACGTCGATGTCCGGCGAGGCGAGGATCACGTCGCCAAGCCGGCCGCCGACGTCACGGTCGCCGGCAATAGCGAGGCTGCGCAGCGCCTCCATGGTCAGCCAGGTGCCCATCGAGTGCGCGACGATGTCGATGCGCGCGACGCCGGATCCCGCGAGCGAGCGCAGCAAATCCTCCAGCGCGTCGCGCGCGGCGTTGGCGCTGTCGCGATCGTAGACGTAGTCAACGGCCCGTCCGCCCGACGCCCAGGTGAACAGGATCGGCGCGCCGTCATAGCCGGCATCATGCACGATCTGCGTCGCACGGTAGACGGCGGCGTCGAAGGCGGTGTTGTAGCCGTGGACAAAGACAAGGGCGCGACCGCCGTCGCCGCTCGCCGCGTCGCGGACGTGGTCGGAAAAGGTCGTGAGCCCGTCATAGGCGGTGATCGACCGCGCGGTGAAATAGCGCGCCGGGTCCGGGCGGCTGCCCTTGGGTCTCTCGACGGAGCCGACCTTGCGCGCGGCCGGCACGCTGACCTCGATGCGCGCGAAAGCCTGGTCCTGGGATCGCCGGCCGTCGAACACGGCCTTCGGGTCCGCCGCCTTCTGCCGAGTGGTGGCGACGAAGATGTCGTGGACCGCGGCCACGCCCTGGGTCGAGACGACGGGCGGTTGGTAGAGCAGCGGACGCTCGGGCGCCGTGGTGCAGCCGGATGCAAACAGCGCCGCGACAAGCGAAAGCGCTGCAAGGAGCGGAGAACCGGGACACACACGCACCATCACTTCACCGCTCGAAGGCTCCACCCGCGCTATCGACTTGGTAGCGGTTCACGTTGCGGCAGTCCAGACGCGGTCAGCGGCTCCAGAAGGCGGGCGAGAAGATGACGAGCACGGCCAGGATCTCGAGGCGGCCCAGCAGCATGAGGACCGAGAGGATCCACTTCGCCGCGTCGGGCAGGCTCGAATAATTGCCGACCGGGCCGATGATGTCGCCGAGACCCGGGCCGACATTGGTTATGCAGGCCAGCGCGCCTGTGAGCGCGGTGACGAGATCGAGGCCGGTGGCGGCGAGAAGTACGGTGCCGATCATCAGGATGACCATGAAGGACGAGACGAAGAGCACGACCGCGCGCTGCATGTCGTCCGGCACGGAACGGTCGCCGTAGCGCACCGGATGGATGGTGTTGGGATAGACGAGCCGCCGCACGCCGTTGGCGAGCAGTTCGAACACGATCAGCAGCCGGTAGGCCTTGATGCCGCCGGAGGTCGAGCCCGAGCAGCCGCCGAGGAAGGTCGCGACGAAAATGCAGGCGACGGCGAACGGCCCCCATTTGGTGTAGTCATCGCTGGCAAAGCCCGTCGTCGTGATGATCGACATGAAGTTGAAGGCCGAATGCGTCAGCGCATAGAAGAACGGCACCCCGGTCGACACGCGCAGATAGATCGCGACGGCGACCGCGAAGACGAGCGTGTAGCCGAGAAATACCCTGATCTGCGGATCACTGAGCGCGTCGACGCGACCGCGCACGGCGAAGAGGATCATGATGGAGAAGGGCAATCCGCCGATGAACATGAAAAACGACGCCGTCCACAGGATCGCGGGATTGTCGCCATAGCGGGCGAAGGACGTGTCATGTGTCGACATGCCTCCGGTCGCCAGTGTGGACATGGCGTGGTTCACCGCGTCGAAGATCTGCATGCCGAAGGCGACGTAGAGCAAGGCGCAGGCGGAGACGAGCGCGGTGTAGATGGCGATCAGGCTGACCGTAAAGGTGGCCAGCCGTTCGAACGGCCGGTCGGCGATATCTGACGATTCGATGCGGAAATAGGTGATGCCGCCGATGTTGAGGAAGGGCAGCAGGAACAGGCCGAGCGCGATGACGCCCAGCCCGCCCATATATTGCAGGAGAGAGCGCCAGAGCAGCAGCCCCGGCGGGGCATTGTCGAGGCCGTTGATCACCGTGCCGCCGGTGGTGGTGATGCCGGAGACGGATTCGAAGATCGCATCCGCCAGGCTCATCTCGATCGACGGCGCGGCGAGCATGGGGATGGCGCCCGCCACTGCCATGGTGATCCAAAGCATGTTGACGAGAAGGAAGCCGAAGCGCGTCGTTGCCGGCGGGGCGCGCCCTTGCGTGGCGAGTGCCACGGCCAGCGACAGGCCGCCGAGGAAAAAGCCGCAGAAGGCGAAGACCTTCCAGTCGTCGTGGCCGTAGAACAGGTCGACCGACGCCGGGATCAGCATCGCCAGCGACAGGTAGATCGCAAAGACGGCCGAGATGTGGATCGCCGCGCGGATCGAAAGTGAGTGCACTCGGTAACCTTGCAGGACATGCCGCTTCGGGCGGCGCGGCGGAAGGTGGCTTCCGCTGCCCGAATATGCAATAGGCCGCGGCTCGAACCAACAGCTTTCGGCAGGCGCGGCGATGGGCACGGAAACGGGATTCATGGAGGGCGTGGCGCGCGCCGAGAAGGAGGTGCGCGCGCTGTTTGCGCCAACGCCGCTGCAGGAGAACGTGCACCTGTCGCGCAAATACGGCGCGCGCGTGCTTCTGAAACGCGAGGATCTGTCGCCGGTACGTTCCTATAAGATCCGCGGCGCGTTCAACTTCTTCCGCAAGGCGCTGAAGGGCGGTTCGAAGGCGGAGCTCTTCGTCTGCGCCTCGGCCGGCAACCACGCCCAGGGGTTCGCCTTCGTCTGCCGGCATTTCGGCAAGAAGGGCGTGGTCTTCATGCCGGTAACGACGCCGCAGCAGAAGATCGACAAGACGCGCATCTTCGGCGGCGAGTTCGTCGAGATCCGGCTGGTCGGCGATTTCTTCGAGGATTGCCTGCGCGCCGCGCTCGAGTTCGCGGAAACCGGCGGCGGCCTCATGGTGCCGCCCTTCGATCATCGCGACATCATCGAAGGGCAGGCGACGGTGGCGGCCGAGATCGCGAAGCAGATGCCGAAGGGCAGGGCGGCCGACATCGTCATCCTGCCGGTGGGCGGCGGCGGGCTCTCGGCTGGAATGACGCGCTATTTCCGCGACGCGGGCTGGGCCTCGCGCGTCGTCTTCGCCGAGCCGGCCGGGGCGCCCAGCCTGCGCGACAGTCTTGTGGCCGGAAGGCGGGTGCGGCTGGCGAGCGTCGACAATTTCGTCGATGGCGCGGCGGTGGCCGAGATCGGCCGCGAGCCGTTCAGGAACCTGAAGGAGTTTCCGGCCGAGGCGGTGAAGCTCGTCCCCGAGAACCGGCTCTGCTCGACCATGCTGGAAATGCTGAACATCGAGGGCGTGGTGCTGGAGCCGGCGGGCGCGCTGGCGATCGACACGCTGAAGGACATTCCGCGCAGGGAATTGAAGGGCAAGACGGTGGTCTGCGTGGTCTCCGGGGGCAATTTCGACTTCGAGCGGCTGCCGGACGTGAAGGAGCGTTCGCTGCGTTTCGAGGGACTGAAGAAGTATTTCGTCTTCCGCTTCCCGCAGCGGCCGGGCGCGCTACGCGCCTTCCTCGACCTGCTCGGCCCCGACGACGACATCGCGCGGTTCGAATATCTGAAGAAGTCGGCGCGCAATTTCGGCTCGGTCCTGATCGGCATCGAGACCAAGGACCGGAAGAACTTCGACCGCCTGCGCGAGCGCTTCGACGCCGCCGGCTGGGCCTACCAGGACATCACGGAGAATGAGACCCTCGCAGGGCTGCTGATATGAAGAAGACCGTCTACATCCTCCTCTTCCGCGGCGTCGGCGGGGCGACGCAGCTGCCGGTGAAGCCGCTGCGCGAGAAGCTGACGGAGGCGGGCTTCGACAAGGTCGCGACCTATATCAACAGCGGCAATGCACTGCTCGCGAGCGGAAAGGGCCGCGAGACGGTGAGGGCGGAGGTGTCGAAAATCTGCAAGGCCGAGTTCGGCTTCGACAAGGACATCCATGTCGTGACGCGGGAGGAATGGGCCGACCTGATCGCAAAGAACCCGTTTCCCGAGGCGCTCGATGTGCCGAGATTCCTGCACGCGGCGGTGCTGGCGGGCGACCCGCCCAAGGGCGCGGTGGAGAAACTGCGCGAGGTGGCGACGGGAGGCGAGCGGATCGAGGTGGTGGGCAGCGTCGCCTATCTGCACACGCCGAACGGATTCGGCACGTCGAAGCTGGCGGTGAAGTTCGACAATGGCATCGGCGTCGCGAACACGGCGCGCAACTGGAACACGGTGGTGAAGCTGATGGAAATGGCGGAGGGGATGTGAGGGGGCATAGGACGACGCGGTGTGTCCTCGTCGCGGGCAAGGCGCAATATCAACAGTTCAATCCCACTTCATCTTGGTCTAGGGATACACGACGAACAAGCTGGACGCCCTGATGAGGCGGATCGACCGGACAGCGCCGCTCTAGTTTGCAGTGAATGCACCTTCGCTTGCAAATGGTGATGATACTCTGCACGATTTAAGTATGAGCGACGAATACCGGTTCTATCAATTACGGCAGGCCGCAAGGACCTATATTTCCAAGGTCTTCACTTGGGGTGCGCACAGCACAGAGCGTCTTCGCAACGTGCGTATGGTCATTGATGGCTCTGACATTCTTCACCTTGGCGAGGTAGAGGGCGCGCTGTGCATCCGTTTGTCGGGCGAGAAGCGTAAAACGCAGGTCACGGCGCTTGTCACGCAAGACGGAAATGCCGTGCGCCGTCTGACACTGCAAAGCTTTCAGTCCCGCAAAGGAGATTGGTATCAGGGCTACGAGGAGCACAGTTTCACATTTCGGGGAGAGGAGTTCCAACGGCTCCTCGCTTTTCTCCATAAGATTTCCTTCATCGACCTTTCGAACGAGGATCGCTTCGATATCGAAGACATCTCAAGCGGTGCCGGGCGAAAGGTTGTCATTGACGCTGCGGACCGAGGTATTGTGGACCGCTTTCGTGCAATGGATGGGGTTGGTCGCGAGGCCCTGTTTCGAGCGCTGCAGGGTTCTCTCACGGCCGAGGAAGTCAATATTCTCTTAGGTCGGCGACAAGCGTTGGAGGTTTTCGAACGCGAATGTCAGAATCAATCGTGGTCCGAGCGTGAGTGGCAGGACTTCTTTGAACGGGAACCTTGGGTCTTTGGCTATGGGCTAGACTATCGGGTCATGCGGACCTTCGATCGCGAGATGACGGTCTCTGGCGGTGGCACCGACAATCGAAATCGGCCAATTGTCGATTTTCTGATGAGCTTCACCGACTATACGGTGCTTCTGGAGATAAAACGACCTGGTACGCCGATCTTTCGGAAAGAGAGAAGCGCGAGTCGCGCGGGCACATGGGCGTTCAGCGCGGAGTTTACCAACGCGGTGTCGCAAATCCTTGAGCAGAAGGCAGAGTGGCTGGCGTTTGCGGGAAGTGGCGAACATTTCTCCCATGAAGGTCGTAGGTTGGAGGCACGAACGCGGAATGCGAGGACGATCCTCTTGTTAGGCTCGCGGGCTGAGTTTGAGAAAGCGGGCAATCCTCGTGATGTACAACTCCTTCGCGATACCTTTGAGCTGTTTCGCCGCGAGACCAAGTCGATTGACATATTGACCTTCGACGAACTGCTTGAGCGCGCCCATTTCATTATACGGGACGGGCGGTAGGAGTTTTGGGATGTCCGCTAAGTGCGAATACCCATCTACTCATGCGTATCTCCACCCCACTTGCCTTTTCCCTCGAATTCCCCCATATGCCACCCCATAGGCGCTTGGGCTGCATGTTGCGGCTTTCTCCAATGAGACTTCGTCGCGTCTGTTTCGTCCCGTCTTGCGACGGCCGGCGGACAAGCCCCGCGGCATGATGCATGCGGGCGCGACAGCGCAAACGAGCGGGTTTTCCGCCGCCTTGTCGTTTCACGAACATTCCTGACGGTCGGGTTGCGCCCCGGGTCCGTCGTTACGCGCGGCCGATGACGGCTGCCAGAGCGCGGTCGAACACGGCCGCCGAAAGAAGAGCATTTTGAACAACGAATTGAACACGGAAACCACCGCCCCGACCGGCTTCGCCGCGCTCGGCATCACCGGCAACCTCTTGAAGTCGACCATCGCGTCGGGCTTCGCCGAGCCGAAGCCGATCCAGGTCAAGGCGATCCCGCCGCATCTGGCCGGCCGCGACATCATCGCCATCGCCCAGACGGGCTCGGGCAAGACGGCGGCGTTTTCGCTGCCGATCCTGACGAAAATCATCGACATCGGCGCCAAGCGGCTGCCCAGGACGGCGCGCGCGCTGATCCTCGCGCCCACCCGCGAACTCGCGGTGCAGATCGAGGACACGATCAAGGTGCTGGCCAAGGGCCTGCACATCTCGACCGCGCTGGTGCTGGGCGGCGTGTCGCGCAACAGCCAGGTCAAGAAGATGGCGCCCGGCGTCGACATCCTGATCGCCACGCCCGGAAGGCTGACCGACCTCGTCCGCGAAGGCGAGGTGAAACTGAACGAAACGCGCTGGCTCGTCCTCGACGAGGCCGACCGGATGCTCGACATGGGCTTCATCAACGACGTGCGCCGGCTGTCGAAGGCGACGCATCCGGAGCGCCAGACCGCGCTCTATTCGGCCACCATGCCCGACGAGATCGCCGACCTCGCGAAATCGCTCTTGAAGAACCCGGTGCGCGTCGAGGCGGCGCCGCCGGCGACGACCGCGACCGAGATCAAGCAGGGGCTGGTGATCGCCCGCGTCAAGCAGAAGCGGCAGGTGCTGGCCGGCATGCTGGCGGACGAACGGATGAAGTCGGTCATCGTGTTCTCGCGCACCAAGCACGGTGCAGACCGCGTCACGCGAGACCTCGAGCGCGACGGGTTCAGCGCGGCAGTCATCCATGGCAACAAGTCGCAAAATGCCCGGCAGAAGGCGCTGAACGACTTCCGCGACGGCTCGGTGCGCATTCTCGTGGCGACCGACATCGCGGCGCGCGGCATCGACGTCCCCGGCATCTCGCATGTGGTGAACTACGACCTGCCGGACGAGCCGGAAAGCTATGTCCACCGCATCGGCCGCACCGGGCGCAACGGCGCGGACGGCGTGGCGATCACGCTGTGCGATCCGGCCGAATTCGCCAAGCTGCGCGCGGTCGAGCGGATCACCCGCATGAAGATCGCGGTGATCGCCGACCACACCGACCAGCCGGATCCGGCCGTCAACAAGAACGAGCCGCGCGAGGCGCCCTATCGCGACCCGCGGGCAAAGCCGCGCCAGGAAAACGGGCACCAGAACGGCAACCGCAACCACAAGGGCGGCGGCAACCGCAGCCACGGCAAGCCCGGCGGTGCCCATGCCGGTGCGCCTGCCGGGGAACGCAAGCCGTTCCGCGGCAAGCGCCGCAGCGGCGGAAGACCAGCCGCGCGGGCGGCGTAGCTCGGTCTCACTGACCCAATCAACGGCCCCTTCGCGGGGCCGTTGGCACATTGATGGCCATGCCATCATCGTTTACCCCGACCTGAGACGGACGGCCGCAGAGCCGCCAAGAAGAATCGGGAAACGCAGCATGGCGGGCATTCTGGCCCTGACGGCGGCCTATGTGCTGTCGCAATTCTTCCGCTCTTTTCTCGCCGTGCTGACGCCGGCGCTGACCGCAGAACTCGGCGCGACGAAGGCCGATCTCTCGGTCGCGTCCGGCGCCTGGTTCATCGCGTTCGCGCTGATGCAGTTCGTCGTCGGCGTATCGCTCGACCGCTTCGGGCCGAAGCGCACAGCCTCGCTGCTGCTCGGCGTCTGCGGGGGCGGCGGCGCGTTCCTCTTCGCGCTGGCGACGGCCCCCTGGATGGTCACCGCCGCGATGGCACTGATCGGCATCGGCTGCGCACCGGTGCTGATGGCCTCGGTGTTCATCTTCGCGCGCGAATTCTCGCCGGCGCGGCTGGCGGTGCTGACCTCGACGCTAATCGGCGTCGGCTCTCTCGGCAACGTGTTCGGCACCTCGCCGCTTGCCAGCGCGGCGGAGGCCTTCGGCTGGCGCTTCGTGATTGCGGCGCTGGGCGTGTTGACTGTTGCCGTGGCACTCGCCGTGGCGGCGAGCGTGCGCGACCCGGCTCGGCCAGAAGGCGATCGCGGCGGCAGCGGGTTCGGCGGCTATCTCGAACTGCTCCGGCTGCGGGTGCTGTGGCCGCTGATCCCGCTGACCGCGCTGAACTACGCGCCGCCCGTCGGCATCCGCGGCCTGTGGGCGGGCCCCTATCTCGCCGATGTCTACGGCGCGGACGCCCTGGCGATCGGCCAGGTGACGCTCTTCATGGCGCTGGCGATGGTGGTGGGCAACTTCATCTACGGCCCGCTCGACCAGATCTTCCGCACCCGCAAATGGGTCGCGGTGACGGGCAACGCCCTGAGCCTCTGCGCCATACTGTGGCTTGCGCTGCACACCGGCGGCGGAATGGCGGCCGACACCGTCGTCTTCGTGATGATTGGCCTCGCCGGAGCGAGTTACGGCGTGCTGATGGCGCATGCGCGCACATTCCTGCCGGCGCACCTGACGGGCAGGGGCGTGACGCTGATGAATTTCTTCTCGATCGGCGGTGTCGGCGTGATGCAGTTCGCAACCGGAACGGTAGTCACCGCCTCGACGGTGCCCGGCGACCCGGTTGCCGCCTATCGTGCGCTGTTCCTGTTCTACGCCGCGACACTCGCTGTCGCGCTCGTCGCCTATCTGGCGGCGAAAGATGCGAAACCGGCCGGGAAGAACATCTGAGCGAAGTTCAGCGGACATCTGCAGGCGCCCGAGACCTGCGCGCTATAGGGTCGAAGCCGCGTCCCTCGGTAACTTGGCGAAGTAGCGGGCGGCGATCTCCTGCGGCGACGGCGGGCGGGTGAGCAGGGGGATCAGGGCGATCTCGCCGATCGTGCGGGCGCTCATGATCTGGTCGTCGATGCCGATCATCGCCCGGTCCTGATTCGAGTAGCAGGCATAGCCGTGAGGGGCCATCACGAGATAGCCGGCGAGCCGATGGGGATCGCCCGGTATCAGGTCGCCTTCGGCCTGGCACAATTCGATGGCGTCGACGAGCGACTTGAGCGCCTCAGCATTGATGCTCTCACGCGATTTCGCGCGGCTGACTTCCTCGCTGCGATTGCCGAACATCAGCCAGAACGCGCCCGGATTTTCCGCTGCGAAGCGGATATAGGCCTCGCCCAGCGCATCAAGCTGGTCAAGGCCCCTGGGCCCGTTCCTGGCGAGTTCGACCTGCTGGTATCGCCTCAGTTCGGCAAACCCCCGTTCCGCCAAGGCCCCGAGGAGGGCAGCCTTGTCGGCGAAATGGCGGTAGACGGCCGGGTGGGACACGCCGACCGCCGCCGCGACCTCGCGCAGGGAGAAGTCCGGACTCTGCCGCTCGCCGATCAAGCCGAGCGCGGCGTCCTCTAGCGCGGCGCGGAGATCGTGGTGGTGGTAGCCGGTCTTCTTCCCGGTCTTCTGCGAAGGGCTCATACGTTCCCCAAAGTTTGCGGCACCCTGCTCTGTCGCATCCGATACGCCCCCATGCGCCCCCGAGGCCGACTATTGACGAGTCCTTCGTTTCAGGCAATGTTACCAATGGTTACATTGCATAACATTCAATGGAGCCATCCCAACCACGGCGAGCGGACAGGAGGAGTGCCGCCCGCTCAGAGAAGCCAATCAACACGGGAGGTATCTTCATGTCGAAACTCAATTCTGCGGTGGGCCTATGTCCGCTTGCCATGGCCGTCGCGCTGATCGGGGCGGTTCCACACGCAATGGCCCAGGACGACGCACGCTGGCTCTCGCCGACGATGATCAACGCTCGCGCGCACATGTTCGAGCCGAGCCTGAACTACCTGACGTTCCAGCACATGGATCAGATGTTCGCGACCCGCGGCGTGGCCGCGGGCGGCGAGGTCTGGGAACTGCCGAGCGCACCTGTCGACCTCAACGGCGACTACACGATCGGCGGCAAGACGATGAGCCTCGCCGACGCGCTCGAAGCCACCGCCACCAACGCCCTCGTCGTCGTCAAGGGCGGCAAGATCGTCCACGAGACCTATCGCAACGGCAGCGACGCCGGCACGCGATTCCTGACCTTCTCGGTCGCGAAATCATATGTCTCGACGCTGATCGGGCTGGCGCTGTCGGACGGCGCGATCAAGAGCCTTGACGACAAGGTGACCGACTACCTGCCCGAGATGAAGGGCACGGGCTATGACGGTCCCACGATCCGCGACCTGCTGCGCATGCGTTCGGGCGTCGACTGGCTGGAAGTCTATGAATTCGGCAGCGACACGCAGCTGACCAAGGTGCACGACAATTCGCTTGTCGCCTACCGCTACCGGTGGTGCGACTATGCGGCAAAGGAATCGAAGGCGGGGCCGAATAAGCCCGACGCCGCCTTCAACTATGCGACGCTCGACACGAGCGTTCTTGGCTGCCTTCTCGAAAGGGCGGTCGGCAAGACCGGTTCCGAATACATGTCCGAGAAGCTGTGGAAGCCGGCCGGCATGGAGAGTGACGCCTACTGGATCATGGATGGACCGGACTCGGTCGGGCGAGAGTTCTTCGGCGCCGGGCTCGCCGTCACGGCCCGCGACCATGCTCGCTTCGGCCTGATGTTCCTCAATGGCGGAATGGCCAATGGCAAGCAGGTGGTGCCGGCCGACTGGGTGCGGCAGGCGACGGTGCCGGACGAGGGCTACGAGCCCGTCGCCCCGGGCGAGACGATCGGGTACCAGTATCAGTGGTGGACGTTCGCGGGCTCGGACGCCTACGCGGCGATGGGGCTGCACCACCAGTTCATCTATGTCGATCCGGCCAACGACATGGTGATCGTCAAGATCACCCACACGCCCGAGCCTGTCGGACGCGACGAGGAAAACCTCGCCCTGTTCGCGCAGATCGCAGAACGGCTGAGCAAGTAGGCTCGGGAGAGCCAGCCATTGCCGGCGGCGGATCCTCCGCCGCCGGGAGCCGGGCGGGTGCCGTCGTGGCGCCCGCCCTTCGCCAGGCTAGCGGCGAGAGAGGGCCTGTCGCTGGCTCACTGAATTCACCTTACACATCAGGGTGTCAGGCCAAGCGACTTTATCCATTCGACAATCTTCGCCGCCATCGGTTCAGTCATCTTCGGCGATAGCGCATCTCCGGCGAGCACATGGCTGGACGGGTCTCCGGGATCGTCCACCGCCACGAGTTCGTGCGGACCGCCCCAGGCGGCGGCGACGGCCTTGGCCTCGTCGGGCTTGATCACCTGGTCGCCGTCGCTGACGATGAACAGGGCGGGGATAGTGACCTTGTCGTAAGCCTGCCGGCGGGCCAGCGCCACGGTCGCCGCCATCGGCAGCGTCGCCTTCGTCGGATAGCGGTAGGTCCAGAACTGCTTCTGAAGATCGTTGGCGGGCTCGAAGCCGCGCTCGTTGCCGATCATGAGTTCTGCGATCTGCAGGCCCCAGGGACCGGTAAGCAGGCCGGCGCCGGACGCCTGCACGCCGAAATTCGGCGAGATCAGCACCAGCGCGGCGACGTCCTTCGACAACGACGGCTGCGCCGCCGCATAAGCCGCCAGGCTGCCTCCGGTCGAGGTGGCGATGACGATCACCTTCTCGCCGATGGCCCGGCCGACGGCCAGCGCCTCGGCCGTGTCGTTGATCCAATCGTTGAGGCTGGCCCCGCCCATCGCGGCGTTGTCCTGACCATGACCGGTGAGCCGCGTGAAGTAGAGATTTGCGCCGAGCGCTGCCGCGACTTTGTCCGGCAGGGGCCGGACCTCGCCCTTGGAGGCGGAAAAGCCGTGGATGTAGACGATCGACAGCGGCGTCTTGGCGCGGGAGGCGGGGTAGGCCCAGACGATTTCCTTGGCGAGGCCGGGACGGATGTTGGCGACCTTTGCCTCCGACGCAGCGAGATAGGCCGCCGGATCGGCCCCGAGTGCCGCTTCGTTGAAGGTCACGGCCGTGTCGCTCGCCACCCGCGGACCCAGGAGATAGAGCCCGCCGGCGCCGGCAGCGAGCAGCACGATGATGAACACGACGATCCGCCCCACGAAACCCTCCCGGCTCCACTGCATCATCGGTAGCGCCGCCGCCGGATCGGCACAAGAGACTGCTGGAGATCGAAACCCGATGGGCCGAGGCCGCGTATAGGAATGGAATGTTCCGCAGAGATGCCCCCATGCAGCGTTGGACCCTGGTCGCCTATGCCTTGCCGGCACTGCCCCTCGCGGCGCTGACTTTGCCGCTCTACATCCTTCTGCCGACCTTCTATTCGGAGGCGCTTGGACTGCCGCTGGCCGCGGTCGGTGCCGCCTTGCTTATCGTGCGGATCTTCGATGCGGCGAACGACCCGCTGGTCGGCTGGATGGCGGACCGCTGGCGCCCGAGCTTCGGCCGGCGCCGCTCCCTCTTTCTGCTGTCGCTGCCGCTGACGATCATGGCGGTAGTCATGTTGTTCTGGCCGCCCGAGGGAGCCGGGGCATTCCACCTGGGATTCTGGGGAGCGGCGCTGTCGATCGGCCATACGGCGACGCTCCTGCCCTACATTGCCTGGGGTGCGGAGCTTGCCGGCAACTACGCCGAACGTTCGCGCGTCGCGGCCTATCGCGAAAGCCTGACGCTCGTCGGCACGCTGGCGGCCATCGCGCTGCCCTTCGCCATCGGCCTCGACGATGCGTCCGGACTGCACGGACTTGCCGTTCTCGGCCTGTCGATGGGCGGCATGCTGATTATCCTCGGCGGCCTCGCCGTCGCCATGGTGCCGGAGCCGGCGGAATATTCGGTCGCCGACGTGCCGCTGCTGCCGGGCCTCTCCTACATGAGACGCAACCGGCCCTTTGTGCGGCTGATCACCGCCTATTTCGTCAACGGACTGGCAAACGGCATCCCGGCGACGCTGTTCCTCTACTTCGTGTCCGACAGGCTGGAGCAGCCGGAGCTGCGCGGACCGCTGCTGTTCGTTTACTTCCTCGCCGGCATTGCCGGCATTCCGCTTGCCGTGCGGCTCGCGGACAGAGTGGGGAAACATCGTGCCTGGTGCTATGCGATGATCGCCAACTCGATCCTGTTCGGCTTCGTGCCGCTTCTCGACGAAGGCGCCGTGATCATGTTCGGCGCGATCTGCATCGGGACGGGCATCTGCCTTGGCTTCGACCTGTCGCTGCCGGCCGCCATCCAGGCGGACGTGATCGACGTCGACACGGCGGCATCCGGCGCCCAGCGCTCCGGCCTCTATTTCGCCGCCTGGGGCCTGGCGACGAAACTGTCGCTGGCCCTGGGGGTCGGCATCGTCTTTCCGCTGCTCGACCTGTTCGAATTCGTTCCGGGCGGCGAAAACGGCGAAACGGCGCTGGCCGCGCTGGTATCGCTCTACGTCTGGTTGCCGGTCGCGCTGAAGGTCGCAGCGATCATGCTGATGTGGAATTTCCCGCTGGGCGAGGCCGAACAGCGGATGCTGCGCAGCCGTATCGAAGCGCGCCGCGGTTAGCCGCGCCGGCCCTTCTTCCACCCGGTGACCGCGACCATGATCGGGAAGTAGAGCCAGTAGGGCAGCATGTTGACGGCCTTGAGCGCCCAGCTCAGCCGCCGAGGGAAGGTGATCTCGAAGCCTCCCGATTCGAGACCCTTGACGATCCGGCGCGACGCCTTGTCGACCGGCATCAGGGCCGGCATCGGGAATTCGTTCTTCTCGGTGAGCGGCGTCTCGACAAATCCGGGATTGATGATCTGGATGCGGACATTGATCAGGTCGAGGTCGAATTTCAGCGACGCCGCCATGTTGTTCAGTGCCGCCTTCGAGGCGCCGTAGGCCGAGGCGGTTGGCAGCCCGCCATATCCCGTCACCGACCCGTTGATCGCGATCTGGCCGCGGCCGCGCCGCTTCATCCGCTCCACCAAAGGAACCAGTCCGAAGACGACGCCGAAGACGTTGATCTGATAGGTCCGAACATACCGCTCGGCCTTGGGCTCGGTGCCGCGCACGGGATAGTAGGTGCCGGCGTTGAAGATCGCCAGCACGATCGGTCCGAGCTCGCGCTCGATCTCCTCGACGGTCGCGGCCATGGCAGCGCTTTCGGTGACGTCGGCGGGGAAGGGGACGATCCGCCCCTTGCGGCCGGCGGCGTCCTGGCTGAGGCTCGCGAGCCTGTCTTCGTCGCGCGCCGTGGCAGCGACCGTGTAGCCGTCGGCCGCGAGGTCGAGCGCCAGCTGGCGGCCAATTCCGGTACTCGCACCGGTGATCCAGGCGATGCCGTCCTGCGGTCGTGCGCGATAGAGAGACATTGTCCGGCCGACTTAAAAGGCCGGGCGCGGGGCAAGTGCGCGGCTGGGCCGCGCGGCAGACCGGGCCGGGCCGGGAATTTGCGCGCCGGTTGTCGGATGCGGCCGCGACATCTCGTTCAAATCGTCATCTCCCAGGCTCATCGGTCTTCTTCGCAGGCCGAATGGGCGCATTCTTGGCAGTGTTTGGCGCCCCGGTCGAGGGGGAAGCGTGTGCTGTCTGCAAATCCTTGGATGAAGGGGGATGCCGCGCGCCGCATTCCGCATGCAGGCCTGCGCGGGGCACAAACACCGCCGATCGGGCTCGGCGGAGAAAAATGTTCCCTTGCGGCGAGGCGCGGGGGTTTCTAAACCGGAACGCTTATCGAGCAAGCCCACGGGCGCGCAGGCAAGGAAGTCCCATGTTCAGTTCCGTCATCGATGCCATCGGAAACACCCCGCTGATCCGTCTCAGGCGGGCTTCGGAGGAGACCGGCTGCGAAATCCTCGGCAAGGCGGAGTTCATGAACCCCGGCCAGTCGGTGAAGGACCGTGCCGGCCTGTTCATCATCCGCGACGCCGAGAAGCGGGGATTGCTGAAGCCGGGCGGCGTGATCGTCGAGGGCACGGCCGGCAATACCGGCATCGGTCTGACCGTCGTCGCCAAGGCGCTCGGCTACCGCACCGTGATCGTCATCCCCGATACCCAGAGCCAGGAGAAGAAGGACGCACTGCGCCTGCTCGGCGCCGAGCTGATCGAGGTGCCGGCCGTCCCCTACAAGAACCCGAACAACTATGTGAAGGTCTCGGGCCGGCTGGCCGAGCAATTGGCGAAGAGCGAACCGGCGGGCGCGATCTGGGCCAACCAGTTCGACAACGTCGCCAATCGCGACGGCCATATCGCGACGACGGCGCAGGAGATCTGGACGCAGACCGGCGGCAGGGTTGACGGCTTCGTCTCCGCCGTCGGCACCGGCGGCACGCTCGCCGGCGTAGCGATGGGGCTGAAGGCGAAGAGCGCCGATGTGAAGATCGCGCTCGCCGATCCGCTCGGCGCCGCGCTCCACAGCTTCTACACCGAGGGCGTGTTGAAGGCGCAGGGCAGTTCGATCACCGAAGGGATCGGCCAAGGCCGCATCACCGCCAATCTCGAAGGTTTCACGCCCGACTTCTCGTACCAGATCCCGGACGCGGAGGCGCTGCCGATTATCTTCGACCTGGTGCAGGAGGAGGGGCTGTGTTTGGGCGGCTCGACCGGCATCAACATTGCCGGCGCGATCCGGCTGGCGAGGGATTTGGGGCCCGGGCACACGATCGTGACGATCCTCTGCGACTACGGCACGCGCTACCAGTCGAAGCTGTTCAATCCGGACTTCCTGCGCGGCAAGGACCTGCCGATACCCGACTGGATGGACCGCACGCCGCAAATCGACGTGCCGTTCGAGCAAGCCGGCTGATGGCCATGAAGACCGAGCCGCTGTTCCGCGAGGACGCCTACCTGCGGGAGGCGGACGCCGAAGTGGTCGCCGTCACCGAACGCGGCGGCATCGTCCTCGACCGCACAATATTCTATGCGACGTCGGGCGGCCAGCCGGGTGACACCGGCACGATGACGCTGGCCGACGGCACGGTCATCCCGGTCGCGGCGACGGTGAC
Organism: Mesorhizobium sp.; assembly: GCF_023954305.1. Classification (NCBI taxonomy): domain Bacteria; kingdom Pseudomonadati; phylum Pseudomonadota; class Alphaproteobacteria; order Hyphomicrobiales; family Phyllobacteriaceae; genus Mesorhizobium; species Mesorhizobium sp. Next base: position 69,450 of record NZ_JAMLIG010000004.1, on the reverse strand, counting down.
CGGCGAGACGAAGGACGAGATCATTCACGTTCCGGCCGAAGGCGCGGTCGTGCCGGGCGTGGGGGCGCGCGTGAAACTCGCCATTGACTGGGAGCGGCGACTGAGACTGATGCGGATGCACGCCGCCTGCCATCTGCTGACGGTCGTCTGTCCCTTTCCGATCACCGGCGCGTCGGTGGCGGAAGACGACAGCCGCGTCGATTTCGACATGCCCGACGCCGGCATGACCAAGGAGGCGGTGACGGAAGCGCTGATGAAGCTGGTGGCGGAAAACCATCCGATCTTCACCCGCTGGATCACCGACGAGGAGCTTGCCGCCAACCCGTCGCTGGTGAAGTCGAAGAACGTGCGCCCGCCGAGCGGCTCCGGCCGCATCCGGCTGGTCTGCATCGGCGACAACGCCTCAATCGACAGCCAGCCCTGCGGCGGCACCCATGTGCGCTCCACCGGCGAGATCGGCGAGATCCACGTCGGCAAGATCGAAAAGAAGGGCCGCGAGAACCGGCGATTCAGGCTGCGGTTCGGACGGATGCCCGCGGGGTAGGGGCACGGGGGTTACTAGGACTGGCAGCGGTCGTCGTCCTGGCTGAAGATCTCCCACGCTGCCTTGATGAAACTTGTCAATTCCTGTGGAGAGGCTGCAATCCCGGCCGCGACCCGTTCACCCAATAGTCCCTTCGCGAGATCAACGATTTCTTAGGGCACGCGAATGCGTAGGCTGCGATCGACATGATCACTGCTCCTCGGACAGATGGTCATGCTCTTGAGCAAAAGCCCGCCGTACGGCTCGTTTGCCCATTTCCGGGAAAAGTCTGCTCGTTTCTTGCTCATATGGGCTCCACCTTCTCAGGAGTTGTGGTCTCCGGCAACCTGGGGCGGTTCAACTTTGGCCTGGCGCAGATGCTCCACTACGTTGAATCTCATCAACGTCAATCTGGGAACCTCTGTCCAATCAGGTCAGCAGATCATTGTTACAAACGCATCTTCAAGAAAGATCCGCACTGTGTTTCGTCGCGATGACAGCCTACTTCGTGAGTCTTAAATGCCTGAACATAATGACGGGTCTAAGACACCACCTCCTTTTTAAAATATATAACATAATCAACGCTTTGGCTAGCATTGAGAGCATCGAAGATAAGCCGGTTCAGGAGACGCTTGACAACAATATAATAGAAGGTTTTTAATAAAAACCGATCGTTTCATATCGGTAAGGCTAGACATAAATGGTGACCTCCCGAAAAGTTGTTGCGGATGGTATCGTGACGAGTGTTTTGTGTTCTGTTGTCTCCTCGCAGCCAAAATTCTTGGAGAGCAAGACGAGCATATCGTCATTGGGTATCAATGGGACAGTGAAGCGGATACTAGGTCGGCGTTTTTATGATAGAGCCGAAGCTGCGGGCTACAGTTTGGATGAGGAAAATCTGGGCAACTCACTACCTGCAGCCAAGACCGTAGGCGATCTGCGCAAAGTAGTAGAGAAAAACCTCGTAACTAAATCTTCCACATTCGCAACAATATCTTCAACAACTGATGAAATTGTATTGAAGTTCGGGTCGCCAGATGTAATGATGCATGTTATTATCGTAATAAGCAAATTCAAAAATATTATACCGTCATTGATAAAACCTAGCGACGATCTTTCAAAGAAATGGAAGTTTGACAGTTTTGAAAAGAGAGCTATATCTCAATCGATAAATAAATACTTCCAAATAAATCTGAATCACAAGCTTACTCCTCAAATTCATCCATCAGAAACTGCTAGCGCAGTGACGGTCGCGGATCTCGGTCAAATCACATTCAACCATCTTTAGCGGGAGGTGAACATGCGGCTCAGGGCGATAGCCACGTCGGCAATTGTTACCCTCGCTTTCTCAAATGCGACCTACGCTGATGCTAAACTTGAAGAGGCTTTGACTCCCTATTTTGACCTGGACCGGAATGGGCTCGATCAACGCGAAAAATCGGCCATGATCGAGCATATAAAGGGGCTTCAAGCCCGCGCGGTTCATACCGTGGAGTTCGAACGCCAGGAGATCAAGCGTTCAGATGACGATTGGCGGTATGGCCTCTTGTTGAGAGACGCCTACGCGACAGGTGTCTTTCTGGATAGCAAGGAGGGGATTTCCGACGCTGGGGCATTGTTTTCATATACCAAGAACTTCAGATCAGGAGGAGAGGTTTTCGCCGCCACAGGCGCCCTGATGTTTGGTGCGGTCGGCGAGCTAAACCGAAATTTCAACGGCGACTACGATGTCTTCAGAGCGACCAGGGTTGGCTTCCTCGGAGGCGTCGAGTTCGACACTAAGTGGGTGAATGGTCAGCGCGGAGGATCGCTGGCAGCTCGTTTCGGTGCAGAATTGGAGACTGCCCAAGGCGGTTTATTCCCATATCAATATTGGAAGATGGACGGCATTTATTCAACGGATTTTGACGGGACGGCGGACGTCTTCAGCCTGGAAGCTAGATGGATGCCTATCTCTGATGTGCTGCCAATCGGTAAAACCTGGTCTCTAGATGGAGGCCGCTCCGCGTGGCTCTACTTCCGACCTACGCTCAACCTAGACTATACTTATGTCGGAGATAACGGCCAATATGCGAGCTTGACCCCCGGTTCTAGTTACCTGTGGACGGGTTTGAAGGCAGACATTGCACTTTTTTTTACTGCGGGGCCCCTGCAGCGTTTCAGTCTAAATGCGAAGTATATATACATGCATAATGTGATCGATGATGGGAGTGACTCCATCAATTACGGCCAAGTAGCCGCCAAGTATGTGCTTAACGATAGTGGTTCGACGTTTCTCCAGGCGCGTTACACTTATGGAAATACGCCTCGCACTCTTCAGCGCAAGAACGAGATATATGTTGGCCTCACCATACTTTTTGGTGATCTGAACCGCTAGGACTAGCCAAGACTGTCAAGATACCCGGCCGCTCGCCATTTCCGTTCGATCGGGTAGGCACGGGCGGGGCCGCTGGTGTATGACGCAGGCCATGAGCGCAGCCCCGTCACCTACCGGCTTCACCGTCTCCTCGACCTGGCTCGCGGAGCATCTCGACGATCCAGGCCTATCGGTGATCGACGGCTCATGGTACCTGCCGTCGCAGAATCGCGATGCGAAGGCGGAATACGAGGCAGGCCATATCCCGCGCGCCGTCTTCTTCGACCACGACGTCGTGGTCGAGCCCGGATCTCACCTGCCGCACACGATGCCGTCGCCGCTCGTCTTTGCGACTTTCGCGGGGTCGATGGGGATTTCGCGCGACGACACCATCGTCGTCTATGACGGGCCGGGCTTCTTTTCCGCGCCCAGGGTCTGGTGGATGTTCCGCGCGATGGGCGCGAGGAAGGTCTATGTCCTTGAAGGCGGCATCGACGGCTGGAAAGCGGAGGGACGCCTGGTGACCCGGCAGCCGACCAAGGTGGCCTCCTGCCTGTTCGAGGTGGAGTTCGATGCCGGCCGCGTCGCCTCCCTCGACGAGATGCGCGCGATCGTAGAGACGGGCGCGCGCCAGATCGCCGACGCGCGGCCGCCCGGCCGCTTCGCCGGCAGGGACCCCGAGCCGCGGCCGGGCGTGCGGGGCGGACACATGCCCGGTGCGCACAATGTCCCGGCGCTCGCCCTGTCGCGGGAGGGCCGGCTGCTTCCCGCGGACGAATTGCGGCAGGCCTTCGAGGCGGCTGGCGTCGATCTCCGCAGGCCGGTCGTGACGTCCTGCGGGTCGGGCGTCACCGCGGCGGTTCTCGCCATGGCGCTGGAGACGCTCGGACATCGCGATATCAAGCTCTATGACGGGTCGTGGACCGAATGGGGCTCCCGCACCGACACGCCGGTGGTGAAGGACGAGGCATGAAAGCGCATAAAAAGCCGGAAACGATCCCGGTCACCGTCACCTTCCTGGAGATGACCGCCCCGCCGTCGCACTATGCGCCAGTCCCCTACAACCGGCCGATCGCGCTGTTGAAGGCGCGGCACATGCCGACCCATTTCTACCGCTACCTGATCGACCGGATCGGACGGAAATGGCACTGGGTGAACGCGCTGAGACTGTCGGACGAGGAACTGGCGGCAAAACTCGCCGATCCCGAACGCGACATTCGCGTTCTGCATCTCGACGGCGTTCCGACCGGCATGTTCGAGGTGGCGCCGATAGACGAGGGAATGATGGAGCTCGTCTATTTCGGGCTGATGGAAAACGCCACGGGGCAGGGCATCGGGCGGTGGTTCCTCGGAGCCGCGATCGAGGCCGCATGGTCGCGCTCGCCCCAGCGCGTGGTCGTCCAGACCTGCACGCTCGACCATCCGGCGGCTCTGCCGCTCTACCAGAAGATCGGCTTCAACCCCGTCGCACAGGTCAGGGAGGAGGTCCATCCGATGTCCCTTGCCGAACGGGCCGAGATCCTGGCGCGGCCGTGAGCCGCGGCCGTCGCAAGCCCGTCACGCTCGGGCGGTAGACAGCGCCGTCGACCGGCGTTGCGTCCGCGGATGAACCGGCGCTCCGTCCCGATGGCGAGGAAGCCGGACGCGCTGTCCGGCTTTTTTCGTTTGACGCCCCGCAGCGCCCGCGATTTCGACACGATTTGCAGCGAGCCTCGTCGCCGTCGGGACTTGGCTATCCGTTGTCCGCGAGAAGGTGTAGCATCGCCGCGGGGAAACGGGACGGGGTCGGCCTCCATGCGCACATGGGTCGCCTATTCACTTGTCTTCATCAGTCTGCTGTTCGCCGGCACGGCGTTTGCCTCGGAACGCCGGGTCGCCCTGGTGATCGGCAACGGCGCCTATACCGGCACCGGGACGCTCGCCAACACGATCAACGACGCCAAGGCGATGGCCGCCGTGCTCGAGGGGCTCGGCTTCGCGGTGACGCTTGCGACCGACACCGACCGCCGGGGGGCGATCGACACGATCGACGCATTCAGCCGCAGTCTCGCCGGAAGCGACATTGCCTTCCTGTTCTATGCCGGCCACGGCATGCAGATCGGCGGCGAGAATTTCCTGCTGCCGGTCGACGTCGATGTGAGTTCCGAACGCTCGCTGCGCTACAGCGCGATCGACATCGGCGAGGTGGTGCGCGAGATGGAGCGCCGCGCCCGCGTCGCCCTCGTCGTGCTCGACGCCTGCCGCGACAACCCCTATCTCGAAGTGCTGCTGAAGGAAGCGCGCGAGACCAGGGCGGTCGAGCCGATCCGCGGACTGTCGCTGATGCGGTTGTCCGGCCGCGGGGCGATCATCGCCTACGCGGCGGCCGCCGGCGAGGTCGCCGCCGACGGCCAGGGCGACAACTCGCCCTATACGCAGGCGCTGCTGCAGGAGATCGCCCAGCCCGGCGTCGAGGTCGGGCTGATGTTCAGGCGTGCGGCGGGACGGGTGTTCGAATCGACGGCCGGCAAGCAGCGGCCCGAACTTCTCGTGCGCCTGGTCGACGAGGTCTATCTCAAGCCGACAGAGACGTCGGAACTTCTGGCCAAGGTCGCCGCGGCGGAGCGGACGCGAAAGCCGGAGCCTGCGGTCGAGGTCGCCTCGGCGGCCGCCGCCGGGAACGGTGCCGAGCGATCGGCCCGCCCGGGAAATTTCTTCGGCGACCGGGTGCTGCACAAGCCAGCCTGGGCGGACGACGTGGCGGTCGCGGCGGCGCCCGACTGGCAGCCGGCGGCCGCGGTGGCAGTGGCCGAGGCGGCTGCCAACGACAATTTCGGCCAGGCGCAGCCGATCCCGCTGGCAGCCGACGCGTCTGTGACGATTTCCCAGAACGGCGACGCGGACTGGTTCTCTTTCGCCGTGCCGCTCGCAGGGGAACTCAGCCTCGATGTCGATCCGGCCCCCGCCGCGCTGGATCTGGCCGCGCGGGTCTGGAATGCCGACAAGCAGGTGGTCGCCGACTGGCAGGTGGCGCCGCGCCCTGGCGGCGCGCTCGCCGGCCGCTATCCGCTGCCGACGCCGGGAACCTATTTCGTCGAACTCGCCGATGCCTACAACGACGCCTCGTCGCCGGAGCCGTTCGTGCTCAAGGCCCGCTTCGCCGCCGCCAGCGATCCGTACGAGCCGAACGGCACGATCGGCCGCGCGGCGGCGGTGCCGACGACCGCGCAGTTCCGTCCGGCGATCTGGCCGCGCGGCGACGCGGACTGGTTCAAGCTGTGGGTCGCGGAGCCCGGCCTGCTGTCGATCCGCGCTTCCGCCGTGCCGGAGAATCTCGACGTCGCGATCAGGCTGTGGACGCTCGACGGCGCCATCGTGAAGGACTGGCAGGTGCCGCCGCGGCCGGGCGGCGAGACCGTTCTCGAGGCGGAACTGCCGGAGCCCGGCATTTATGCCGTCGAGATGGCGGATTCCTATAGCGACCAGGCGAGTACCCAGACCTTCGACCTCGCGTTCGCCTTCAAGCCGGTCGGCGACGCGATCGAGCCGAACAACGCGTTCGGCCTGGCGGCTCACCGTGCCGCCACGGGACGCGACCGCATCGCCATCTTCCCCCGCGGCGACACCGACTGGCTGAGCCTCGATGTCGACCATCCCGGCGAACTCAAGCTCGTGGCCAGCGGATCGCCCCAGAATCTCGACATCCAGCTGCGTGTCTGGAACGCCAACAAGGATCTGGTGAAGGACTGGACCGGCCCCTTGCGGGCCGGCGGCGACGTCGAGACTTTTGCCGACCTGCCGGCGCCGGGGCGCTATTTCATCGAGGTCGCCGACGGCTATTCCGACCAGGGGAGCTCGGACCTGTTCGAGCTTGCAACCGTGTTCACTCCGCAACCGGACCAGTACGAGCCGAACAACGGCATGGCGAGCGCCGCGCAGCTGACGCCGGGCGGCGAGATCCTGTTCAACATCCTGCCGCGGGGCGACGTCGACTGGTTCCGCGTCGAAGCGCCGACGTCGGGCGAACTGAGGGTCGAAATCGACGAAGGGCCGGACAACCTCGACCTTCACTACCGGGTCTGGAGCGCCGACCGGCAATTGCTGCACGACTGGGTGGCGCCCTACCGGAAGGGCGGACTGACCGAGGGCGTCGCCGATCTGCCTCGGGCGGGCAGCTATTTCATCGAGGTCTCGGACGGATACAGCGACGAACGTTCCATCCACCACGCGGTGCTGCGCACGCGACTGACACCGACCGACGATCCGCTCGAGCCCAATGACAGCTACGGCGCGGCCAAGCCCCTCCGTTCAGGCGAGGCCCACAAGGCCTATATCCTGCCGCGCGGCGATGTCGACTGGTTCGCCGTTGAAGCGGCCGCCGCGGGCGAGCTGTCGGTGGTCGTCGACGAGGTCGATCCCGTCCTCGACATCTTCGTCCGCCTCTGGGACACCGACGGCAATGCCGGCCAATGGATCGGCCCGCCCCGCCCAGGCGGCGTCACCGAGGCGAGGCTGCCCATCGCCAAGGCCGGCACCTACCGGCTCGAGGTCGCAGACGGCAACAGCGACCAGCGTTCGGCCAATCCGTTCAGGATCAGGGCGGAGCTTCGATAGGAAAGCCCTCTCAGTTCATCGTCGAGGGCAGCCAGAGCGCGATCACCGGGAAGGCGACCAGCAGCACGATCTTGACCAGGTCCGCGACGATGAAGGGCAGCACGCCGCGCATGACGCTTCCGAGCGGCACGTCCGGCTGCAGGCTCTTGATCACGAACAGGTTGATGCCGAAGGGCGGGGTGATCAGCCCCAGTTCCGTGATCACCAGCATCAGAACGCCCCAGAAATAGACGTCGTAGCCGAGGCCGATGACGATAGGTGTGACCACCGGCACGGTGATGACCATGACGGCGTAGCTGTCCATGACCGCGCCGAGCAGCAGATAGAAGACGAGCAGGGCGATCAGGATCAGGATGGGGCGCGCCTCGAGCCCGGCGATCCAGCCGGTCACCAGTTCGGTCGACTGCCCCATGTTGACGAAGAAGGAGAAGATCAGCGCGCCGAAGATCAGACCATAGATCAGCGCGGTGGTCGCCGTGGTCTCCGACATCACCTCGAGGAACCGGGCGCGGTTCAGCTTGCCGCGCAATAGCGCGAGCAGGAAGGCGCCGACGGCGCCGACCGCCGCACTCTCTGTCACGGTGAAAACGCCGCCGTAGAGCCCGCCGATGACCGTGCCGAACAGAAGACCGACCGGCAGGGCGCTGCGCAACGCCGGCAACAGCGGCTCGGCGGCGGCCTCCGGCACGGGGGCCGCGTCGGGCGACAGCCGCAGCACGACGAAGATCGTGAAGAAGTAGAGCAGGATCGCGAGCAAGGCCGGGCCCATGGCGGCGACGAAGAGGATGGCGATCGACTGCTCGGTGAGCAGCGCGAAGAGGATGATCGCGCCCGACGGCGGCACCAGCGCGCCGAGTGTGCCGCCGGCGGCGACGACGCCGCTCGACAGCCGGGGCGCGTAGGAATGCCGTTTCATCTCCGGCAGCGCGATGCGCCCGAAGGTGGCCGCCGTGGCCACGGACGAGCCGGAGACCGCGCCGAAGCCGGCGCAGCCGGCCACGGTGGCGTAGGCGAGCCCTCCCTTGACCCGGCCGAGCAGCGCGTTGGCGAGGCGGTAGATGTCGCTGGATATGCCGGCTGCGACCGCGAAGCTGCCCATCATCAGGAACAGCGGCAGGGTGGCGACCTGGGCGTTGGTCAAGAACTCCATCGCGTCGGTGGCCAGCACGTTGCCGGCGGCGCCAGGTCCGATGAAGAGGGCAGTGCCGGCAAGGCCAAGCAGCGCCGAGACGGCAGCAAGCTGCAGCTGCGCCAGCACGCCGAGCCACAGGACGGCGAAGGCGAGACCGACGAACAGGGCCGGGCGCGATGCGGCGAAATCCGACATGCCGGCGAAGTTCAGGACCCCCCACAGGAGGCCGCCGAGCGCGGTCAGAACGAGTGCGGCGATCATCAGGATCGCGCCTGGATGCGTGCGGTCGGAGGCATGAGCGGCGGGGAGGGCGCGTACGTCCTCGACGACATTGGCGATCTGGGCGATCGTCGCAGCCGCCATCGCGGCGGCGACGAAGAAGTAGGTCGGCGCGATCGGCCAGGCGAGGAGCAGCGTTGCGCGCCCCTGGTCGTGGAACTTGATCGCAGATCCCCAAATCTTCCAGGCCAACAGCGCGAAGAAGAGCGCCATCAGCGCCGAGCCGGCGACGGTGAGCCAGGCGGTGAGGCGGGCGCTCATCAGCGGGCCGAGCAGGTCGACGCGCAGATTGACGCGCCGCGCCGCGCCGGCAGGCAGGGTGGCGGCGACCGCCATGGCGAAGACCTGGCTCATCACCTCGTTGAGGGCGACGACAGGCGATTGCGCCAGCCAGCGCATCAGCACGTCGGCGACCACCACCACCGCACCGGCGAGCATGCCAAGCACCGCCAGTACCGAGACGAGGGCGCTGATGCGCTCGGCGGGGGTGGCTCGGCGCAGCGCGGCACCCGCGTCGCCCCTGGCTGCCTGCGCCGCGGTCATGCCCGCGTTACCGCCTGATCGATCGCTCCGAAGAGCGGCGAACCGTCCTGCATCCGCGCCTCCATCCGGACCCGCTCGCCGAAGCGCATGAACGGGGTTTTCGGCCTTCCTTCGTCCATCGTCTCGATGCCCCTCCGCTCGGCAATGCAAGACGAGCCGACCTCGCGGAAATTCGCGTTGGACACGGTGCCCGAGCCGATCACGGTTCCGGCGACGAGCGTCCGGGAATAGGCGGCGCGGGCGACGAGCCGGTCGAAGCCCGCCGACATCGCATAGCCGCCGGCAGCGCCGAAGCGCTCGCCCCGGAAGTCGACCTCGAGCGGCAGATCGACCTGGGAGTTGCGCCAGGCAGACCCGAGTTCGTCCGGCGTCACCGCGACCGGTGCCATCGACGAGCGAGGCTTGCACGACAGGACGCCGAAGCCCGACTGCATCTCCTTCGACGCCATACGACGCAGGCTCCAGTCGTTGATCTGGACGACGAGACGGATGTGCGCCGCGCCTTCCTCGGGCGTGACGCCCATCGCCACGGCATCCGTGATGACGCCGAACTCTCCCTCGAAATCGATGCCGTCTTCCTCGGACGGGAAGAGGGCGGTTTCGGTGGCGGAGAGGAAGCGGTCGGAAATTCCCTGGTACATCAGGATGAAGTCGCGGTCGCCCTGCTTGGCGTCGAAGCCGAACAGTTTCGTCATCAGATCGCCGTGGCTGTCATAGGCGGAGCCGTCGAGCCATTGCCAGGCGCGCGGCAGCGGGGCGAGGGCGGCCGTTGGATCGAAAGCGATCTCGCCGGCAACCGGACCGGCGTTCAACGCCACATACTCCGCTTCCAGCAGCGGCTCCGTCTCAACCCACCGCTCGAGCGCCGCCTGCAGGGTGGGCGCGGCAATGGCCGGCACCGCGCGCCGGTTGTCCCTCGACACCAGATGCAGTCGCCCGTCGGGTCCGCCGTTCGGCAGCGTCGAAAATCGCATCAATTCCTCCCTGGCCCGCTGTGCGTCAGGCCGCGATGATGGCCACCGGCCGGCACCACCCGGCGGAGCCCCGGTCCACCTTCACCGGGAAGGCGATCACCTGGAAGCCCGTCGCCGGCAGCTGTTCCAGATTGCACAATTTCTCCATCTGGCAGTAGCCGGCGACGGCACCCGCCTTGTGGCCCTCCCAGAACAGCGAGAAGTCGCCGGTCTCGCGGACGCGCTGCATCTGCGACAGCAGCGGCGCGTCCCAGCTCCAGGCGTCGGTCCCGCACAGCCGCATGCCGCGCGAGGTGAGCCACAGGGTCGCCTCACGGCCCATGCCGCAGCCGGCCGAGACGTAGTCGTCGTGCCCATAGCGAGAACCCGCGCGCGTGTTGACCAGGACGATGTCGCCTGGGGCGAGGTCGTGGCCGATGCGGGCGAGTTCGGCTTCGACGTCGGCGGCGGTGCAGACATACCCGTCAGGCCTGTCGCGGAAGTCGAGCTTGACGCCCGGTCCCATGCACCACTCGAGCGGCACCTGGTCGATGGTGATCGCCGGCTTCCCGCCATCCATGGTCGGATGGTAGTGCCAGGGCGCGTCCATGTGCGTGCCGTTGTGGGTGGAGATGCGGCAGTTCTCGATCGCCGCGCCCTTGCCATCGAGCATCTTGTCGGCTGGAAAGCCGAAAATTCGCTCGAGCTCGCGCGCTCCGGCGTCGTGGTCGACATAGTCGATCTGTGGTTCGAGGCCGGGCGGGTCGGAACGCATTCCAGCGGTCAACGTCACGGACAGGTCGATGATGCGTGGGGGCATGCGGGCACTATCCTCAAAGCGCTCGATCGGGATCTCTTCCGAAGACGGACCATCCGGGGGACGATGCATTCGGCCAGGGTCAACGGACCGGCCGGCTCCTCCCACCGGTCATGACTGACCCTATCCACTCGGCTAGCATCTGTCGAATGGATAGCTATGATAGGATGCATTCACGCGGTCTATGCCCGGCGGCCGGCAAATCGGTTCACGGCGGCCTTGTGACGGATCTGGACCATCGCCGATCGGAGGAGCGTTTGGCGCAACCGGGCGAGATCCAAGCGGCCCGCGTGCCTTGCGACGCAAAAAGCGTGGCGTACGGCGCCGCAAAATGGCGTAGAGAGAGGTTGAACGGCGACGCGGCTGCGTCGATGCACAGGGATATGATGCAGGAATATCAACAGCATAGAATTGCCGTCGCGCCGATGATGGACTGGACGGACCGGCATTGCCGGTTCCTCCATCGCCAGCTGACGCGGCGCGCGCTGCTCTACACCGAGATGGTGGTGGCCGACGCGGTGATCCATGGCGACCGGCAGCGGCTGCTCGGTTTCGACGCAGCCGAACATCCGGTCGCGTTGCAGCTCGGCGGGTCGGAGCCGGAGAAACTCGCCGAGGCGGCGCGGATCGGGGCGGAGTTCGGCTATGACGAGATCAACCTCAATTGCGGCTGCCCCTCCGACCGCGTTCAGTCGGGAACCTTCGGCGCCTGCCTGATGCGCACGCCGGGCCTCGTGGCCGACTGCGTCGCGGCGATCAAACGCGCGGTCGATGTGCCGGTGACGGTGAAAAGCCGGATCGGCGTCGACGATCAGGACACCGAGACCGCCCTCGATGCGCTGGCGGACGGGGTGTTCGAGGCCGGCGCCGACGCGCTGTGGGTGCACGCGCGGAAAGCCTGGCTGGAAGGATTGAGCCCGAAGGAGAACCGCGATATCCCGCCGCTCGATTATGCGAGAGTCTACCGGCTCAAGGCGCGGTATCCTAGCAAATTCATTGGCATAAACGGCGGAATTCAGTCTCTGGATGAGGCGGAGGGGCATCTGGCGCATGTCGACGGCGCAATGCTCGGCCGCGCCGCCTATCACACGCCCGACATCCTGGCCGAGGTCGATGCGCGGTTCTACGGCGAGCCTTTGCGTGCATTCGATCCGGATGCGCTCATCGAGGCGATGACCGCCTATGCCGGGCGGCACATCGAAGCGGGCGGCAAGCTCGGCCAGGTGACGCGACACATGGTCGGGATGTTTCACGGAAAGAAAGGCGCGCGGCGCTTCCGGCAGATCCTTTCCACCGAGGCGACGCGACCGGGGGCGGGTCCGGAAGTGATCCGTCGTGCTTTCGCAAGCGTCGAGCCCGATCCCGGTCTGCGCGCTGCCTGAACGCCACCCAAGCTATTTTGTCGAGCGTCGCGGAGGGCGAGAATGCCCATAGAGGAAGTTCTCGCCTTCGTGGCGGCCATCGCAGTGTCGGGAATTGTCTCCGGCCTGCTCGCCGGCGTCTTCGGTATCGGCGGCGGCGCTGTCCTGGTGCCGGTATTCTATCAGATGCTGGGCATGCTCGGCGTGGACGAGAGCGTGCGCATGCATGTCTCGGTCGGCTCGTCGCTGGCGATCATCATTCCGACGTCGCTGCGCTCCTTCCAGGCGCACCATGCGCGAGGGGTCGTCGACATGGACCTTCTGAAGAGCTTCCTGATCCCCGTGCCGGTTGGCGTCGTGCTCGCCTCGCTGACCGCGGCCTATCTGTCGAGCGGCCAACTGCGCGGCGCCTTCGCCGCGATCGTGCTCGCCGTCGGCTTGAGGCTGCTGTTCAACCGCGAGTCCTGGCGGCTCGGGCGCGAGATCCCCGGCAATCCGACACGCACGATTATCGGGGTTCTGATCGGCTACCTGTCGACCTTGATGGGCATCGGCGGTGGCGTGATGAACAACACTTTCATGTCGCTCTACGGGCGCCCGATGCACCAGGCGGTCGCGACCTCGTCGGGCGTCGGGGTGCTGATCGCCATCCCGGGAACGATCGGCTACATACTCGCCGGCTGGGGCGACCCGCTGCTGCCGATGGGTTCGACCGGCTATGTCAACTGGATCGCCTTCGCGGTGATCATCCCGATCGCGATGGTGGTCACGCCGATGGGCGTGCGGCTGGCGCATGCGCTGAAGAAGCGCCAGCTCGAAATCGGCTTCGGCCTGTTCTGCCTCTTCGCCTCGGCGCGCTTCGCGATCAGCCTGCTCTGACGCGGCCTCAGTCGATCAGGACCATGCGGTCGCCGCGCACGTCGTAGCCCGACAGCGAGGACAGGAAGCTCATGCCGAGCAGGCTCGTTTCGAGCGCGCCGGCCTGGGCGACGAGCATGACCTGCCGGCTCCTGACGATGTCGCCGATGCGGATTTCGTCCGCGGTGACGCGGGCGGCGCGGGCCGCGCCGTTGGCGGTCGAGATCGGGACGCTGAAGGACAGCAATCCGACGTCAAAGCCGGCGGCGGCGGCGTCCGCGCTGCTCAGGACGGTGGTGGTGGCGCCCGTGTCGACGATGAAGCGCACTCGACGTCCGTCGACCTCGGCCAGTGCCTGGAAATGGCCGCCCTGCTTGTCCAGGATCACGGTGCGGCTGCCATCCGACGCCGTCATCGAGATCGGGCTGCCGGGGATCAGGCCGGCGGTCAGACGGCTGCCGATGTCCTGCAATTCGTAGCGGTACTGGTAGATTGCAATGAAGCCGACGACGATGACGAGCCACATCGCCAGGCTGCGCCCGGCCGTGCCGATGGGGATGCCGGAGCCGAGAATGCCGGAGGCCACCACCGCGCCGAAGATGCCGAGATAGAGCAGCCGGCCGAAAACGTCGTCTTCGATGCCCATCACTTGCCCGGACTCGCCGGCGAACACGAGAAGGACGAGGCCGACGCCCATGATTGCCGCGATGAACCACCAGAAGCGGCTCATCTCAGAGACCTTCCGCCCGCTCGCGCGCCATGCGGCTGCGCCTTGTCTCGCGGCGCGGGCGCCGCTCGACGGTCGCAAGCCGCGCCGGAAGCTCGGCCATGACGGCGCGTCGCGTTTCGGGCGTCATCGTCAGCCAGGCGCCGATCTCGTCACGCGTGCGTCCGCAGCCGAAGCAATATCCCGTCGCCAGATCGATCGAGCAGACGAGGATGCAGGGGGATTCGATGGCGGCCAAGGCGTCGTCCTGAGTGCTTCCCCCGCATTTGGGGCAATCGCCCGGCCTATGCAAGGGCCAGCCCGCATTGTGCGGGACGGGCTGGCAGGTTAGACGGCGGCGGCGTCCAACGAACGAAAGCCTGCTTATGTCCAGTCAAAGACCTCTCGACGATTTCCGCGCGCTGATCGAGCGCATGCCGAAGCAGGAGGTCGAGGCGGGCGCGGCCGTAACGCATCTCTTCGAGGGCAACCGCGCGGGGGAGTCCCGCCTCGCCGGGATCGCATCGCTGTTTGCCAGAGTCTCGGGCGGGCGGCCGTCGATCAGCCGGCCGTCGCTGGCGCTGTTTGCCGGCACGCACGGCATCGCGCGGCACGGCATTTCCGCGCGGCGCATGGACGCGACGCTGGCGATGGTCGGGGCCTGCGGTTCCGGCGACGCGCCGGTCAATCATCTCTGCGCGGCGAACATGATCGGCCTGAAGGTCTACGACCTCGCGCTGCACCTGCCGACCGGCGACATTTCCGCGACCGCCGCGATGGACGAACGCAACGCGGCGGCGACCATGGCCTTCGGCATGGAGGCCATCGCCGGCGGCGCCGATTGCGTGCTGGTCGGATCGATCGGCTCGACCGGCGACGAGACGGTGGCGGCGGCGCTGTTTTGCGCGCTCCACGGCGGCGACCCAAGCGATTGGCTGCCGGACGACGACCTGGCCGGCAAGCGCGGGACGCTCGTCGCGGACGCGCTCGAAACCCATTCGGCGGTGCTCGGCGATCCGCTATCCGTGCTTGCCGCGCTCGGCGGACGCGAATTCGCTGCCATGGCGGGCGCGATCCTCGCCGCTCGGATCGAGAAGGTACCGGTGATCCTCGACGGAACGACGGCGCTCGCCGCCGCCTCGGCGCTGTGGGCGATCGATCCGGCGGCGATCGCGCATTGCCTGCTGGCCGAGGCTGCGACCGGCGCCGGCACGCGTGCGGCGGCGGCGCTGGGGCTCAAGCCACTCCTGGCGGACGGGCTGGCGGCGGGCGAGGGGACCGCGGCGGCGCTGGCGACCTCGACGGTGCGCGATGCGCTCTCTCTCCACGCGGGCTTCGCTGCCCAGGCGCGTAGCGCGCATCATCACTGAGCAAGCGGCTATCAGGCGGCGCGGGACCCCCGGCCGGGGCCGTGGGCGGTTGGCACGGCGGGCAAGCTTTCCATCACGCGCGCACGCGGGAAGATGGCGATCGCCTCCGTTCCTTCGCGGATCTTGGAGCGAAGTTCGAACTCGCCGTCGTGCATGGCGACAAGTCCCTGGACGATCGGCAGGCCGAGCCCCGTTCCCTGCTCGGCGCTCTTGATGGCGATCGCGCCCTGGCCGAAGGCGGCAAGCACCACCGGGATCTCGTCCTGCGGGATGCCGGGGCCGTTGTCCCTGACCGACAGATACTGGCCGCCGCCGGCCGTCCAGCCGACCTTGACGACGATCTCGCCGCCAGTGGGCGTGAACTTCACGGCGTTGGAGAGCAGATTGAGTGCAATCTGACGGATGGCGCGCTCGTCGGCAAAAAGGCGGGGCAGGCCGTGCTCGAACTGCTGGACGATGCGGATATCCTTCGCGCGGGCCTTGAGCTCCATCATGTGGCAGCATTCCTCGGCGGTGTCTGCGAGGCCCATCGGTTCCTCGTGCAGCCGGTAACGGCCGGCCTCGATCCGCGACAGGTCGAGGATCTCGTTGATCAGGTTGAGGAGGTGCTGTCCCGAGGCGTGGATGTCGTTGGCATAGTCGCGGTAGGTCGGGTTGCCGATCGGCCCCAGCACCTCGCCGCCCATCACTTCCGAAAAGCCGAGGATGGCATTGAGCGGCGTGCGCAGTTCATGGCTCATCGAGGCGAGGAAGCGCGACTTGGCCAGATTGGCATCCTCGGCGCGGCGGCGCGCCTCGTCGGACATCGATTTCGCCGTTTCCAGCTCGGCGATCAGGTAGTCCTTTTCGGTGCGGAACGACAGGAAGGCGATGGCCGACTGGTTGAGATGGCCCGAGACGTACATGAAGAAGGGCAGGGCGGCGAGAACCAGGCCTGCCATCAATGCCTCGACCGGCTGGGTGAAGTCGACCGATATCGCAGTGAAAACGATGACGGGGAGCGTAAAGGTGACGAGAAGCGCGCCACGCAGCGCGTAGGCGAGGATCGCCGTGGCCGACAGCGCGAGGAGGAGAACGACCGCCTTGACCACCGGCAGCGGTTCGATCTGGCAGGGATCGCACTGCAACGTGGCGAAATAGGCCCAGCCGAGACCGGAGATGAAATGCGCCGCCAGGAAGAGTCGGCGGGTCGCCTCGGCGTCGATCGCCTGTGCCTCGCTGCGGTCGGTGCGGCGCGCCACGACCGCGAGCGCGGCGTAGCAGGTGACGGTGATCAGCGCCCAGACGAGGATATCGACGCCGAGCCCCATGAAGATGCCGGCGAGCGCAATCGCCATGACCAGGATCGGGATCGCCGTGGCGCCGGCGAGCATGGCGCGGGCGTGGTGCTTCAGCAACTCACGGTCGAAGACGGGATTGCCGGATTTCTGCGCCAGCTGGTCGCGTGTCTTGCGCACCGCGCGCGCGACCTCGCTGTTGCGGTGCGCCTTTGTGCGGTCCACAATATTTTTGTCTGCCGTCGTCGAACGGTTGAGCGCCATACGGTGCCGGGAATTCTCAGGTCTCTGATGCCAAAGGGAAAATTACTTCCGAATGATTAAGAGACCCTTCCCGACATGAGGCGCTTGGCGAACCCGGGGCGCTTTCGCCCGCGCCGGACAACCGTAAGGCGAAGCGCCGGGCGCCGCTATGCCGAATATGCGCTGACGGTCCTGTTCTTCCTCGCGCTGGCGGTCGTGGCGGCGCGGCTCGACCGGACGGAAACCGTGCGGCCGCAGGGCAGGGCGGTGGTCAATGACGGCGACACGCTGACCCTTGCCGGCCGGCGGATCAGGCTGCGCGGCATCGACGCGCCGGAATACAGCCAGACCTGCACCCGGGCCGGCGCCGCCTATGCCTGCGGCCGCCAGTCGCGGCGCGAACTGGAGACGCTGATCGCCGGCCGCCCTGTCACCTGCGAGGGCTGGGAGAGGGACAGATACGACCGCCTGCTCGCGGTCTGCCGCGCCGGCGACATCGATCTGAACCGCAGGCTCGTCGAAGAGGGGTGGGCGGTCGCCTATGGCCACTACGCGGATGCGGAGCTCGCGGCGAGGCGCGCGGGAAAGGGGCTGTGGGCCGGCGAATTCGAGCGGCCGCGCGCCTGGCGGGAGCAGCAGGGCGGGCTGGCCGAAGCGGAACACGGTTTGGTCCAGGCCATTTTCAACTGGCTGAGACAGGTGTCAGGCTGGTAAGCCGGTCCGGCATTTGTTCGATCGGGAGGAACGGCATGAAGCTCTATGATGGCGGACGGGCGCCGAACCCGCGCCGGGTGCGCATCTATCTGGCCGAAAAGGGCCTGTCGGTGCCGCTGGTGCCGATCGACATGGGTGCGCTCGGCCACAAGTCCGAGCCGGTCGCCTCCCGCAATCCGCTGAAACGGCTTCCGGTGCTCGAACTCGACGACGGCACCATCCTCACGGAATCGATCGCGATCTGCCGCTATTTCGAGGAACTCAATCCCGAGCCGCCGATGTTCGGCACCGGCGCGCTGGGCAAGGCGCTGGTCGAGATGTGGCAGCGGCGGATGGAGCTGAACTTCCTGGCGGTCGTGGCCAATGCGTTCCGGCATATCCATCCGGCGATGAAGGAATGGGAGATCCCGCAGATCCCGGAATGGGGCGAGGCGAACAAGCCGAAGGCGCTCGAGTTCATGGCAATCCTCGACCGCGAACTCGCCTCCCGGGAATTCGCCGCCGGGGACGCCTATTCGGTCGCCGACATCACCGGCCTGGTTGCGATGGACTTCCTCAAGCCGGCGCGCATCGCGGTGCCTGACGAGTTCGCCAACGTGAAGCGCTGGCACGCGGCAATCGCGGCGCGGCCGAGTGCCGCCGCCTGATGGACGAGGCGCTGCGGGCGCTGGCGCAACGTGTCCGCGCCTGCCGCATCTGCCGCGACGCGCCGCTGGGCAGGCCGCTGCCGCACGAACCGAGGCCGGTGCTATCGCCCTCCTCGACCGCACGCATCCTGATCGCAGGCCAGGCGCCCGGCACCAAGGTGCATGCGACGGGGATTCCGTTCAACGACCGCTCCGGCGACCGCCTGCGCGAATGGCTCGGCGTCACCCGCGACGATTTCTACGACACCGGGAAATTCGCCATCCTGCCGATGGGATTCTGCTTTCCGGGGCAGGATGCGAAGGGCGGCGACCTGCCCCCGCGGCGCGAATGCGCGCCGGCCTGGCGCCAGCCGTTGATGGACTTGATGCCGCAGATCGATCTGGTGCTGGCGATCGGCATCTATGCCCAGGCCTGGCACATGGGCGATCGGCGTGCCGGCAGCCTGTCGGAGACCGTCGCGCGCTGGCGCGAGATATTCGAGGCGGACACCTTGCCGCGGGTGCTGCCGCTGCCGCACCCCTCGTGGCGCAACACCGGCTGGCTGAAGCGGAATCCGTGGTTCGAGGCGGAACTGTTGCCGAGACTGAGGGCGGAGGTCAAGGCCAGGATCCAGGCGGATTGGAATTCTATGCTCCCTAAGTAAGGCTGGGTAGCATGGATTTGCCTTGAAAAGACATTCCTGAATCTGGCATCTGAAGGGTAATTCTTGCCGGAGAATCCCGATGGATCGCCTCGACCGCAAAATACTTCGCCTGCTGCAGGAGGATTCCACGCTCGCCGTGGCCGACGTGGCGAAGAAGGTCGGCCTGTCGACGACGCCATGCTGGCGCCGGATCCAGAAGCTGGAGGAGGAAGGCGTGATCCGACGCCGGGTCGCGATCCTCGATCCGGTCAAGGTCAATACGAGGGTGACCGTGTTCATCTCGATCCGCACGTCGTCGCACAGCCTCGAATGGCTGAAGCGCTTTTCGGAAGTCGTGCAGGAGTTTCCGGAAGTGGTCGAGTTCTACCGGATGAGCGGGGACGTGGACTATCTGATCCGGGTCGTGGTGCCCGATATCGCGGCGTACGACGCGTTCTACAAGAAACTGATCGCCAAGATCGAGATCCGCGACGTGTCGTCGTCCTTCGCCATGGAGCAGATCAAGTACACGACCGAACTGCCCCTCGACTACATGGTGCTCGACAAGGAGTCGTCCTCCGCGAGCGCCTGATCCGTGTCTATTTGACGATCTTGCGCCAGGGATTTGCGTTCCCGGACAGGGGAGGCGCCTTCACGGCGGCGTGGACGACCGCCGCCCGCGCAATACCGTAGGCGCTGTCGAGTTCCTTCACGCCGTCCAGCATCAGGACCTGTTGCCGCTCGTCGGCGGCCACCAACCGTCCGGAAACCGCCACGGCCTCGTAAATCTCGCTCAGCCGGTAGGGCTGTGCGGGCGTCACCCGCACGAGCTGATCGGGCGGCGGCGCGACAGTGTGGATACAGGCGCCGGCCCAGGGCACGAGAAGGAATTCGTAGACGAGGTCGTTCTCGCGGTCGACCGGAAGCAGATAGCCTTCGAGCCGTACCTCGATTTCCACGGCCGACGGTGCGCGGGCGAGTTCGGTCCAGGAAATCGGCTTCGGCCCTTCCGCCGCGGAGACGGACGTGGGCAGGACGAGGGCGAAGCATGCGAGCGCAAATGCGGGCAGCGGGTTTTCCATCGGGAGCCCTTTCGACGTCTCGATTGAAGCGCCGTGCGAGGTGCGCGTCAATGGTTCGCGCGACCGCTCCGTTCCGCACTTCGGCTCGCTTCGCGCCTGGCAATCCCGGCGAGCGTCTTTTCCGCCGTCAGTTCGCGCACGGCGTCCTTGCCGTTCCAGCGCGCGGTCTTGTCGGTCGACGCGCCCAGCCTCTGTGCGGTCTCGAGTGCGGCGGCGTTGAGCGGCATCGACCGCTTGCCGATGGAGCGCAGCGCCCAGTTGACTGCCTTGCGGACGAAATTTCGCGGGTCGGTCGAATGTCTCTCGATGATCGGCAGATAGGAGAGGAAGGTCTCGTC
Source organism: Mesorhizobium sp. (assembly GCF_023954305.1). Taxonomy (NCBI): domain Bacteria; kingdom Pseudomonadati; phylum Pseudomonadota; class Alphaproteobacteria; order Hyphomicrobiales; family Phyllobacteriaceae; genus Mesorhizobium; species Mesorhizobium sp. The sequence continues at coordinate 49,035 of NZ_JAMLIG010000004.1, read as the reverse complement.
CGGCTCCTTCTTCCGGTGGACGACCGACCAGGCCATCATGGCGAAGGCGGTGCGCCGGACGAACTCCCGTTCGTCCTCGGCGAATTCGTCGATCAGTTTGCGCCAGGCATCGGAGTCGACGAAGAGATCGGAGACGCTGTCGACGATGTCCCAGGAATCGAACTCGGCCGCCCAGGCCCGAGCGTCATCCGCCGTGAAACGCTTCGGGTCGGCGGTGATCGAGGCGATGAAGCGCGCTTCCATGATGCCGCTCGCCCACAGTTCGAAGGCGCGCTCGTGGTTCTTGCCGATCAGCTTGCCGATGCGGCGCTGCTCGCCATGCGAGATGCCGAGGGCGCGGTCGATCCTGATGCCGTAGCGTTTCATGCCCTGGCGGTTTTCTTCCGAGGCCAGGGTCTTGAGGTGGGCGATCACCTCGTCAGCCGTCGAAGTCTTCGACAGCCCGGGCATCAGTTTTCGAGGCGGGCGAGCAGCGAGGACGTATCCCAGCGCTTGCCGCCCATCTGCTGCACGTCCTTGTAGAACTGGTCGATCAAGGCGGTGATCGGCAGCTGCGCGCCGTTGCGATCGGCCTCGGCCAGGCAGATGCCGAGGTCCTTGCGCATCCAGTCGACGGCGAAGCCGAAGTCGTATTTGCCGGCGTTCATGGTCTTGTGGCGGTTTTCCATCTGCCACGAGCCGGCCGCGCCTTTGGAGATGACATCGACGACCTTCTCGATGTCGAGGCCGGCCTTCTTGCCGAAATGAATGCCTTCGGCGAGGCCCTGGACGAGGCCGGCGATGCAGATCTGGTTGATCATCTTGGTGAGCTGGCCTGCGCCCGCCGGTCCCATCAGGCCGACCATCTTCGCGTAGGCGGAGATCACCGGCTTGGCGCGCTCGAAGGTCGCCTCGTCGCCGCCGACCATGACGGTCAGCTGGCCGTTCTCGGCTCCCGCCTGGCCGCCGGAGACCGGAGCGTCGAGGGCGGAAAAGCCGCGCGCGCCTGCCTCGGAGGCGAGCTCTCGCGCGATCTCCGCCGAGGCGGTCGTGTTGTCGACGAAGATCGAGCCCTTCTTCATTGCGCCGAACGCGCCGTCGGCGCCCAGCGTCACCTGGCGCAGATCGTCGTCATTGCCGACGCAGGCGAAGACGAAATCCTTGCCCTCGGCGGCCTTTGCGGGGGTCGGCGCATGCGCGCCGCCATGCTGGGTCACCCATTTTTCCGCCTTGGCGGCGGTGCGGTTGTAGACGGTGACGTCGTGGCCGCCGCGGTTTTTCAGATGCGCCGCCATGGGGTAGCCCATGACGCCAAGTCCCAGAAACGCGATGCTGGCCATTTGTCTCTCCCGATATTTTGTCGTGTTGCGCGTCAGCGCTTCAGGTGGCGCGTCAGGCGCCTTTCGATCAGCTCGACGACATTGCGCAGCAATTCGACGATGGCAAGATAGATGATCGCCGCCCAGATGTAGGTCTGGAAATCGAAACTGCGCGAATAGGCGAGACGCGTGACGCCCATCAGGTCGTAGACCGTGATGATGGCGACGATCGCCGAGCCCTTGATCATCAGAATCAACTCGTTGCCGTAGGGCCGAAGCGCCACGATCAGCGCCTGGGGCATGATCACCATGCGCAGGGTCTGCCATCTGGAGAGCCCGAGCGAAGCCGCGCCTTCCCACTGGCCCTTGCCGACGCTCTCGATCGCGCCGCGCAGAATCTCGGCCTGATAGGCGGCCGTGTTGAGGGTGAAGGCGAGGATCGCGCAATACCAGGCTTCGCGGAAGAAGGTCCAGAGCCCCACCATTTCGAGCTGTGGCCGGAACGAGCCCAGCCCGTAATAGATCAGGAAGGTCTGAGCGAGTAGCGGCGTGCCGCGGAAGAAGTAGACATAGGCATAGGCGATCGCGGACAGGACCCGGTTTTGCGACATACGTCCATAGGCGATCGGGATCGACAGGAGCGCGCCGAGTACGGTCGAGATCGCCACCAGCAAAAGGGTGATGCCGAGACCGCTGAGATAGGGCCATTTCCACCGCTCGAAGAGCTCGGGATTCCAGGCGGTGAACAGATAGACGGCGAGAGCCAGACCGAACAGGATCCAGACGCCGACGAGAACATGGCCGGCGATGCGCGTGCCGGGCCAGCCGCGCACGACCGGCGGCGGAATCTCCACGGAGGCGGCGTCCGACACGGCGCTCATCGGCGCACCCCCGACTGGCTGACGGAACGCTCGATCGCGTTGATGCCGAAGGAGGAGATGATGGCGAGCACGAGGTAGATGGCGCAAGCGACGCCAAAGAACAGGAATGGCTCGCGCGTGACGCGTGCGGCCACCCCGCTCTGGCGCAGGATGTCGGACAGGCCGATGGCGGAGACCAGCGCCGTGTCCTTGAGCAGAATCAGCCACAGATTGGCGAGGCCGGGCAGGGCGATGCGCACCAGTTGCGGCAGGATCACGAGCCGCATCGTCTGCAAGTTGGTGAGCCCGATGGCAAAACCGCCTTCGTACTGACCGCGCGGTATGGCGCGGAAAGCCGAAAGGAAGACTTCGCTCGAATAGGAGGAGAAGACCACGCCGAGCGCTACCATGCCCGAGACGAAGCTGTTGACCTCAATGCTCGCGGCCGGATCGAACAACCGGACGAAGCTCTGCAGCAGGGTCTGCACGCCATAGTAGACGAGGAACAGGGTCAGAAGTTCGGGCAGGCCGCGGAAGATCGTGGTGTAGACGTTGCCCGCCAGCCTGAGCGAGGGTTCGTCCGACTGCTTGGCGAGCGCCACCAGGAAACCGATGGCAAGGCCGACGGGAAGGGTCGCGGCGGCGAGCGAGACGGTGATGAAGACGCCATAGGCGATGTCGTCGAGCCAGCCCTCCGGTCCCCAGCTCAGCAGCGTCCAGGCACTCTGCATCGGCGCATTGCCTCGTCGTAAGCGGAAATATCAATAGGCGCGGCTGCGGAGTGCGCCCGCCGCCGCGCCCGGCTTGATCCGGCTTAGCCGCCGTAGACGTCGTAGGTGAAGTATTTGTCGTTGATTTCCTTGTACTTCCCGCTCTTGCGGATGGCGTCGATGGCAGCGTTGAACTTCTCGACCAGCGCGGTCTCGCCCTTGCGAACCGCGATCCCGGCACCCTCGCCGTGGATTTCCGGCACCGGCGTGATCATGCCGACGATCTTGCAGCAGGCGCCGTCCGAGGTCTTCAGCCATTCCTCGAGCACGGACACGTCGTCGGTGACGGCATCGAGCCGGCCGTTGGCTATGTCGAGCAGGAACTCCTGGCTGGTCGGATAGCCTTTGAGCGTCGTGTCCGTGTAGGTTTTCTCGGCATAGTTATAGTGGGTGGTGGACGTCGCCGCGCCGAGCGTCTTGCCGGCCAGGTCTTCCTTGGCCACGCCCTTGATGTCGGTGTCCTTCGGCGCGACGATCGCGGAGGGCGTATTGTAGTATTTGTGGGTGAAATCGACCTTCTGCTTGCGCTCCTCGGTGATCGACATCGAGGCGATGATGGCGTCGAACTTGCCGGCCTGCAGCGCCGGGATGATGCCGTCCCAGTCCTGGGTGACGAATTCGCACTTGACCTTCATCTCCTCGCAGAGCGCGTTGGCGATGTCGATGTCGAAACCGACGAGCTTGCCGTCGGCGGTGAGGTTGTTGAAGGGGGGATAGGCGCCTTCGGTGCCGATCCGCAGGGTCTCCTGGGCGTTGGCCGCTCCCAGGCCGAACGCAAACGCGGCGGCGGTCAGACCGAGCGCCAGACGCTTCGAAATACGCATGTTCATCCTCTTTCCTTGTCGTTGCCGCTCCACTCCCGAAGCGGGTTCTGCCGGCCTCCAAGGCCCGCAAACTGCGCGATATTCCCATTATTTGCTTTGCGAATGCAATCGCAAAACCGTCTTCGGAATTGCCGTCCGCGGCATGAATCACGTGGCAGGCGGGGGACGTAGCTTCATCCGAGCGGTGATGAAATCGGCGATGGCGTCGATGTCGTCGATATTGAGAACGGGCAGTCGTTCGTCCGGCTGGGCATGGTCGGTCGCAACCGCGATGATGGCCGGATCGCTCGCCGAGAGCGGCGACGTATCTTTCGTGCCCCGCCGGCGCGTCTCGATCTTCAAATGCGGTTCGCGCTTGTAGCCTTCGACAAGAACGAGATCGCAGGGCGCGAGGCGGGCGAGGATCCTGTCCAGCGGCGGTTCGGCCTCGTCGCGCAACTCGTGCATCAGTGCCCAGCGCCCATGCGAGACGATCGCCACCTCATGCGCGCCCGCCACCCTATGGCGGAAGGAATCTGTACCTTCCTTGTCGATGTCGAAGGAATGGTGGGCGTGCTTGACCGTCGAGATGCGGTAGCCGCGGCGCGTGAACTCCGCGACCAGACGCTCGGTGAGCGTGGTCTTGCCCGAGTTCTTCCAGCCGGTGATACCGAAGACCCTCTGGGTCATCGCATCGTCTCCAGGACAGTCTCCGCCATTTTCAGATCGGCAGGGGTGTTGATGTTGAAGAACGGGTCGAAGGGTATCGCCGGGAAATCGACGGCGACGTATCCGGCTGCCTCGGCGAAGTCCATGACCTTTCGCGAAGTGCCCCCCTCGAGAAAGCTCTCCAGTTTTCTTCGAAGACGCACCGGCCACAGCGCGCAGGTCGGGTGAAGTCGCCCATCGGAGCGGGCTAGCGCAACGGACGTCCCATCTGCGCATGCGCCGGCAAGCCTCGCGACGAAGTCGGTGGGCAGGAACGGCGTATCGATGGAGACCGTGGCCAGGTGCGTGGCGCCCGACAGTTGCTCGGCCCAGAAGAGGCCGGCATGGATGCCGGCGAGCGGCCCGGGGAACCCGGCGAAACGGTCCGGCAGCACCTCGAAGCCGTGTGCCGCTGCGCCAAGCGCGGAATTCGTGTTGATTGCGAGTGCGCCAACCTGCGGCGAGAACCGGGCGCGGAGCCGGTCGAGAAGGGTTCGCCCGCCGAGTTCGACCAGCGCCTTGTCGCGTCCGCCCATCCGCGACGATCGTCCGCCGGCGAGGATGACGCCGGCGATCATGGTCGCGATGCGTCGTTGGAACGCGATGCGACCCTGACGAAGAGACTGGCCGCGATCGCCGCCAGGGCGGGTGCCAGCATGATCAACAGGAGCGGATAGACGCCGGTCTCGGGCGACAGGAACAGGCCGGGCAGCGCCGAGAGAGCCGCGCCGCCGCCGATCTGCAGCGCGCCGCCAAGGCCGGAGGCCGATCCGGCGAGGCTGGGCCGAGTGCTGACGATACCGGAATTGGCGCTGGGCAGGGTGAAACCGTTGCCGATCGTCGCGAAGGCCGCCGGAACGAACAGCGCCAGCGGATGCGCCGCCCCCGCCGCGAACAGCGCGATGGCGACCAAGATCGCGACGGTCGAGATTACGTTGCCGATGAGCATCATGTTGTTGATCCCGACCCGGGCGGTATACCTTCCCGAGACGAAGTTGCCGAACATATAGCCGAGGCCGAGGCAGGCGAAATAGAAGCCGTAGGCCGATGGCGACATGCCGAACAGGACCGATGCCACATAGGGCGCGCCGCCGAGGAAGGAGAAGAACAGGCCCGAGGTGAACGCCGCGGTAAGCGTATAGGCCCAGAACAGCCGCGAGCGCAGGAGTTCGGGATAGGCGCGGAACTGCGCGCCGAGGCTGGCGGAAGGGCTGCGGTTGGTCTCGCCGAGGTCGAGATAGACGACGGCGAAGGCGAGAATGCCGAAGGCGAGCGTCAGGCCGAAGGTCGCCTGCCAGCCATAGATTTCGTCGAGCACGCCGCCGATCGCCGGACCGATCATCGGTACCAGCGTCATTCCCATCGTGATGTAGCCGATACGGCTCGCGGCGAACTCGGCGCTGACCGTGTCGCGCACGATCGCACGCGACAGGACCATGCCGGCCGCCGCGAAGGCCTGAAAGATCCGGCAGACGAGGAGGAAATAGATCGTCGGCGCGAAGATTGCGGCGACCGTGGCGAGGATGAAGACGGCGAAGGAGAACAGCATGACCGGACGCCGTCCGAACCGGTCGGAGGCGGGCCCGATCAGCAACTGGAGCACGGCTGTCGATGTCAGGTAAAGAGAGACGGACAGCTGGACCAACCCGTAATCCGCCTCGAAATACCGCGCCATCGCCGGCAGCGAGGGGAGGAAGACATTGAGCGCGAGCGCACCGGTCGCCGTCGCGACGACGAGCGTGGAGACGTGAGGCGCGGTGCGGCGGTTGAGATAGATGCTTGTCACTAGAGCCCGTCCGGGCCCATGGCGGGCGATGTGCTTTCGGCAGCGGGGTGGCGTCCGACCACCCGCTCGCGGTAGAGCATATAGAGCCCCGAGCCCACGATGACGACCGAGCCGACGATCATGGCGAGGTCCGGAACGTCGGCGAAAACCAGATAGCCGAGGGCGATCGACCAGAGCAGCGCGGTATATCGGAACGGCGCGATGTAGGAGATATCGCCGATCCGCATCGCTTTGATGATGAACTGGTAGCCGACGACAAGAAGGACAGCCGCGAACGCGAGCATCGCCACCGTCTGGCTCGGCACCGGCGACCAGCCGCCCATCGGAACCACGAGGATCGCGCCGGTGACGGTCACGGTGGCGGCGGTGGCCGTCGAAACCAGGAATGTCGGTATTTCCTGAGGCACGCGCTTGGTGGCGAGATCCCTGATGGCGCAGAAGAAGACGCACGCGAGTGCCCACAGCGAATAGACGCTGAAGCCTTCGACGCCCGGCCGGACGATGATCAGCACTCCGGCGAAACCCGCCGCGATCGACAGCCAGCGGCGCCAGCCCACCGGCTCGCCAAGCGCTATCGCCGCCCCCATGGTCACGGCGAGCGGCAGTGCCTGAAGCACCGCGGAGACATTGGCGATCGGCAGATGCGACAGCGCGACCAGGAAGCAGATGGTGGCGAGCGCCTCGCCCGCGACCCTGATCGCCACCATGGGATGCAGCGCGTGGCCGATCTGGCGCAACGCGCCCCGATGCCAGGCGACCAGACCGACCAACGCGGTCGCGAACAGGCCGCGGATCAGCATGACCTGGCCCATGTTGATCGTCTCGGACGACAGCTTGGTCAGGGCGTCGTTGACCGTGAAGCCGGCCATCGAGATCGCCATGAACGCGGCGCCGCGCAGATTGGGAGAAAGGGGCACTGGACGTTTCCGGTTGCGACCGTAAGCCGGCCTGCTTGTCGCGGGTGTAACAGCCGAGCCGCAAATCGCAACCGATAAGCAATGGTCCAGACCGCTCGCCCGGAGACGCCGCCCCGGGCGCTTCGCCCCGCTGCCGGTCAGTTGGCCGGGATCAGGTTCTCGGTGCCGGTGCCGGACTGGCCTTGAATGGTCCACAGTCCTTGCATCGATCCGTCGGGGTTGACCATGTAGATGACGAGGCCGACGGAGTCATTGAGCACATAGGCGGCCGCGAACGCGTTGCCGTTTCGGCTGCAGATGCCGTGCGACTCCGTCGATCCGGTCACCCAATCGATCTCGCAGGTCGTGTCGCTGGTCAGCGTGATCTCGGCGGTGCCTTCATAGGTGCTGCCGTCGTGGTTGGTGCCCTCGACGGTGTACGATCCGCCGATATCCTGCGCATGGGCAATGCCTGCCAGCCCGGCAAGGGCCAGACCGAGCGCGAAAGTCCTGAACATGTCGAAAAACCCCCAAGCGGACGAGATTGTCCGCAGATGGGGACACTAGAAAAGCGCGGGATTCCTGTAAACGTCGCCGCCCAAATATAGTTAGGGGCCGTCGAGGATGGCCGCGATCGGCCCAACGAGACGGTCGTATTTCGCCTTCAGGCGCGCCGGATAGCGCAGGACCAGGGTGTGGATGACGTCGTCCGCGCCGAACTCCGAGCGCCGGTAGAAGATGTCTTCGTCTTCGGTTCCCGACACAACGGCCCAATCCTCGCCGGCGCGCGAGTAGGTGATCGTCACCCCCGGTGCGGCTGCCTCGCCGATGAGGTCGCGCGGCGATTGCGCCAGAACGTTGTAGCCGCCGAACACCGCGAGGCTCGCCCCGTCGGCGGAGAACCAGGTCATGCCGTCGCCATTGGCGGGAGGGATCGACGCGCGGGAGAATATCTCCGCCGGGAAGCTGACCGACGTGCCGAAGCGCGGATTGGAATAGTGCATCTCGCCGGCAGCGGCCGGAGAGGCGCAGAGAAGCGCCGCGACCAGGGCGAGAGGCGCACGCCGCATCGGGCGATCAGCCGCCGGTGACGCTCATGTGGCGCGAGACCGCCGGACGCCGCGTGGAACGGTCGATGACGAAGTCGTGGCCCTCGGGCTTCCGGCCGATGGCTTCGTCGATGGCGTTCGACAGGAGGTCGTTGCCTTCGGAGGCACGCAGGGGCGCGCGCAGGTCGGCGGCGTCCTCCTGGCCAAGGCACATGTAGAGCGTGCCGGTGCAGGTGATGCGGACGCGGTTGCAGCTTTCGCAGAAATTGTGCGTCATCGGGGTGATGAAGCCGAGCTTCCCGCCGGTCTCGGCGACCTCGACATAGCGCGCCGGTCCGCCCGTCTTGAAGGGGATGTCCCTAAACGTGAACTGGCGCTCGAGGTTCGCCCGCAGCAGGGACAGAGGCAGATACTGATCGGTGCGGTCGGCGTCGATCTCCCCCATCGGCATGGTCTCGATGATCGTCATGTCCATGCCGCGGCCGTGTGCCCAGCGCATCAGGTCGGCCAGCTCTGCGTCGTTAAAGCCCTTCAGCGCCACGGCGTTGATCTTGACGTGGATGCCGGCCGCCTGCGCGGCGTCGATGCCTTCGAGCACGCGTTCCAGATTGCCCCAGCGGGTGATCGTCCGGAACTTGTCCGGATCGAGCGTATCGACCGAAACGTTGATACGCCGGATGCCGCAGTCGGCAAGTTCGGCGGCATGCTTGGCCAGTTGCGATCCGTTGGTCGTCAGCGTCAGTTCGTCAAGCGCGCCGGAAGAGATGTGCCTCGAGAGCTGGCGCACGAGGTGCATGATATTCTTGCGCACCAGCGGCTCGCCGCCGGTGAGACGCAGCTTCCTGACACCCTTCTCGATGAAGACCGAACAGAGCCGGTCGAGCTCCTCGAGGCTAAGCAGATCCTTCTTCGGCAGGAAGGTCATGTCCTCGGCCATACAGTAGGTGCAGCGGAAGTCGCAGCGATCGGTCACCGAGACGCGCAGATAGGTGATCGAACGTCCGAACGGGTCGATCATCGGCGGGGTGCGGGGGTGAAGAAGCATAGGTCCGCCGGTTCCTTTCGATGCGGTCACACTGCGTCGGCATCTCATCGGGCAATGTCGGCCTTTTGTCGCGCCTATTCAAGTCCCGACCATTGTCGTCCTACGCCGCGCGTAGTATGGAACCAATATGATACGGTCGTGGGCAGACTCCGCGACGCGTCGGTTCGCCGAGGAAGGGAAGTCGAAATTCTCCGGACTCGATGCGGATCGCGCAATTGAACTTTTGGCGACATTGGATGCGGCGACCTCGCTCAGCGACCTCAGCCCACTGGCGTCGGTCGGGTTGCACAAACTGTCGCGGGATCGCAAGGGGCAGTGGGCGATGACCGTCAACGGTCCCTGGAGAATTTGCTTTCGGTTCGACGCCGGACATGCGTTCGATGTCGAAATCGTCGACTACCATTGAAAGGCATCGGACATGCTTGCGGTTCATCCAGGGCGTATCCTGAAACGGGAACTCGACGCGCGGGGAATGTCGGCCAATCGGCTGGCAATCGCCTTGCGGCTGCCGTCCGGCCGCATCACCGACATTCTCAACGGCAAGCGGGGCATTTCGCCGGAAACGGCCCTTCGGCTTGGCCGCTACTTCGGGAACGAGCCGAGATTCTGGATGAATCTCCAGAGCGCGTTCGAGCTGGCCGTGGCAGAGCGGGAGATCGGCGAAAAGATAATTGCCGAGATCACGCCGGATGCGGCATGAGTTCCCGTGACGAAGAGCCGGTGATCGAAGAGGCGTCGCAATTTTTCCGACGGCGATGCCGAAATGCGACGGGAAGCGGGCTGGCTGAGATACCCGCCAAGGTGCGCGATCAACCGCCACTTCCCGTCGACGAACCCGCGGAGCACGACGCCCGATGACCGCACCGACCGAATTGCGCGTATCGAAGGATCGCCGGACGATGTCCGTGACCTTTCCGGGACATCGCCACGCTTTCGAGCTGCCGGCCGAGTTGTTGCGCGTCCTGTCTCCTTCGGCCGAGGTACAGGGCCATTCTCCCGAGCAGCGCGTGACGGTGCCCGGCAAGCGCAACGTCGCGATCTCGAGAATCGAGCCGACGGGCAATTACGCGGTGCGGATCGTCTTCGACGACGGCCACGACACCGGCATCTTCACCTGGAACTATCTCCACGAACTGGGCCACGAGAAGGCGCAGCGATGGCAATCCTATCTCGATGAACTCGCCGCCAAAGGGTTGTCGCGCGGCTGAGAGGTCGGGACGGTCATAAGCCTGTCATCCAGCCGGCGAAAAAGCGTGACGCGTCTCGCGGATGGGCGGGTGAACGGGAGGGGAATGGGCATGCGCAGGATCGAGACGGTGGACGAACTTGAGGCGCTCTACGGGCAGCCCGGCGAAAGCTCGCTGGTCAAGGAACTCGACCACATCATCCCCGAATATGCCGCCTTCATCGAGGCATCGCCCTTCGTCGCGCTGGCGACTGCCGGGCCGGAAGGGCTCGATTGCTCGCCGCGCGGCGATCTGGCCGGATTCGTCAGGATTCAGGACCCGCGCACCCTGTTGATGCCCGACCGGCGCGGCAACAATCGCGCCGATTCGCTGAAGAACATCATCCGCGATGCCCGCGTCGGGCTGTTGTTCCTCGTGCCGGGATCCGGAACGACGCTGAGGGTCAACGGCGAGGCCTGCGTCACCGACGATACGGCCCTGTGCGAGAGCTTCGCGATCGAGGGCAGGCCGGCGCGCACCGTGACCGTGATCCGCGTCAAGTCGGTCTACTTCCAGTGCGCCCGCGCGATCCACCGCTCCGACCTGTGGAATCCCCTGAAGCATGTCGACCCGAAATCGCTGCCAACCCCCGGCCGGATACTCGAGGTGACCAGCCGGGCCGCGATCGACGGGTCGGCCTATGATGCCGAATGGCCGGAGCGCGCGAAAAAGACGATGTGGTAGCGCGAGTCGAAAGACGCGCCGCAGATAGCTCATCCACGAACGAAAAACGCCGCCCGAAGGCGGCGGCTTTCGTCGATCGGCAAGCGTGACCGGCCTACTTGATCTTGGTTTCCTTGAATTCGACGTGCTTCTTGGCGACCGGGTCGTATTTGCGGAACGACAGCTTGTCGGTCTTGGTGCGGCTGTTCTTGCTCGTCACATAGAAGAAGCCGGTGTCGGCGGTCGAGAGAAGCTTGATCTTGATATTGGCGGCTTTTGCCATGGCAATTATCCGTGTCTTATGAGTGGGTCACTTCGCGCGCAAGCGCCAAGCGCAGTGCCCGGCCGCGGAAAACTGAGCCGGACACATACGGATTGGCCGCGGAAAGTCAAGAGCGGGACGGTCCGCGTACGATGCGGACCATCACGAGCAGGAGATAGCCTGCGAAGAACAGGGCGATCGTCCAGCCGAAGCCCGGCGGGCCGAAGGCGTCGAGCCCCACTCCGATCGACTGGGGACCGGCCAGCATGCCGAGTCCGTAGCAGAACACGAAGGCGGCATTGGCCGAGGCGAGATCGCGCCCGTGCAGCTGCGAGCCAAGATGCGCGAGACCGATGGTGTAGAGCGCTGCGACGGCGCCGCCCCAGACGAGGAGCAGGACCGCCATCGCCGTCCAGCTCTGCTCGACGAACGGCATCACGAGCATGCCGGCGAGGCCCGCCGCCGCGCAGGCGACGAGGACGCGCCGCCGGTCTCCGATCCGGTCGCTCAGCATGCCGAGCGGCACCTGGAACAGGACGTTGCCCAGGCCGATCATCGACAGGAGCAGCGCGGCATCGGCTTCCGAATAACCGACCCGCGAGCCGTAGAGCGGGAATAGCGCGAAGCCGCCGGTCTCTACCGCGCCGAAGACAAAGACCGCGGCGGTCGCGGTCGGCACCAGCCAGATGTAGCGCAGGAAGCGCCGCCCTTCGCCCTGGCCGCTGGGGATCGGCGGGCTCTGCCGCCAGGCGACAAGCACCGGAATCATGCCGGCGATGACCAGGCCGAAGGCGACGCCGAACGGGCGCAGACCCTGGCTGCCGATCTGCGCGAAGAGCCACGGCCCGAAGGCGAAGCCGAGCGACAGCATCGTCGCGTAGACGCCCAGCACCATGCCGCGCCGATGCGGCGGGGCCGAGACGTTGATCCAATACTCCGACAGGATGAACACCACCGTCAGCGAGACGTGCAGCGTCGCCCGCAACGGGAACCATACCCAGAAATCCGTGGCGAAATAGAAGCCGACAAAGGACAGTGCGCCGACGATCATCGACACCGCGAGCGCCGGCACGACACCGAAGCGTGCCCCGAGCGGCGTCGCGATCGGCGCGGCGGCGATCGAGGCAAGGCCGGCCGCGGCCGTGTTCAACCCGATCATGGTTGCCGAATATCCACGCTGTTCGAGCACGACGCTCAGAAGAGGTATGCCGAGACCGATGGCGATGCCCACCACGCTGATCGAGGCGATCGCAGCGGCGAGCGCAAGCAGCCGAAGCGGCGGCTCTTCCGTTTGCGACGGCACTGGCGAATGGGCGGTCATCGGAAAAATGTCAGACAAAGTCGCGGAGCATGCGGCTGTGGCGCATGCGGTAGAACGGCACGGGATATTCCGGATCGAGGTCTGGATCCTGCGCCAGACGCGTCGTGAGGTCGTCGAGGATGCGTTTGGTGATCATGGGCATCTCTTCGGAGACCGTGGTTCCGACCGGCAGCCACACCAGCTCCTCGAGTTCCTCGGTCGGCCCGCCCCCGGCCAGTTCCACCGCGACGTCGTCGCGCCAGGCAGCGATGAAGCGGGTGTCGAAGCGGCGCACGCGGCCGGGCGGCGTGATCGCCCTGGCGATCATGCGCAGGTTCGACAATGTCGGTTCGACGCCGTTGTCGGCGAAGCCCAACCATCCTTCGCGCCGCGTCCTGTAGTCGGCCTTGCGGCCAATGAGCAGACCGGCTTCCTCGTAGGTTTCGCGAACGGCGGACAAGGCGATCGCGCGCGCGCGAACCGACGACATGCGGCTGCCAGCGCCGGCAACCAGCTTCGCCTCGACCGCGGGATGCAGCGCATCTGCCGTCGTCACGCGGCTATCGGAGGGATCGGTGCGCCCGCCCGGAAAGACCAGCCGGCCGGGCATGAAGGCGTGCTTCATCGAGCGGCGGCCCATCAGGACGCGCGTTTCGCCGCCGCTGCGGTCGAGCAGGATCAGCGTGGCGGCGTCGCGCGGCCGCATTGGCTTGCCGCCGAGGGCGAAGTCCTTTGACTCGGCGCTGTCGACCTGCGCGCGGCTCATGCCTTCCATGTCGTTCCCCCCGTCATTCCTCCCGGCTACAGCTCCGGATGCGTCTCGATCGCGTCCTCTGACTCGCCGAAACCGTGCATGTACAACGCCCATTGCAGGCCGACGACGGCGCCTTTGACCGGCTGCAAAAGCGCGATCGAGCCGAGGACGGTGAGCGGCGCCCAGATCGCGAGATGAGTCCAGGTCGACAGCTCGACCGCCGCCTCGACACCCATGAAGGCGCCGACGACGATATGCCCGACGATGAAGATGACGAGATAGGCCGGCAGGTCGTCGGCGCGGTGATGATCGATGTGCTCGCCGCACACCGTGCAGTCGTCGACGGTCTTGGCAAAGCCGCGGAACAGCCTGCCTTCGCCGCAGTGCGGGCAGCGGCCCATGAAGCCGCGCACCATCGCCTGCTTCAGGTCCCGCGCCGGCCTTCCGCTATGCAGTTCGCCACCGAATTGGAGCGTCATCATCTTCTCCTCGACCGGCCGCCAAGCCGGTTGTTGCCCGCCTTCGCCGTCCGGCGTCCGCGCGCCTTGTGGAACGACTGGCGCATGCCGGGCAGGGCGACCGGATCGGTCAGCATCTCGAAGCGCATCGCTCCCGCCAGCGGCGCCACCTCGACGAGCCTGACCTCGACGGTGTCGCCGAGACGATAGCCCCGTCCGCTGCGGTCGCCGAACAGGGCATGCGCGGTTTCGTCATAGATATAGTAATCGTCATGCAGGGATGACACCGGCACGAAGCCGTCGGCGCCGTAGATTGGCAACTGGACAAAAAGTCCCGACTTGGTCACGCCCGTGATGCGCCCGTCGAAGGTTTCCCCCTTGCGCCCCGAGAGATGCGCCGCGACGAGCCTGTCGACGGTGTCGCGTTCGGCCGCCATGGCGCGACGTTCGGACGCGGAGATGAGCGCCGAAATCTCCTCCAGCCGCGCTTCTTCGTCGCGGGTCAGGCCGCCTGCGCCGAAGCCGAGCGTGCCGACCAGCGCACGGTGGACGATCAGGTCGGAATAGCGGCGGATCGGGGAGGTGAAATGGGCGTAGCGCCTCAGATTGAGGCCAAAATGCCCGATGTTCTCCGGCGAGTAGACCGCCTGGCTCTGGGAGCGTAGCACCACCTCGTTGACAAGGCTCTCATGGTCGGTGTCGCGCACCTGCGCCAGAATGCCGTTGAACTGCGAAGGGCGCAGCTGAGCCCCACGGGCCAGCGAGATGTCGAGCGTCTTCAGGAACTCGCGCAGAGATTCCTGCTTGGCCAGCGACGGCGTGTCGTGGATGCGGTAGATCAACGGCTGGCGTTTCGCCTCCAGCGTCTCGGCAGCGGCGACGTTGGCTTGGATCATGAACTCCTCGATCAGCTTGTGCGCATCGAGGCGGTCCGGGATCACGACCCGGTCGACGGTACCGTCCGGCTTCAGGATGATCTTGCGCTCCGGCAGGTCGAGTTCGAGCGGATGGCGCGCGTCGCGGCCGCGCTTGAGCACCGCGTAGGCGTCCCAGAGCGGCCGCAGGACAGTGTCGAGAAGGGGGCCCGTCTTGTCGTCGGGCTTTCCGTCGATCGCCGCCTGCGCCTGCGGGTAGGCGAGCTTCGCTACCGACTTCATCATGACGCGGTGGAACGAGTGCCGGACCTTCCTGCCCTCGGCGGAGAAGGTCATCCGGACGGCAAGTGCCGGCCGATCCTCGCCCTCGCGCAGCGAGCAGAGATTGTTGGAGATGCGTTCGGGCAGCATCGGCACGACGCGGTCGGGGAAATAGACCGAGTTGCCGCGCTTGAGCGCCTCGCGGTCGAGCGGCGAACCGGGGCGGATGTAGATCGCGACGTCGGCGATGGCGACGGTCGCGATGACTCCGCCCGGATTGGCGGGATCGGGATCGGGGACCGCGTAGACCGCGTCGTCATGATCCTTGGCGTCGGCAGGATCGATCGTGATCAGCGGCAGGTCGCGCCAGTCCTCGCGGCTCTCCATACCGGCCGGCTTCAGCTCCTCGGCTTCGGCCAGCACGTGCGGCGGAAAGACGTGCGGGATCTCATGTGCGTGGATGGCGATCATCGAGACCGCCTTCTCGCTCTCCAGCGAGCCGAGGACCGCCGACACCCGGCCGCGCGGCAGGCCGTAGCGGCCCGCGCTCACCTGGTCGACCTCGACCAGGTCGCCAGGCCTGGCGTCGCCGAGCCCGTCGGTGTCGATGACGAGTTCGGCCTGGCGGCGCTCGACCGGTTCCAGCCGGAAGGAACCGTCGGCAAGCTTTCGGATGACGCCGAGCACCACATCCTTGCGGTGGTCGAGCAGCCGGATGACGCGCCCGGTGTAGGCGGGACCCGGCCTTTCTTTCGACGCGAACACCTTGGCCAGAACCCGGTCGCCGACGCCGGCGGTGGGAGCGCGCGTTCCGCGTCCGGCGCGGATCGAGACCAGCACCGGATCGGTGTCCGGCGGCTGTTCGACGGGGCGGGCCAGAAGGCCGCCGTCGCGGTCGCGGCCGAAGATCTCCAGCGCAACGACCGGCGGCAGCGCGCCCGGTGTCGAATACGATTTGCGCTCGACGTCGAGCTTTCCCTCTTCGGAGAGCTCTCCGAGCGTACGCTTGAGCCAGATTCGGCCGTCGCCCTTCAAGCCGAAGGCTTTGGCGATGTCGCGTTTCGACGCGCGGTCCGGATTGGCCTCGATATAGGCCAGCAGAGCCTCGCGCGTCGGAAAGCCGTCCTCGCCAAGCTCCGTCGGGGCGGACTCTCGTGTTCCTCGGCGCTTGCCGGCCTGTTTCGGTCCGGTGAGGCGCCGGGCCATTTACGTCGCCGCCTTCTTCTTGGGCGATTTCGCCGCGCTCTTCTTCTTCGGCGCGCTTTTTGCCGCGGACGCGGTTTTCTTGCCGGCCGACTTGCGTGCCGAGGACGTCTTGCCGCCGCCGGCCGCCTCGCGCGCCGCGATCAGCGCCAGCGCCTCGTCCATGGTGATCGCGGACGGATCCTTGCCCTTCGGAATCGTTGCGTTGACCTTGCCGAAATTGACATAGGCGCCGTATTTGCCGTCGCGCACCGTGACGTTGCCGCCGCCGTCGGGATGCTCGCCGAGGTCCTTCAGCGCGGCCGGCGTGCCACCTCGCCGTCCCGGTCCCTTCGCCGCCTTCTCGGCCAGCACGGCGACCGCCCGGTTGATGCCGACCGAGAACACGTCCTCGATCGAATCGAGATTGGCGTAGACCCCGTCATGCAGCAGGAACGGTCCGTAACGGCCAAGGCCGGCCGAGATCATCTTGCCGGTCTCGGGATGCTGGCCGACGTCGCGCGGCAGCGACAAGAGAGCCAATGCCTTCTCGTGGTCGATCGTCTCGACGGTCCACCCCTTGGGCAGGCTGGAGCGCTTCGCCTCCTTGCCTTCGCCGCGCTGGACGTAGGGGCCGAAGCGGCCGTTCTTCAGCACGATCTCCTCGGACGTATAGGGATCCGTTCCGAGCACCTTGTCGCCGCTCTCGCCGGAGGCTGGCTCGCCATTGCCGTTGACCGGCTCGCCGAGCTGGCGGGTATAGCCGCATTCGGGATAGTTGGAGCATCCGACGAAGGCGCCATACTTGCCGAGTTTCAGCGACAGATTGCCGGAGCCGCACCTAGGACAGATGCGTGGGTCGGAGCCGTCCTCCCGCGCCGGGAAGACGAGCGGGGCGAGCTGCTCGTTCAGCGCATCGAGGACATCGGTGACGCGCAGTTCCTTGATGCCGTCGATGGCGGCGGAGAAATCGACCCAGAAGTCGCGCAGCACCTCTTTCCAGGCGAGCTTGCCGTCGGAGATCTCGTCGAGCTTCTCCTCCAGATCCGCCGTGAAGTCATATTCGACATATTTCTCGAAGAAGCTTTCGAGGAAGGCGGTAACGAGCCGTCCCTTCGAGTGCGGCAACAGGCGACGCTTGTCGACGATGACGTATTCCCGGTCCTCCAGCGTTTTCAGCGTCGCCGCGTAGGTCGAGGGACGGCCGATGCCGAGCTCCTCCAGCTTCTTGATGAGCGAAGCTTCCGAATAGCGCGGCGGCGGTTCGGTCCGGTGCTGCTCGGCGGTGATCTTTTCGCGCCCGAGCGTCTCGCCGGCCCGGATTTCGGGGAGGCGCTTGCTCTCCTCGTCCTCGGCATCGTCATCCTTCGGGTCGACATAGGCGGCAAGGAAGCCGTCGAAGCGGGTAACGGAGCCGACAGCTCTGAGTTGCGCGGTCTGAGCGCCGTTCTTCGCCTCGATCTCGACCGTCGTGCGCTCGATCTCGGCCGACTGCATCTGGGAAGCGATCGCGCGCTTCCAGATCATCTCGTAGAGGCGGAACTGGTCGGCATCGAGATGCGCGCGCACCGAGGCCGGCGTACGGAAGAAATCGGTCGGGCGGATCGCCTCGTGCGCCTCCTGCGCGTTTTTGGCCTTGTTCGAATAGAAGCGCGGCTTCTCCGGGAGATAGGTGTCGCCGAACTCCTTGCCGATCGCGGCGCGTGCCGCCGAGATCGCTTCCGGCGCCATCTGCACGCCGTCGGTTCGCATGTAGGTGATCAGGCCGGCCGTCTCGCCACCAACGTCGAGGCCTTCGTAGAGCCGCTGCGCGACCTGCATGGTGCGCGAGGCCGAGAAACCGTAGCGCGACGAGGCGGCCTGCTGCAGGGTCGATGTGGTGAAGGGCGGGCCGGGATTGCGCTTCGCGGGCTTGGCTTCGACCGAGAGCGCCGTGAACGCCGCGTCCTCGAGCATCGCTGTGATGCCGTTTGCCTGGGTCGCGTTCTTGATGTCGAGCTTCTGCAGCCGCTTGCCCTCGAAGCCGGTCAGCCGCGCTTCGAAACTGTCCTTGCGCGGCGTGTTGAGGATCGCAGCGATGTTCCAGTATTCCTCGGAGACGAAGCGCTCGATTTCGAGCTCGCGGTCGCAGACGAGCCGCAGCGCCACCGACTGGACGCGCCCGGCCGAGCGGGCGCCCGGCAGCTTGCGCCAGAGCACCGGCGAAAGCGTGAAACCAACCAAATAGTCGAGGGCGCGGCGGGCGAGATAGGCATCGACCAGCGGCGCGTCTATCTCGCGCGGCTTGGCCATCGCGTCGAGGACCGACTGCTTGGTGATCGCATTGAAGACGACCCGGCTGACTGGCTTGTCCTTGAGCACCCGCTTGCCTTTGAGCACTTCGAGGACATGCCAGGAGATAGCCTCGCCTTCGCGGTCGGGGTCGGTGGCGAGGATCAGCCCGTCCGCCCCCTTCAGCGCGTTGGCGATGTCGGAAAGCCGCTTGGACGAGGCCGAATCAACCGCCCAGGACATGGCGAAATCTTCCTCCGGACGCACGGAACCGTCCTTCGGCGGCAGGTCCCGCACATGCCCGAACGAGGCCAGAACCTTGTAGTTCCTGCCCAGATACTTGTTGATTGTCTTCGCCTTCGCAGGCGATTCGACGACGACGACGTCCATCCGATGTCCGGTACTTTCCGATCGCGGGGAAGAGCTTCACACGCCGCGATCTATGACGATTGCGTTCGTCAAATGGCCGCGCTTTCGGTTGCGGTCAAGTGGTCCGGCGCTTTTTGGCCGCGCGCCCGTTCCGGCAACAGGCCTGCGCAGTGGGTCGACATTTACAATTATAAGTATTATTAGCAGATAGATTATATCGCAAGTTGCATTGGTGGCTCGCATGACGGAAAGCTCTTCAGAACCGGTGCCGGACGGGCCGGCGCCGGCGCCGCCGTCGGCATCCCTGTCCGATCGCGACCGTCCCGAAGTCTCGCCGCGCGAGACGCTGGACTACCTGCGAACCATCCTGTCCGAACTCTCCGTGATCGCCCGCCGCCAACGACTGGACATGCTCGGCTATCTGATCGAGATGGCCTATGTCGAGGCATCCGACGCCCTCGCGCGGGGAGGCCAGCCGGGACGGTCGAAGCGGTCACGGCGCAAGGACGACGCCTGAGATCGGCTGGTCCAAGTCACGGCGAAATCGTCAGAGCAGCGAGACCTGCCCGTCGGCATGCCGCTCGAGCCTACCCGCAAGGTCGAGCTCCAGCAGAATCATGAAGACCTGCGCCGGATGAAGCCCTGTGTGGCGGATGATCTCGTCGACGCCCGTGGGGACGGGTCCGAGGGCCTCGATGACCCGTTCGCGGTCCGAATCGGCGGGCGGCGGGGTCGCCGTGAAATCCGGGGGTTCCTCGAACGTGTCCGACTCTCCGATCGGCCGGCCGATCTGCGGCGAGATTGCGTCGATCACGTCGCGTGCCTCGGTCACCAGCGTCGCGCCGTCCTTGAGCAGGCCGTTGGTGCCGGCGGCGCGCGGATCGAGCGGTGAGCCCGGCACTGCGAAGACGATGCGGCCGAATTCGCCGGCCATGCGGGCACTGATCAGCGAGCCGGAGCGGAGTGCTGCCTCGACCACGACCAGCCCAAGCGACAGTCCCGCGATGATCCGGTTGCGTCGGGGGAAATCACGGGCCCTGGGCTCCCAGCCGAACGGCATCTCCGACACGGCGGCGCCATTGGCCGTGAGCGCCTCCATCAGATCCCCGTTTTCCACCGGATAGGGCTTGTCCAGCCCGCCCGCCAGAACGGCGATGCCGCCGGTGGCGAGGCTGCCTTCGTGCGCGGCCGTATCGATACCGCGGGCCAGCCCCGAAACGACCGAGAAGCCTTCGCTGCCGAGATCGGACGCCAGCATGCGGGCAAAGCGGATGCCGGCGAGCGAGGCGTTGCGCGCGCCGACGATAGCGACCGGCGGCAGGACGAACACGTTGGCATTGCCTTTCACGGCAATCAGGGGAGGGGGATTTTCGACCCGGCGCAGCATGCCGGGGTAGTCGGGCTCGCCGATCGCGACGAATCGGGCGCCGGCCTTCCTCGCCTGCTCCAGTTCGCCTTCGGCCTCGGCGGGCGACGGGACGCGCGGGAGCCTTGTGCCGCCGCCCTGGCGTGCCAATTCCGGCAGCATCTCGATCGCGGTTTCGGCCGAGCCGAAACGGTTGATCAGGTCGCGGAAGGTCGCCGGGCCGATATTGTCGGTGCGGATGAGGCGGAGCCAGTTGAGACGCTGACGGTCGCTCAGCACGATGCCGGCGCCGGAGCGGCTGTTCACCCCTTCGCCCCGATGCGCGATTCGTCGCCGTCCAGCAGCCGGCGGATATTGGCATGGTGCTTGAGGAAGACGATGATGCTCATTGCGGTGAACAGCCACGCAACGCTGGTCGGACCGAAGACGAAAAAGAGCGACAGGGGCACGGCGACAGCCGCGAGCAGCGCGGCGAGCGACGAGTATCGCGTCAGCCAGGCGATCGCGATCCAGACGACGGCGAAGACCAGCGCCGCCTTCCACGCAAGCGCGATGAGCACGCCGAGATAGGTGGCGACGCCCTTGCCTCCCTTGAAGCCGAGCCAGACCGGGAACAGGTGACCGAGGAAGGCCGCGAGTCCCGCCGCCATGCCGAGGCCGGGACCCCAGATGGCGGCGATCAGCACCGCGAACGTGCCCTTGAGCGCATCGAGAAGCAGGGTGAGCGCGGCAAGCTTCTTGTTGCCGGTGCGCAGGACATTGGTCGCGCCGATATTGCCCGAGCCGATGCGGCGCACGTCGCCGAGGCCGGCGATCCTCGTGACGATCAGGCCGAAGGGGATCGATCCGAGGAGATAGCCGAAGACGATCGCGGCCACATAGAGCGGCAGGTTCCCGGCCCAGTCGATGTCGTCTGTCATCCGGCTCCCTCCGTCGCCCGGTGCACTGTGCGTCCCGCAACCATGGTTTGCAAGACCCTCCCCTGCAGCCGGGCGCCTTCGAAGCAGCTGTTCTTGGATCGCGACAGGATGTCGGCCTCGCGCACGATCCATGGCGCGTCGAGGTCGACGACGATGAGGTCCGCCGGCATGCCGGGGGCGAGACCGCCGCCGGGCAAGCCGAACACCTTGGCCGGGTTTCGCGACAGCACCTCGGCAATGCGCACCAGGGGCAGATCGCCGTTGTGATAGAGGCGCAGGGTGACGGCGAGCAGCGTCTCCAGGCCGATCGCGCCGGCCGCGGCGTCCGCGAAAGGCAGGCGCTTCGTGTCGACGTCCTGCGGGTCGTGCGAGGAGGAGACCAGGTCGACCGTCCCGTCGCGCAGCGCCTCGATCATGGCGAGCCGGTCTTCCTCGGCGCGCAGCGGCGGCGCGAGGCGGAAGAAGGTGCGGTATTCGCCGATATCGTTGTCGTTGAGGGCGAGATTGTGGATCGCGACACCGGCGGTCACGTTCGCCCCATCGTTCTTTGCCCGCGCGATCGCCGCGGCCGACATCGCGGTCGAGATCTTGGCCGCGTGATAGGCGCCGCCCGTCAGCCGGGCAAGCAGCAGGTCGCGCTCGAGCGGGATCGCTTCGGCCTCGCGCGGAATCCCGGGCAGGCCAAGCCAGCTGGCATAGAGGCCTTCGTTCATCACGCCGGTCGCTCCGAGGTCGCGGTCCTGGGTCTCGTGCGCGACGACGGCGCCGAAATCGCGCGCGTAGCTCAGCGCCCGGCGCATGAGCAGCGAGTTCGCGATCGTATGGCGGCCCTCTGTGAATGCAACGGCGCCGGCCTCGCGCAGAAGGCCGAACTCGGTCATTTCTTTCCCGTGGAAACCCTTGGTGATCGAAGCGGCGGGAAGGACCCTGACCTGGGCCGTGTCGCGCGCGGTACGCTGCACGAACTCGACCAGGGCGACATTGTCGATCACCGGATCGGTGTCCGGCATCATCACCATCGAGGTGACGCCCCCTGCGGCGGCCGCGACGCTTGCCGAGGCGATCGTCTCGCGATGCTCACCGCCCGGCTCGCCTATGAAGACGCGCGTGTCGATCAGGCCAGGCAAGATCGCGGCACCGCGGCAGTCGACAACGGGGGCACCTCCCGGCGCACCCTGGTTCCTGACCGAAGCCCCGGCAGCGACGATTCTGCCTTCGGCAACAAGCACGGCGCCCGGTTCGTCGAGTCCGCGTGCCGGATCGACCACCCTTGTGTTGATGAAGAGCGTCGGGCTCATGCGTCGCGCCCCCCGTTGCGGCGCGGGTCGAGCAGGGCCTCCATGACCGCCATGCGCACGGCGACGCCCATCTCGACCTGTTCCTGGATAACGCTCTGCGGGCCGTCCGCGATCTCCGAGGCGATCTCGACGCCGCGGTTCATCGGGCCGGGATGCATGACCAACGCGTCATCTTTTGCCGCCTTGAGCTTCTCGGCGTCGAGGCCGAAATAGCGGAAATATTCGCGCACCGACGGCACGAAGGCGCCTTCCATGCGCTCGCGCTGCAGGCGCAGCATCATCACGACGTCAGCGTCCTTCAGGCCTTCCGCCATGGTGCGGAACACTTCGACGCCCATGTTGGCGATGCCCGAGGGCAAGAGCGTCGACGGCGCGACGGCGCGGACGCGTGCGCCCAGCGCGTTGAGGAGCAGGATGTTCGAGCGGGCGACGCGCGAATGCAGGATGTCGCCGCAGATCGCGACGGTGAGCCGGTGCAGAGGTCCCTTGGCGCGGCGGATCGTCAGCGCGTCGAGCAGAGCCTGCGTCGGATGCTCATGCGCGCCATCGCCGGCATTCACCACCGAGCAGGCGACCTTCTGCGCCAGAAGTGCCGCTGCACCGGCCGACGAATGCCGGATGATCAGGATGTCCGGCCGCATCGCATTCAGCGTCATCGCCGTGTCGATGAGGGTCTCCCCCTTCTTCACCGAAGAACTTGCCACCGACATGTTCATCACGTCGGCGCCGAGCCGCTTGCCGGCGAGTTCGAAGGAGGATTGCGTGCGGGTCGAAGCTTCGTAGAACAGATTGATCTGGGTCCGGCCGCGCAGGCGGCTCGCCTTTTTTTCCGGCTGCCGCGACAGCGCCACCGCGGCGTCGGCGCGGTCGAGAAGCAATTCGATGTCGGGAGGGGACAGGCCCTGAATGCCGAGCAGGTGCCGGTGGGGATAGAGCGGGAGGGCTTGAGGATCGGTCATCTCAAGGCTGGTGCTATAGAAGCGTGACCGGGGACCCGCAAGCGGCGCGGCGATTTCCCACGGCATTTTCGGCGTGCACGCCTTGCGGACTCGGCTATATGTCGCACAGGTGGGCCGCGAGGCGACCATGCGGAGTACGACGTGAACCACGAAGTGACCAACCAGACGCCGCCGCTGGCCGGCTCCAACGCCTGGCGCGGCGATCCGCTGCTGATGCAGCTGGCGCAGGATTTTTCCGAACCCGTGCGCAAGGACCTCGATGCCATTGGCCGCTTCGTATTGTCTCCCGAGGCGCAGGATCTCGCCAGGCTCGCCAATACCGAACTGCCGAAGCTGAGGACGCACGACCGTCAGGGCCGGCGGCTCGACATCGTCGAGTATCATCCGGCCTATCACGCGCTGATGCGGCGATCGGTCACCAATGGCCTGCACTCCTCGATATGGGAGAACGGCGAGGCGGAGACCGGCAAGCGCCATCAGATCCGCGCCGCGCGCTTCTTTCTGACTTCGGAGCTCGAATGCGGGCATCTCTGCCCGATCACGATGACGAGCGCGTCGCTGGCGGCGCTGATGGCGAGCCCGAAGGCGTTCCGCGAATGGGCGCCGCGCATCACGTCCCGCAAATACGACCAGTCGAACAAGGCGCCGGTCGACAAGGCGGGCCTGACGCTCGGCATGGGCATGACCGAGAAGCAGGGTGGCACCGACGTGCGCGCCAACACCACCAGGGCCGAAAAGGCCGGCAACGGCTTCTATCGCATCACCGGCCACAAATGGTTCATGTCAGCGCCGATGTGCGATGCGTTCCTGGCACTTGCCCAGGCACCGGAAGGGCTCTCCTGCTTCCTGGTGCCGCGCCTGCTCGGCGATGGTGCCGGCAACGGGTTGAGCTTCCAGCGCCTCAAGGACAAGCTCGGCAACCGGTCGAACGCATCGTCCGAGGTCGAGTTCAACAATTCCCTCGGGGAGATGATCGGCGAGCCGGGGGCCGGGGTGAAGACCATCATGGACATGGTGACGCTCACCCGCCTCGACTGCGCGCTCGCCTCTTCTGGCATCATGCGCGCCGGCCTGCAGGAGGCGGTCCACCACGCCCGTCACAGGAAGGTCTTCGGCGAAACGCTGATCGACCAGGCGCTGATGCAGCGCGTGCTCGCCGACATGGCGCTGGACGTCGCGGCTGCGACCGCGCTGTCGTTCCGCCTGGCCCGCGCTTTCGACGAAGCGGCGGCCGACCGCGGCGAAGCGTCCTTCGCCCGCGCCATGACGCCGGTGGTGAAATACTGGGTCTGCAAGACCGCGCCGCCGCTGCTCTACGAGGCGATGGAGTGCCTGGGCGGTAACGGCTACGTCGAGGAATCACCGCTCGCCCGCTACTATCGCGAAGCGCCCGTCAACGCGATCTGGGAAGGCTCGGGCAATGTGATGGCTCTCGACGTGCTGCGCGTCCTCAAGCGGGGTCCGGCCCTGTTCGAGGAAGTCATTGCCGGTATCGAGAAGGATCTCGGCGCAAGCGGGCGGGGAACCTCCGACGTCCTGCGGGCGGCGATGCAGATCGCTTCCGCGGACGAAGGTTCCGCACGCATTCTGACGGAACAGCTTGCACTCTCCGCGGCCGCAGCCGAATTGAAGCGGCTGGGGGCAGGGCGCATCGCCGACGCCTTCATCGAGACGCGACTCGCCGGCCAGTGGCGCAACACCTACGGCATGCTCGACGGCCGCCACGATCCCCGGACGATCCTGGAGACCCTGTATCCGGACGTGGCCTAGAGCCATGTTCGATCTGATCGAACATGGCTCCAGCGCATTTCCGGGCGCGTTAACCTTAACGAATGGTTTCGATTGCAGCCGACGGCGAGCCGGATCAGTGTGAATCCGTTAACCGAGATTAAGCATGCGGCCGCTTCTCACCTATATCGTGCCGATCTATTGGATGGCCGCCTTCGCGCTGACGGCCTCGCAGGCCGCGACGCAACCGCCCGGCATCGAGCTTTTCGCGGCCGCCGGTGCGGAATCGATCGTCGTCGAAGGCGGATCGAGCATGGGGCAGGGCATCTCCACCGCATTTTCCATCGCCTTCGGCCTCGTTGCCACGCTGTTCCTGTGGGCGTTCCTAACGGCGGTACTCGGCCAGGGCGAGTATCCGGGCGGCTATGAGGAAGTGGCCAGCATCGCCTTTGGCGGGGCAACGCTCCTGATCACGGTGTCGCTCGTCGCGGCCGCGGCCCTGGGGGCCGACGGAGTGCAGGGCGTCGGCGCGTTCCAGCTGGCCGCGCTCGCCGCCTCCTATGTCGCGGTCATCGCCGAGCGCCGTGTCCTCGTGGCGGCGCCGGGGCCGGCAGAAACGGACCAGGTTCGCGAGGCCGCGCGGCAAATGGCGCTGGGTGCGGCGCATTCGTCCATGTTGACCCGGCTCGTCGGGCGCAACGGACCTCAAGGCGGGGCGAACTGAGATGAAATACGTCTTTATCGCCTGGGCCGCACCGCTGGGTCTCTTCTGGGGTTGGTTCTTCCTCTCCGCCAACGACATCAATTTCGGCACGATCTATCTGAGCCGCGCTCTGCACGAGCTGGTCTTTCAGCTTTACGGCGATGTGCTGGGCGTCGCGCCGCAGACCATTCCGTGGCTCATCGCCAAGGCCTGCATCTTCGATACGGCGCTGATCGTCGCCATCTGGGCATTCCGCCGCCGCCGCGAGATCGCCGGCTGGTGGTCGCTTCAGCGGGAGAGGTTCATTCCGGTACCGGTCGCCGCAAGGTCCGAAGGCGATCGAGCACGCCTTGAAGGATGAAGGCGGCCGCCGCCGAATCGATCTTCGTCTCCCGCTTCTTGCGCGAAAAATCCATCTCGATCAGCGTCCGCTCCGCCGCGACGGTCGACAGGCGTTCGTCCCAGAACAGAAGCGGGATGTCGGTGAGCCTCGCGAGATTTCGCGCAAAGGCCCGGCTCGCCTGAGCACGCGGCCCCTCGCTGCCGTCCATGTTGACCGGCAGGCCGATCGCCAGCGCGAACACCTCGTCGCGCGCGAGAGCGGCGAGCAGGGCGGCGGCATCGGTGCCGAATTTCTTGCGCATGATCACCGGCCGCGGGTGGGCGAAGGACAGGCCCCGGTCCGATACAGCCAGCCCGATCGTCGTCGTCCCCGGATCGATCGCGGCGATCGTCCGGTTGGGCGGGAGAGTGCGCGAAAGTGCCTCGATGTCGATGATCGCCACGCCGAGAAACGACCTTTCATGTTGGAAGGACAGCGCGAGCGTTCTATCGTCCGCCGGACTCAATTGCGAGGATCAACGAGATGAAACTGACCTGGCATGGCCACTCGGCCTTCACAGCGGAGACCTCGGGCAAGAAGATCGTCTTCGACCCGTTCATCACCGGCAATCCCGGAGCGAAACAGACCTGGCAGGACGTGGCGCAGGGGGCGACCCATGTGCTGCTCACCCATGGCCACAACGACCATATCGGCGACGCGGTCGAGATCTGCAGGCAGTCGGGCGCGATGCTGGTGGCGAACTACGAGGTCTGCATGTTCCTCGTCGGCAAGGGCGTCGACGGCGCGAAGATCAATCCCGGCAATCACGGCGGCACGCTCGATTGCGGCGGCTTCACCACAACCTTCGTCCAGGCGTGGCACTCCTCGTCCTTCGGCGGCGAGGGCGGTGCCAACACCTATCTCGGCAATCCGGCCGGCCTTGTGCTGCACTTCCCCGATGCCCCGACGCTCTATCATTTCGGCGATACCGACATTTTCGGCGACATGGCGCTGATCGACGAGTTGCACGAGCCGAAGATCGGCATCGTGCCGATCGGCGACCGGTTCACGATGGGAGGCGCAGTGGCGGCGCTCGCCTGCCGGCGCTTCTTCAAGCTCGACGTGGCGATTCCCTGTCACTACGCTTCCTTCCCCATCATCGACCGGAGCGCCGACAAGTTCGTCGCGGGCATGGAAGGATCGTCGACGAAGGTGATCGTGCCGAGAGTCGGCGAGGCGTTTTCCGTTTAGACGGTACGGAAAGGCAAATCACGGCCGTGCGGCCGGGGAAAGGGGGGGCAATGGGAAGACATATGTTCCATGCGGCCGGCGCGTTAATGCTGGCGGCAGCGTTTCCGGCCGCCGCGGCCGAAGCCTTCGTGTCCGGCGTCTACATGCGGTCGCCGGAACTCTGTGCCTCGGCGAAGAAGAACGGGATCGAATCGGTGCTGGAGGAGGGCAACGTGCTGCTCACCGACCGGGGGTTCGAAAGCTACGAATACAATTGCGAGTTTTTGAACGTGACTCCGGCCACGCGGGCGCCGGGCTGGGTGGTGACGGCGCTCTGCCAGGAGCCCGGCTACGCCTTTCCGGATGTGCTCTCCGTGATCCGGATGAACGATACGCAGATCGACATCGCCACGGTGCGGGCGACGACAGAGGAAGATCCCGGCAATAGCGGCAGCTATTATCTCTGCGAAGGCGTGGCGATGCCGTGAGGCTTGCGAGCGCAGGCGGCAAGGTTGCGCTCCCGCGCCGCCGTCGCTATAGCGCGGTCTTGCCCCATTTTTCCGGCTTCCGGAGCGCATCCATGTCCGTCGATATCGCCACCGTCAAACGCGTCGCCCACCTAGCCCGCATCGCGGTAAACGAGGAGGACGCAGAGCGCATGACCGGTGAGCTCAACACGATCCTTGGTTTCGTCGAGCAACTGGGCGAGGTCGATGTCGCCGGCGTCGAGCCGATGACCTCGGTGACGCCGATGGTGATGAAGAAACGCCAGGATACCGTGACCGACGGCGGCATTGCCGACAGGATCGTGTCGAATGCGCCCGCGACGGCGGAGAACTTCTTCCTCGTGCCGAAGGTCGTGGAATAGAGCGAATCCCGCGCCAACGCCCGACCCATCCGCAGAACGGACCACCGATGACCGACCTGACGAAATTGACGATCGCCGAAGCGCGGACCCGCCTCAAGGCGAAGGAATTTTCCGCGCGAGAGATCACCGACGCCTATCTCGCGGCGATCGACGAGGCCAATCCGCACTTCAACGCCTATGTCGCGGTCACGCATGACAGGGCGCGCGAGATGGCTGCCGCTTCGGATGCGAAGCTGGCGAAGGGCGAGGGCGGCGCGCTGGAAGGCATTCCGCTCGGCATCAAGGATCTGTTCGCGACCAAGGGCGTGCATACCCAGGCCGCGAGCCACATCCTCGACGGCTTCAAGCCGGAATACGAATCGACGGTGACAGCCAATCTCTGGGCCGACGGCGCGGTGATGCTCGGCAAGCTCAACATGGACGAGTTCGCTATGGGCTCGTCCAACGAGACGTCGTACTATGGCCCGGTCGTGAACCCCTGGCGCCGCGGCGCTAACGGCATTGGAAAGGCCGACAATAAGCAGTTGGTGCCCGGCGGCTCGTCGGGCGGCTCGGCCGCCGCGGTCGCCGCCTGGCTCTGCGCGGGTGCGACCGCCACCGACACCGGCGGCTCGATCCGCCAGCCGGCCGCCTTCACCGGCACGGTCGGCATCAAGCCGACCTATGGCCGCGTCTCGCGCTGGGGCATCGTCGCCTTTGCCTCGTCGCTCGACCAGGCGGGACCGATCGCGCGCGACGTGCGCGACGCCGCGATCCTGTTGAAGTCGATGGCTTCGGCAGATGCGAAAGACACGACCTCCGTAGATCGTCCCGTGCCGGATTACGAGGCGGCGCTCGGACAGTCGATGAAGGGCATGAGGATCGGCATTCCGCGCGAATACCGCGTCGACGGCATGCCCGACGAGATCGAGAAGCTGTGGAGTCAGGGCATCGAATGGCTGCGGGCGGCCGGCGCCGAGATCGTAGACATCTCGCTGCCGCACACCAAATACGCGCTGCCGGCCTACTACATCGTCGCGCCGGCGGAAGCCTCGTCCAACCTCGCGCGCTATGACGGCGTCCGCTACGGCCTGCGCGTGCCGGGCAAGGACATCGTCGACATGTACGAGAAGACACGCGCCGAAGGGTTCGGCCGCGAGGTCAAGCGCCGCATCATGATCGGCACCTACGTGCTCTCGGCCGGCTATTACGATGCCTACTACGTCCGGGCGCAGAAGGTGCGCACCCTGATCAAGCGCGATTTCGAGAATGCCTACCGAGACGGCATCGACGCCATCCTGACGCCGGCGACACCGTCCGCCGCCTTCGGCATCGCCGACGAGGACATGGCGGCGGATCCGGTGAAGATGTATCTGAACGACATCTTCACCGTGACCGTGAACATGGCGGGGTTGCCGGGGATCGCCGTGCCCGCTGGTGTGGATGCAAACGGCCTGCCGCTCGGCCTGCAGCTGATCGGCCGCCCGTTCGACGAGGAAACGCTGTTCCGAGCCGCTTATGTGATCGAGCAGGCGGCGGGCAGGTTCCAACCACAGAAGTGGTGGTGAGCCTGGGAGGGCGCTGAACCGTGTTCTTCGTCCTCTCGAAGGTCTTCTGGTTCGCGGTACAGCCGGTCAATCTCGCGATCATCGTGATGCTCGCCGGACTGGCACTATTCGCGCTGCGGTGGCGCCGGACGGCCGTCGCTCTGGTCGCGACGGCGGCATTGTGGCTGGTTGTCTGTGTCTGGACGTCGTTCGGCGCGCTCCTCGTCACGCCGCTGGAGAACCGCTTTCCGCGTCCGATTTTACCGGACGAAGTGGCCGGCATCGTCGTTCTTGGCGGAGGATTCGAGGGCGGCATCAACCTGGTACGCGGCGGATACGAGCTGAATTCCGGCGGGGATCGCTATGTCGAGGCAGCGGCGCTGGCACGGCGATATCCGGACGCGAAGATCGTGATTTCCGGCGGTACCGGCACGCTGGTCCTGGAGGGCGAGGATGATGCCTCGACCGCCGTCCGGCTGTTCGAAGCGTTGGGCGTTGCGCGCGAAAGACTGGTTCTCGAAGGAAAATCCCGCAATACGTACGAGAATGCCGTGTTTACGAAGGACCTGGTGACGCCCGGGCCGGGCGAGACCTGGCTGCTGGTGACGTCGGCATTTCACATGCCGCGCTCGGTGGCGCTCTTCCGCAAGGCGGAATTTCCGGTCCTGCCGTGGCCGGTCGATTACCGTACGAGCGGAAAGGAAGGCATCGGCTTCTTCACCGACAATCCGGTCGATTCGCTGCAGACGGCGACGCTCGGAATCCGCGAATGGATCGGCCTGATCGCCTATTGGCTGACGGGAAGGATCGATGAACCCTTCCCGTCGCCGTGACGGATCACGTGAAAAGCCATAGCAGGATGATGATCGGGATCGGAATTCCGAGCATCCAGAGCGCAAGACCGCGAAGCATGTGTTTCTCCTTGCATGTTGCGGACAGGTGTCCCGACAACGACGCAGGAGTGAATACGGTTCCCGTCAGTCGACGACGGCCGCCCGCGCCGCGGAAAAGAACTGCCGCCGCAGCAGCACGACGAAAACGATCAGGGTTGTCGCCGCGAACACGGCCGGACCGATGAACCAGCCGAGATAGCCGAGCGAGAAGAAGACGCCGCGCAGCCCGGCATTGAAATGCCCTCCGGCCAGCACATTCATGCGTGCCGCGCGGGCAATGGCCCGGGCGATGTCGTCCGCGCCGTGGCTCTCGTCCTTGTTCACCGGAACCGCGCCGACGAGGATCGAGCAATAGTTGAACAGCCGGTAGGCCCAGCCGAACTTGAAAAAGGCATAGGACAGGATCACGGCGAGCCCGAGCACCTTCAGCTCGAATTCCGCGCGCGACGTGATCGTGCCGAACGGGAGGTCGCCGAGAACGGTCATGACCTGGTCGGACGCGCCGAGCAGGGCAAGGCAGCCGCCGATGGCGAAGATCGAGGACGAGGCGAAGAAGGCTGTTCCCTGCTGCAACCCGGCCATGATTCCCGTGTCGATCATGCGCAGCTCGCGCTGCGCCATCGTGCGCATCCATTCCTCACGCTGGCGATTCATGGCCTGGCTGAGCGTCGTGCGCCGTGACAGACGCCCGGCGGACGCGAGCGCGAACACCACCCACGCGCCGATGAAGAACAGAAGGGCGGCGGCGTCGGCGAACTTGAGGTGAAACGATTCGAGCAGCATGGCCGATCTGATCATGTCCGCGCGGCGAGGAAAACCGCAAGAATCTGTCGCGCGGCGGGAGACAGCCGCAATTTCGCCACCTCGGTTCACACGTTGTTAACCGGCTGTATTCCGCTAACTCTCTGGGAAAAAACGGAAAAATTCCCAGAACCGAATTCCGTAGGGGAAGGAGGTCGCGATTCCGCCTCATTTTGCATTTGCGAAAAGACGTGCGCCGACGTAAAAGGCACCCGAAAGCGGCGGGATGGATAGCGCTCGAGAAGGCGCTCCGGATGACCCGCCAACGGACACAGGACATCATGGACGAAATCGTTCAAAAATCCTGCTGGGGCGTAGCCGCCAAAGCAGTCGCCGGTTTTGCATTCATCATTCTTCTGGCTTGGCTGGTCGGCGGCGCCGAAACCGCCGCTGTGGTCGCCGCCGGCTGAGCCGTCAGCAGGGCCAGCCGTGCCCGATGTCGTAGCCGGACCTCCCGAGGTCGGCCACCGGTTAGAAATCGCAACGTGAAGGTCGCAGAAGTGCTATCTCGTGCACCGGGAATGCGCTGATGTTTCTTTCCGTTTTCGACCTCTTCAAGATCGGCATTGGGCCGTCGAGTTCCCACACGATGGGGCCGATGACGGCGGCGGCGCGCTTTCTCGATGAAATCCTCACCGGCGACTGGCCGAAACCGCATGGCGTCGAAGTGGCACGGCTCTCGGCCAGCCTGCACGGGTCCCTCGCTTATACGGGGATCGGGCATGGCACCGACCGGGCCGTAATCCTCGGCCTGACCGGCCTGACGCCGATGAGTGTCGACCCCGACAAGGTCGACGAGTCGATCGCCCGCGTCGAGGCGTCGAAGACCATCAGCCCGCCCGGCCACCCCCTCTACCGCTTCGACCCCGCGGCCGACCTGGTGATGGACCGGAAAACGCCGCTGGCGGGCCATGCCAACGGCATGACCTTTTGCGCTCTTGACGCCGACGGGCGCGTTCTCCTCAAGCGGATCTATTATTCGATCGGCGGCGGCTTCGTCGTGTCCGACGAGGAATTGCAGCGTCTGAAGGCGAGGGGGCCGGAAGCGGTCGCCAACGACGTGCCCTATCCCTTCTCGCACGCGGCCGAGATGCTCGACATGGCGGCGAGGAGCGGGCGTTCGATCGCCGAGATGAAGCGCGCGAACGAGGAGACCCGCCTGTCGCGCGAAGAGCTGGATGCCGGCCTCGACCGGGTCTGGGAGGCGATGCGCGGCGCGATCGAGCGCGGCCTGACCAAGGAGGGCATCATGCCCGGCGGGCTGAAGGTGAAGCGCCGCGCCCGCATGCTGCACGACAAGCTGCAGGAGGAATGGCGCCAGAACCGCCCAAACCCTCTCCTCGCCAACGACTGGCTCTCGGTCTACGCCATGGCCGTCAACGAGGAGAACGCGGCGGGCGGCCGCATCGTCACGGCGCCGACCAATGGAGCGGCCGGCGTCATCCCCGCCGTGCTGCGCTACTGGCTGCACTTCCATCCGGAATCGGATCAGAACAGCATCCGCGACTTCCTGCTCACCTCGGCGGCGGTCGGCGGCATCATCAAGCACAACGCATCGATTTCAGGCGCCGAGGTCGGCTGCCAGGGCGAGGTTGGCTCGGCCTCGGCCATGGCCGCGGCAGGGCTTGCCGCCGTCATGGGCGGCACGGCCATGCAGGTCGAGAACGCGGCGGAGATCGCGCTCGAACACCATCTCGGCATGACCTGCGACCCGGTCGGGGGACTTGTGCAGGTCCCCTGCATCGAGCGCAACGCGCTGGGCGCGGTGAAGGCCGTCACCGCCGCCTCGCTGGCGCTCAAGGGCGACGGCACGCATTTCGTGCCGCTCGACGCCGCCATCGAGACGATGCGCCAGACCGGTCTCGACATGAACGAGAAATACAAGGAAACCAGCCTCGGCGGACTGGCGGTGAATGTGGTGGAGTGCTGAGCCTACGGGCTGTGGACAGGCCTTCTTTCCGTTGACCGCCCCGGAGCAAGCGCCTACCTCAGCATCATGTCGCTCAACCTGATCAAGCTCTGCGTCGGCGCAGAAAGTGTCGAGGACCTCGAGGAATGGATCGGGGAGCGGCTGGCCGAGGCGCGCGCGCGCGGCCTGCCGGCCGAGCAGTTCCACACCACCCGCATGATGCCGACGAGAGGCGCGGAGCTCCTCGACGGCGGCTCGCTCTACTGGGTCATCAAGGGCAATGTGCAGTGCCGGCAGCGGCTCACCGGGATCCGGCCCTTCACCGACGTGGACGGTATTTCCCGCTGCCACCTGGTCCTCGATTCGACCGTCGTGCGCACGCACTGGCAGCCGCGCCGCGCGTTTCAGGGCTGGCGCTACCTGGCCGCGGCCGACGCGCCGGGAGATCTTTCCGGCGATTCCGCCGGGTGGCAGGTTCTCCCGCCCGATCTGCGCGCGGAGCTGGCCACCCTGGGACTTCTCTAAGCTTTATCGTTTCCACTTAACCTTAAGCCGCAAAAGACCGCAGCCGCGCAATTTACCGGATTGAAACCATATGCGACTGGACGCATGGTGAATCCGGGCGTGGAGTACTGTCATGTTGTTGTCGAGTTACAAGGGTTCGCCAGTTGGCGCCCGGCGGCCCGCGCATGTGATCGTCGTCGGCAATGAAAAGGGCGGTTCCGGCAAGTCGACGACGGCGATGCATGTGGCGGTGGCCCTGCTCAAGCTGGGTTGTTCGGTGGCAACGGTCGATCTCGACGGTCGGCAGCTTTCGCTGACGCGCTATGTCGAGAACCGGGCGCGCTGGTCCCGCAGTTCGGGCGTGCCGCTTGCCGTTCCGGCGCATTTCCACGTGCCGCCGGCACGGCGCGAAAGCATCACCGAGGCGGAAGGCGAGGAGTTCCGCAAACTCACGGACGGCCTCGCCGAGGTCGAAAGCCGGCATGATTTCGTCGTCATCGATACACCGGGCTCGGATACGTTCCTGAGCCGGTTGGCGCATCGCATCGCCGACACGCTGATCACGCCGATGAACGACAGTTTCATCGACTTCGATGTACTCGGCCGGATCGATCCGGCGACCTACGAGATCCTCGACGTTTCGCAATACGCATCGTCGGTGCGCGATGCCCGGCGCGAGCGTCGGCAGACCGACAACGCAATTCTCGACTGGGTGGTGGTTCGCAACCGCATGGCGAGTATCAGCTCGCGCAACGAACAGCGCGTCGCCTCCTGCCTGCGCAACCTGTCGATGAAGCTGGGTTTCCGCGTCGCCGACGGGATCTCGGAACGTGTCATCTTCCGCGAATTCTTCCCGGTCGGGCTGACCGCGCTCGACGACCTCGACGAGCGGCTACTCGGCGGTCGCCCGACCCTGTCGCACCTGTCGGCCAGGCAGGAGATCCGCCAGCTCGTCACGGCGCTGCGCCTGCCGGCCGACGAGATGGGGCGCAAGCGCGCCGAGGCTCGGCAACGCTACGCCGAGACGTTCGGACGCCCGATATCGATGCCGGACATATTCGTAACCTGATCTCCGCCGACTTGAAACGAACAGGTTCGAGCCGCATCTTGTCTGAATGGACAACGGGAACGTATTCGTTTTCGCGGACGGCGGCGGGCGGATCGGTCGTGCATGTCGGGCGCCGGCGCGATGATATGGCTCTACGGCCTCGGCCTCGTCGCTCTGACCGCTCTCGGCGGCAGGATTCTGCTGACCGCCGATCCGCGGCGGCTGGCCACGTCGATCCGGGTTGCCGGACCTCTCGTGCTCGGCGTGGCAGGTGTGGTGTTGACGGCGCTGGGTCGGCCCGTCCTCGGATTTCCGCTGGTCGGGCTCGGGACGGCGTGGGCGCTCACGACGTTCGCATGGCCTCGCCGACGGAGATCGACTCCGAGGCGCTCGACTGTGCGTTCGGCCGCTCTCGAGATGGAGCTCGACCATTCCACCGGGGCGCTCGAGGGGCTGGTCTTGGCCGGACGCTTCGAGGGGCGGGTGCTGAGCGAACTCGACCTGCCGTCGCTGATGAAGCTGCGGTCGGATCTGCAGTCCGACCCGGACAGTGTGCGCCTACTTGAGGCGTATCTTCAGGGCAGGTTCCCCGCCTGGCGCGAAAACGCTGAGCCGCACCTCGGCACGCGGCAGGCTGGCGCGCCAGCTGCGGGCGCCATGACTGAGAAGGAAGCCTACGAGATCCTTGGTCTTGAACCGGGAGCCAGCGCGGCCGATATCCGCCAGGCGCATCGCCGCCT
Organism: Mesorhizobium sp.; assembly: GCF_023954305.1. NCBI lineage: Bacteria > Pseudomonadati > Pseudomonadota > Alphaproteobacteria > Hyphomicrobiales > Phyllobacteriaceae > Mesorhizobium > Mesorhizobium sp. The sequence continues at coordinate 13,384 of NZ_JAMLIG010000004.1, read as the reverse complement.
TATGCAGCGACTGGACGCCGACCTCGGCGGCACGTCCTTCCTTGCGGCGCGGATAGACGAAGCCCGGGACTTCCTGCTCTCTCTGCACGGCTAGTTCTCCTTCGACACCTGACTTGACCGGAGATGACGGGATTTGGCGTCTCACTGCTGCACTGCGTAGCAGGCGATCGATTTCTTCTTCAGCGCGGCGCAGGTCTTCGTCGCCATCGCTTGGTTCGAGAAGCCGCCGAAACGGGCGCGGATATAGGTCGTGCCATCCTTGACGAATCGTTCCGTGAACGGCTCCGCCGAGGCCAGCAACTGGGCGGCCTTGCCGCTCGTCTTGTCGAGAAGTGCACGCGCCTCCGCTTCCGAGCCGACCGAGCCGACCTGGATCACCCAGCCCGATTTCGGCGCCGACGGGGTCACCGAGGCCGTCTTGATCTCATCGACCTTTTCCTCGACAGCCTCCGCCTTGGCGACCGCGTCGGTGATCGGATCGGCGGGGCGCGCCGTCGGACGCGCGTAGGCCGTTTCGACGGCCGGCTCCGGACGCGCCTCCGGCGCGGGGACGTTCTTCGCCTTGAAGGGCTCGGCGGCGACCGAGGCCACGATCGGCGCCTGAGGCTCGATCGTGCGCGCCGCGACGAGCGGGTTCGAGCCGCGGCTCGATGCTTTCGGCATGTAGGTCTCGATCAGCCGGGCCATTTCGGCGTCGCGGCTGCGGCCGCTGGCGCCGCCCATGACGACTGCGACGATCTTGCGGTCGCCAATCTTGACCGACGAGACGAGATTGAAGCCCGAGGCGCGCGTGTAGCCGGTCTTGATGCCGTCGACGCCCTTGACCCGCCCGAGCAGCTTGTTGTGGTTGGCCATGCGCGACTTGCCGAAGGCGAAGGAGCGCGTCGAGAAGTAGGAATAGTATTTCGGATAGTGCTCGCGCAGCGACATGCCGAGGATAGCCATGTCGCGCGCCGTGGTCTTCTGGGAAGCGTCAGGCAGACCGGAGGCGTTGCGGAAGGTCGTGGATCTCATCCCGAGCTTGTGGGCCTTTGCCGTCATCATCCTGGCGAAGTTCGCCTCGGAGCCGCCGAGCAGTTCGCCGAGGGCCGCGGCCGCGTCGTTGGCCGACTTCGTCACCAGGCCGAGGATCGCCTGCTCGACGGTGATCGAGCCGCCGGCTCTGACGCCGAGCTTGGTCGGCGGGCGCGACGCCGCATGTTTCGAGAAGACGACCCGGGTGTCCTTGGAGATGCGGCCCGCCGACATCGCCTCGAACGTCATATAGAGCGTCATCATCTTGGTCAGGGACGCCGGATAGCGCGGCGAATCGGCGCTCGACGCGTAAAGCGTCTTGCCGGTGTTGGCGTCGATGACGACGGCCGCCTTCTTCGACTGCGCAAGCGAGGGGGTGGTCGCGGCGATCGTCGCCACCGCTGCCGCGACGATCAGACCAAGGACGGGACGGAGGGATTGGCGGGCGGCCCTGAACAGGCCGGAGGACGCAAAACTCACTGCTACACCCTTTGTGTTCTCGTTGGGACTTGCGCGGCAAAGGTCACCGCGCGCATGTCACCGAAGCTAAGGGGCCAGCGTTACCATTCCGTTTATGGTAACCGGATTGTTGAAGCGCCGGCCGGCTTTTGAATCGAAATCGACTCACGCCGCGACGAAGCGGTGCTGGTGCGCCGATTTGCGGGACTGCCTTCCGTCCGTCTCGGCCTTGCGCCATCCGGGCAGGCCCCGGGGCATCGAAAGGGCTTGTGTTTTGGCATCATTGCCGCTAATCGCCCGGCTCCGAAACGTCGAAACAGTCGCCAAGGAAGAGCACGATGGCTAAGAGCAAGTTTGAGCGGACGAAGCCGCATGTGAACATCGGAACGATTGGTCACGTTGACCACGGCAAGACGTCGCTGACGGCTGCGATCACGAAGTATTTCGGTGAGTTCAAGGCGTATGACCAGATCGACGCGGCGCCTGAGGAGAAGGCGCGCGGCATCACGATCTCGACGGCGCATGTCGAATACGAGACGGCGTCGCGCCACTATGCGCATGTCGACTGCCCCGGCCACGCCGACTATGTGAAGAACATGATCACGGGTGCTGCGCAGATGGACGGCGCGATCCTGGTTGTGTCCGCGGCCGACGGCCCGATGCCGCAGACGCGCGAGCACATTCTTCTGGCCCGCCAGGTCGGCGTTCCGGCGCTGGTTGTGTTTTTGAACAAGGTCGATCTGGTCGACGACGCCGAGCTTCTGGAGCTGGTCGAGCTCGAGGTTCGCGAGCTTCTGTCGAAGTATGAGTATCCGGGCGACGACATTCCGATGATCAAGGGTTCGGCGGTGGCCGCTCTCGAGGACAAGGACAAGAAGATCGGCGAGGATGCGATCCGCGAGCTGATGGCGGCGGTGGATGCCTATATCCCGACGCCTGAGCGTCCGATCGACAAGCCGTTCCTGATGCCGATCGAGGACGTGTTCTCGATTTCGGGCCGCGGCACGGTGGTGACCGGTCGTGTTGAACGTGGTGTCGTCAAGGTCGGCGAGGAGCTCGAGATCGTCGGCATCCGTCCGACGACGAAGACGACCTGCACGGGCGTCGAGATGTTCCGCAAGCTGCTCGACCAGGGTCAGGCGGGCGACAATATCGGCGCGCTCCTGCGCGGTGTCGACCGCGACGGCGTCGAGCGCGGCCAGGTTCTGGCCAAGCCCGGCACGGTGAAGCCGCACAAGAAGTTCGCGGCCGAGGCCTATATCCTGACCAAGGAGGAGGGTGGCCGTCACACGCCGTTCTTCACCAACTACCGTCCGCAGTTCTATTTCCGCACGACGGACGTGACGGGGATCGTGACGCTTCCGGCGGGCACCGAGATGGTGATGCCGGGGGACAACGTGACGGTGGACGTCGAGCTGATCGTGCCGATCGCCATGGAGGAGAAGCTGCGCTTCGCCATCCGCGAAGGCGGCCGCACCGTCGGCGCCGGCGTCGTGGCCTCGATCAAGGAATAGGCGCCTCGGCGCCTGAATGGCGGCGTCCGCGCCGCCATTTTCTTCCCGACCCGCTTGCAGCTTCGGCGTCAAGCGATTAGGAACGGGCGGAATACGGGCATAGCTCAGTTGGTAGAGCGACGGTCTCCAAAACCGTAGGTCGTAGGTTCGAGCCCTGCTGCCCGTGCCATCCTCCCCGGAAGGGGAGGTCGAGTTTCCCCCGCAAGGGGCGTATATGGAATGCCATAGCCGGGCCTGGGACGATTGGATGGTTCCTCGACGGCGCGAGAACATGAAGCGGTTACCGGGCCTTGCGCTTGCGGCGAATCCTCTTTATGTAGACGGGACAGACACGCGGTGCGTGGAGCTGGGCAGCCGGCTTTACGCACCTAATGGCGTGGGAGCAAGGCGGTGATTCGCCTCTTCCGCGGGCTTCCGGGAGGAAGCATGTTCCGGCGTCGGGAACTTCAGAATGCCGGTCCGGTCAACGGACCCGAAAGACAGAGCGGCATATGGCTTCGAAGACCACCAATCCATTCGTTTTCCTTCAGCAGGTCCGGTCCGAGACGGCGAAGGTAACCTGGCCCTCGCGTCGCGAGACCATGATCTCGACGATCATGGTGCTCGTCTTCGCATTCATCGCGGCAATCTTCTTCTTCGCCGCCGATCAGCTTATGGCGCTGGGGGTCGAACTGATCCTCGGCCTCGGGCGCTAAGCACGCCGGCGACCACGGAGACAGTTCAAGACATGACCGCGCGGTGGTACATCGTCCACGCCTATTCGAACTTCGAGAAGAAGGTCGCTGAGGACATTGAGCAGAAGGCCAAGCAGAAGGGCCTCTGGGAGTCCTTCGAAAAGATCCTGGTGCCGACCGAGAAGGTCGTCGAGGTGCGGCGTGGCCGCAAGGTCGACGCCGAGCGCAAGTTCTTCCCCGGCTACGTGCTGGTGCGGGCGAACCTGACCGACGCGGTCTTCTCGCTGATCAAGAACACGCCGCGCGTCACCGGGTTCCTCGGCGATTCGAAGCCGGTGCCGATCTCGGACGCGGAAGCCGAGCGCATCCTGCATCAGGTGCAGGAGGGCGTGGAGCGCCCGAAGCCGTCGATCACCTTCGAGATCGGCGAACAGGTGCGCGTCTCCGATGGCCCGTTCGCTTCCTTCAATGGCTTCGTCCAGGAAGTCGACGAGGAGCGGGCGCGGCTCAAGGTGGAAGTGTCGATCTTCGGGCGCGCCGTGCCCGTCGATCTCGAATTCGGCCAGGTCGAAAAGGCCTGACCGGAGAGCGTTCGGCCTATGCCGAACGGTCTTGCTGGTGGGAGGGATGGCGGCTTTTGCCGGCCGAGCGTCCCGCACCACCGAACTGCAACCGCCGGCGTCGCGAAGATGTCCGGCATGAAACAAGGGCAGATGAGAAATGGCTAAGAAAGTTGCAGGCCAGCTCAAGCTCCAGGTCAAGGCAGGATCGGCCACGCCGTCCCCGCCGATCGGCCCGGCGCTTGGTCAGCGCGGCATCAACATCATGGAGTTCTGCAAGGCGTTCAACGCCCAGACCCAGGAGATGGAAAAGGGATCGCCGGTTCCGGTGGTCATCACCTATTACGCCGACAAGTCGTTCACCTTCGTCATGAAGACGGCTCCGGTGAGCTACTTCCTGAAGAAGGCGGCCGGCCTCGACTCGGGCTCGAAGGAGCCCGGCAAGAAAGTCGCCGGCCAGGTGAGCCGCGCCAAGGTGCGTGAGATCGCCGAAGCCAAGATGAAGGATCTGAACGCGAACGACGTCGAGGCGGCGATGCGCATGGTCGAAGGTTCCGCCCGGTCGATGGGCCTGGAAGTGGTGGGCTGAGATCATGGCAAAGCTTTCGAAGCGAGTTGCGAAGTCGCGTGAGGGGATCGACCCGAACAAGAGCTACGCCCTGTCGGACGCCGTGAAGCTGCTCAAGGAGCGGGCGAGCGTGAAGTTCGACGAGACGATCGAGGTGGCGATGAACCTCGGCGTCGATCCGCGTCATGCGGACCAGATGGTGCGCGGCGTGGTGAACCTGCCGAACGGCACGGGCCGCACCGTCCGCGTCGCGGTGTTCGCCCGCGGTGCCAAGGCCGAAGAGGCGACCGCCGCCGGCGCCGATCTTGTCGGTGCGGAAGACCTGGTCGAGGTTGTCCAGAAGGGCGAGATCAATTTCGACCGCTGCATCGCCACGCCGGACATGATGCCGCTGGTCGGCCGTCTCGGCAAGGTGCTCGGCCCGCGCGGCATGATGCCGAACCCGAAGGTCGGCACCGTGACCACGGACGTGGCCGGCGCGGTGAAGGCGTCGAAGGGCGGAGCTGTCGAGTTCCGCGTCGAGAAGGCCGGCATCGTGCATGGCGGCGTGGGCAAGGTCTCGTTCGACGCGAACGCGATCGAGGAGAACATCCGCGCCTTCGCCGACGCGGTAATCAAGGCCAAGCCGACGGGGGCCAAGGGCAACTACGTCAAGAAGGTGTCGCTCACCTCGACGATGGGCCCCGGGCTGAAGATCGACGTGGCCACGCTCAGCGCCAGCTGAGCGGCATGAGGAACGGCGCATAAGGCGCTGTTCCGACAAGAATTCCGGTCCCGGCAACGGGGCCGGGAAGCCGGAGGGAAACCTCCGGTCTCCTGTCCGAGATTGCAGGTGGAGAGGGTCTCTCCTTAAGCCGACCGGGCCTGCATGAGACGGGGATCGACCCGGATTTCGACGCCCGAGGGCGTCTGGTTTGGTTCGAACCGCGTGTGCCTTTTGTCAGCGTGGCGGGAGACCGCCACGACGAAAAGGGGACAGGATCCTCGAGCGTCGTTCGGGAGATCCGGAAATGGATGTCCTGCGCGACAGAAGGCAACCGGCAGCCGATCCTCCGGGAGAGGCTGCCAACTGGAGAGTGGCAGTGGAAAGAGCGGAAAAGCGCGAATTCGTCACGGGCCTGAACGAGGTGTTCAAGAACACCGGTTCAGTCGTCGTGGCCCACTATGCCGGTCTGACCGTGGCGCAAATGAACGACCTCAGGTCGAAAATGCGCGCCGCCGGCGGCACCGTCAAGGTAGCGAAGAACCGTCTCGCCATCATCGCCCTTCAGGGTACGGACTCCGAAGGCATCAAGGGCCTGTTCAAGGGACAGACCCTCATCGCCTATGCGGAGGATCCGGTTGCGGCGCCGAAGGTCGCCTCCGATTTCGCCAAGGGGAATGACAAGCTCGTCATCCTCGGCGGCGCGATGGGAGCGACTGCTCTGGACGCCGACGGTGTGAAGGCTCTGGCCACCATGCCGTCGCTGGACGAGCTGCGCGCCAAGATCGTCGGCATGATCAAGACGCCGGCAACCAGGATCGCCCAAGTCGTCAATGCGCCGGCAGCTCAGCTTGCCCGCGTATTCGGCGCCTATGCCCGGAAGGACGAGGCGGCATGAGGCTGGTCCTCGCTGCCCTAACCAACACGCAAACGAACCAACTGAAGGAACTGAAAAATGGCTGATCTCACCAAGATCGTTGAAGACCTGTCCAGCCTGACCGTCCTAGAGGCGGCCGAGCTGTCCAAGATGCTCGAAGAGAAGTGGGGCGTTTCCGCTGCCGCTCCGGTGGCCGTCGCCGCCGCTGCCGGCGGTGCCGCCGCCGCCGCTGCTCCGGTCGAGGAGAAGACCGAGTTCGACGTCATCCTGACAGATGCCGGCGCGCAGAAGATCAATGTGATCAAGGAAGTCCGCGCGATCACCGGCCTCGGCCTCAAGGAAGCCAAGGACCTGGTCGAAGGCGCTCCGAAGGCCGTCAAGGAAGCCGTCAACAAGGCGGATGCCGACAAGATCAAGGCCCAGCTCGAAGCAGCCGGCGCCAAGGTCGACCTGAAGTAACCACGCGTGTCGGCGGGCGGCGATGCCGCCGTCCGCCGTCCCTCGCTGGCGAGGGAGCCCGCGTATTGGGCGAGTAGCGGAAACCCCTTTTCCGAGGGCCGGGAACGGCCTTCCGAAAACGGGTTTTTGACCGTTTTTGAAATGCCGCAGCGCGTCTCGCGCGCGGCCGTAGGATAGCCAGTAAGGCAGCAAGGAGCGACGATGGCCCAGACCCACACGTTCAACGGTCGCAGGCGGGTTCGCAGCTTTTTCGGAAAGATCCCGGAAGTTGCGGAGATGCCGAACCTGATCGAGGTTCAGAAGGCTTCCTACGACCAGTTTCTGATGGTCGACGAGCCCGAAGGTGGACGTCCGGACGAGGGATTGCAGGCGGTATTCAAGTCGGTATTCCCGATCTCCGACTTTTCCGGCGCGTCCATGCTCGAATTCGTCAAATACGAGTTCGAAGCGCCGAAGTTCGACGTCGACGAGTGCCGCCAGCGCGACCTGACCTACGCTGCGCCGCTGAAGGTGACGCTGCGCCTGATCGTGTTCGATGTCGACGAGGACACCGGGGCGAAGTCGATCAAGGACATCAAGGAGCAGGACGTCTACATGGGCGACATGCCGCTCATGACGTCGAACGGCACCTTCATCGTCAACGGCACCGAGCGCGTGATCGTCTCGCAGATGCACCGTTCGCCGGGCGTCTTCTTCGACCACGACAAGGGCAAGTCGCATTCCTCGGGCAAGCTGTTGTTTGCCGCGCGCGTCATCCCCTATCGCGGCTCCTGGCTCGACATCGAGTTCGATTCCAAGGACATCGTGCATGCCCGCATCGACCGCCGCCGCAAGATCCCTGTGACGAGCCTGCTGATGGCGCTCGGCATGGACGGCGAGGAGATCCTGTCGACCTTCTATAACACGCTGACCTACGAGCGCGACGGCGACGACTGGCGCGTGCCGTTCTCGCCGGACCGCTTCCGCGGCCGCAAGGCCGTCACCGACATGATCGACGCCGACACCGGCGAGGTCGTGGTCGAGGCCGGCAAGAAGATCACCGTCCGTCAGGCGCGACAGCTCGCCGAGAAGGGCTTGAAGGCCATCAAGGCAACGCTCGACGACCTGATCGGGTCCTATATCGCCGAGGACATCGTCAACCCCGAGACCGGCGAGATCTATCTCGAGGCCGGCGACGAGCTCGACCTGACGGTCGACGCCAAGGGCCAGCGCAAGGGCAACCTGCTCGACCTGATCGAGTCGGGCGTGAGCGAGATCAACGTGCTCGACATCGATCACGTCAATGTCGGCGCCTACATCCGCAACACGCTGGCGATCGACAAGAACGAGAGCCGCCAGGACGCGCTGTTCGACATCTACCGCGTCATGCGTCCCGGCGAGCCGCCGACGCTCGACACGGCGGAAGCCATGTTCAAGTCGCTGTTCTTCGACGCCGAGCGTTACGACCTGTCGGCCGTCGGCCGCGTCAAGATGAACATGCGCCTCGAGCTCAAGACCGAGGACACCATGCGCGTGCTGCGCAAGGAGGACATCCTCGCGGTGGTCAAGACGCTGGTCGAACTGCGCGACGGCAAGGGCGAGATCGACGACATCGACAATCTCGGCAACCGCCGCGTCCGTTCCGTCGGCGAGCTGATGGAGAACCAGTACCGCGTCGGCCTGCTGCGCATGGAGCGCGCGATCAAGGAACGCATGTCCTCGATCGAGATCGACACGGTCATGCCGCAGGATCTGATCAACGCCAAGCCGGCGGCCGCCGCCGTGCGCGAGTTCTTCGGTTCCTCGCAGCTTTCGCAGTTCATGGACCAGACCAACCCGCTGTCCGAGATCACCCACAAGCGCCGTCTGTCGGCGCTCGGACCGGGCGGTCTGACCCGCGAGCGCGCCGGCTTCGAGGTGCGCGACGTGCATCCGACGCACTACGGCCGCATCTGCCCGATCGAGACGCCGGAAGGCCCGAACATCGGCCTGATCAATTCGCTGGCGACCTTCGCCCGCGTCAACAAATACGGCTTCATCGAGAGCCCTTACCGGAAGATCGTGGACGGCAAGATCTCGAACGAGGTCGTCTACCTGTCGGCGATGGAAGAGGCCAAGCACTATGTGGCGCAGGCCAACGCCGAGCTCGACAAGGACGGACGTTTCGTCGACGAATTCGTCATCTGCCGCAACGCCGGCGAGGTGATGATGACGCCGCGCGACAATGTCGACCTGATGGACGTGTCGCCGAAGCAGATGGTGTCGGTCGCCGCGGCGCTTATCCCGTTCCTCGAGAACGACGACGCCAACCGCGCGCTGATGGGCTCGAACATGCAGCGTCAGGCCGTGCCGCTGGTTCGCGCCGAGGCGCCGTTCGTCGGCACCGGCATGGAGCCGATCGTCGCTCGTGACTCCGGCGCCGCCATCGCCGCCCGGCGCACCGGCATCGTCGACCAGGTGGATGCGACACGTATCGTCATCCGCGCGACCGAGGATCTCGAGTCCGGCAAATCCGGCGTCGACATCTATCGGCTGATGAAGTTCCAGCGCTCGAACCAGAACACCTGCATCAACCAGCGTCCGCTGGTGAAGATGGGCGACCGGATCGAGAAGGGCGATATCATCGCTGACGGTCCTTCGACCGATCTCGGCGATCTGGCGCTCGGTCGCAACGTGCTCGTCGCCTTCATGCCGTGGAACGGCTATAATTACGAAGACTCGATCCTTCTGTCCGAGCGTATCGTCGCCGACGACGTCTTCACCTCGATCCATATCGAGGAGTTCGAGGTCATGGCCCGCGACACCAAGCTCGGACCCGAGGAAATCACGCGCGACATTCCGAACGTGTCGGAAGAAGCGCTGAAGAACCTCGACGAGGCCGGTATCGTCTACATCGGCGCCGAGGTGCAGCCGGGCGACATCCTGGTCGGCAAGATCACGCCGAAGGGCGAAAGCCCGATGACGCCGGAGGAAAAGCTCCTGCGCGCCATCTTCGGCGAGAAGGCGTCGGACGTGCGCGACACGTCGATGCGCATGCCTCCCGGAACTTTCGGCACGGTCGTCGAAGTGCGTGTCTTCAACCGCCACGGCGTGGAGAAGGACGAGCGCGCCATGGCGATCGAGCGCGAGGAAATCGAGCGCCTGGCCAAGGACCGCGACGACGAGCAGGCGATCCTCGACCGCAACGTCTACGGCCGCCTGGCCGAGATGCTGGCGGGCAAGGATGCCATCGCCGGACCCAAGAGCTTCAAGAAAGGCTCTAAGGTCTCGAAGGAGACGCTTGACGAGTATCCGCGGTCGCAGTGGTGGCAGTTCGCCGTGGAAGACGAGAAGGTCCAGGGCGATATCGAGGCTCTGCGCGGCCAGTACGACGATTCCAAGAAGGCGCTCGAGCAGCGCTTCATGGACAAGGTCGAGAAGGTGCAGCGCGGCGACGAGATGCCTCCGGGCGTCATGAAGATGGTCAAGGTCTTCGTCGCGGTGAAGCGCAAGATCCAGCCCGGCGACAAGATGGCCGGCCGCCACGGCAACAAGGGCGTGGTCAGCCGCATCGTTCCGGTCGAGGACATGCCGTTCCTCGAGGACGGCACCCATGTCGACGTCGTGCTCAACCCGCTCGGCGTGCCGAGCCGCATGAATGTCGGCCAGATTCTCGAAACCCACCTCGGATGGGCCTGCGCCGGCATGGGCAAGAAGATCGGCGACATGATCGAGGCCTACAGGCAGGGCGGTGATATCAAGCCGCTTCGTCAGACCATCGAGAAGGTCGTTCCGGCCGACAATCGCAACGAGCCGGTCCGCCAGTATGACGAGGAGTCGATCCTGCGTCTCGCCGACCAGATGAAGCACGGCGTGTCGATCGCCACGCCCGTCTTCGACGGCGCCAACGAGGCCGACATCAACCGCTTCCTGACCGAGGCGGGGCTCGACACCAGTGGCCAGTCGACGCTCTACGACGGCCGCACGGGCGAGCCTTTCGACCGCAAGGTGACGGTGGGCTACATCTATATCTTGAAGCTCCACCATCTCGTGGACGACAAGATCCACGCGCGTTCGATCGGGCCGTACTCGCTCGTTACCCAGCAGCCGCTGGGCGGCAAGGCGCAGTTCGGCGGCCAGCGCTTCGGCGAGATGGAGGTCTGGGCGCTGGAAGCCTACGGCGCCGCCTACACGCTGCAGGAGATGCTGACGGTCAAGTCGGACGACGTCGCCGGCCGCACCAAGGTCTACGAGGCGATCGTGCGCGGCGACGATACGTTCGAAGCGGGCATCCCCGAAAGCTTCAACGTTCTCGTCAAGGAAATGCGCTCGCTCGGCCTCAACGTGGAACTCGAGGATTCCCGCGTCGACGAGGTGCTGGTGCAACTGCCGGACGCGGCCGAGTAGCGAGCAGGAAAAGCCGCGCCGCGGACCCGGTCCGCGGCGCGCCACAGGTTTCGATGCGGCGGTTCGTTCCGCCAGACGAGGGGGCCAGTCCAGCCCCGACGCATTCAGAGGGGCTTCGGTCCCCAACAGGAGAACGGCATGAACCAAGAGGTCATGAATCTCTTCAATACCCAGGCTCCCGCCCAGGTGTTCGATTCCATCCGGATTTCGCTCGCGAGCCCCGACAAGATCCTGTCCTGGTCGTTCGGCGAGATCAAGAAGCCGGAAACGATCAACTACCGCACGTTCAAGCCCGAGCGTGACGGCCTGTTCTGCGCGCGCATCTTTGGCCCGATCAAGGACTACGAGTGCCTGTGCGGCAAGTACAAGCGCATGAAATACAAGGGCATCATCTGCGAGAAGTGCGGCGTCGAGGTCACCCTTTCGCGCGTCCGCCGCGAGCGCATGGGCCATATCGAGCTGGCCGCGCCCGTCGCCCATATCTGGTTCCTGAAGTCGCTGCCGAGCCGCATCGGCACGCTGCTCGACATGACGCTCAAGGACATCGAACGCGTTCTCTACTTCGAGAACTACATCGTCACGGAGCCGGGCCTGACCGACCTCAAGCAGCATCAGCTGCTGTCCGAGGAAGAGTACATGACCGCCGTCGACAATTTCGGCGAGGACCAGTTCACCGCCATGATCGGCGCCGAGGCGATCCATGAGCTGCTGGCGTCGATGGAGCTCGAGAAGATCGCGGTCGATCTGCGCGACGATCTTGCAACGACCACGTCGGACCTCAAGCAGAAGAAGCTGCTCAAGCGCCTCAAGGTGGTCGAGAACTTCATCGAGTCGGGCAACCGTCCGGAATGGATGATCATGAAGATCATCCCGGTCATCCCGCCGGACCTGCGTCCGCTCGTTCCGCTGGACGGCGGCCGCTTCGCGACCTCCGATCTCAACGATCTCTATCGCCGCGTCATCAACCGCAATAACCGTCTGAAGCGGCTGATCGAACTGCGCGCGCCCGGCATCATCATCCGCAACGAGAAGCGCATGCTGCAGGAGGCCGTCGACGCCCTGTTCGACAACGGCCGCCGCGGCCGCGTCATCACCGGCGCCAACAAGCGGCCGCTGAAGTCGCTGTCCGACATGCTGAAGGGCAAGCAGGGCCGCTTCCGCCAGAACCTGCTCGGCAAGCGCGTCGACTACTCCGGCCGCTCCGTCATCGTCATTGGTCCCGAGCTCAAGCTCAACCAGTGCGGTCTGCCGAAGAAGATGGCGCTTGTGCTCTTCGAGCCGTTTATCATCCGCCGCCTCAAGGAGCTCGGCTTCGTGCACACCGTTCGCGGTGCCCGCAAGATGATCGAGAAGAAATCCCCCGAGGTGTGGGACATTTTGGAGGAAGTCACCAAGGGGCACCCGGTGCTGCTCAATCGCGCGCCGACCCTGCACCGCCTCTCGATCCAGGCCTTTGAACCGGTGCTTATCGAGGGCGAAGCCATCCGCATCCACCCGCTCGTTTGCACCGCCTACAACGCGGACTTCGACGGCGACCAAATGGCCGTGCATGTGCCGCTTTCGCTCGAGGCGATCATGGAGTGCAAGCTCCTGATGATGGCGACGAACAACATCTTCTCTCCGTCCTCCGGCAAGCCGATCCTCACGCCGTCACAGGACATCGTGCTTGGCGCCTACTATCTCACCATCGAGCCGCGCAAAAAGCCGGCCAAGGGCGCCCATGTGCCGCTGCTCAGCGGCACGCAGGAAGTGCTCTTTGCCAAGGCCGATGGCGCCGTTCGCGTGCACGATTGGGTCGACATTCCGAATCCCGATTTCGGCCGTGAAACCGTCTATGGCAACAAGGACAAGCGGCACCTCCGCACCACGGTCGGCCGCGTGATCTTCAATCAAATCTGGCCCGAAGGGCTGGGCTTCGTGAACTTCCCGGTGCCTAAGGCCAAGCTGGGCGACCTCATCCTCAACACTTACAAGGTGTCCGCCGAGGCTGTCACGGTCGAGACGCTCGACAAACTCAAGGAACTCGGATTCCAGACCGCCTTCCAGGCCGGCATCTCCATCGGTATTGACGACATGATCATCCCGACGGCGAAGAAGGACATCGTGTCCGAAACCCGCAAGAAGATCGCCGAGGTCGAGGCCCAGTTCAACAAGGGCATCATCACCGAGGGCGAGCGGAAGAACAAGGTCA